>CAXTMD010000368.1:240-4840 GCA_964245035.1 uncultured Chthoniobacterales bacterium
TTTTGCCACCGAAGCGCCTGGCATGATGACAGAGGGTTCCACGCAATGCATCGAGTTCGTCCGCTCGACCGATGGCGGGCAAAAGTGGAGCGCGCCCGCCTTGATCTCCCGCGAACCCGGCTGCCGCAACGGCGTGCCCAACGTCCTACCCACGCCGGACGGCCACGTGCTCTGCGCGCAGGAGGTCGTCGGCATGAACACCTCGCCGTGGATCGTGGACACGCTGGCGGGTAAGGTGCTGCGCTACGGACTCGCGCAAAACCAGTACGAGTTCGGCGGCGCACCGTTTTTGGCCCGCGCGCCGGACGGCGGCACGCTGCTGGCGTTTCACTCGCAATGCCGACAGTCGGCGTACCTGCGGCAGTTCTCCGGCGCTTGGCTGTTTTCCGACATCTTCGTGCAGCGCGGCGACGCCGAGGGACGCAACTTCGGCCCGGCGTCCGCGCCGTGGCCGACTTACAACGAACTGAGCGGAGCGTTCTTTCCGTCGCTGCTGGTATTGAAGGACGGCACGCTGCTGACGATGACGTCGTTCATTCACGCCAATCCAGACGGCAAGACCAGCACCGTCGTGCGCGCGATCCGGGGACGCCTCACTTCCCCGCGTAACTGACCCGGTAGATGGTATCCTCGTTGTCTTCGCTGAAAAGCAGACTGCCGTCTTTGGCCACCGTCACACCGACGGGTCGCCCCCACACGTTGCCGTCCGAGCTGACGAAGCCCGTCACGAAGTCCTCGTAGTCGCCGCGCGCTTTGCCGGTGGCCTTGTCGATGGGCACGCGCACGATCTTGTAGCCGGTGCGCTTGTTGCGGTTCCAACTGCCGTGGAACGCCGCGAACGCATCGCCGCGGTACTCCGCCGGGAACTGGCGGCCGGTGTAAAAAGTTAGGTTGAGCGTCGCCGAGTGGCTCTGCACCGGCACGTCGGGCTTGAGCACCTTGTCGGCCAGTTCCGGGTGTTCGCCAGGCTTGCGCGGATCCTGGTGGTTGCCCATGTAGAACCACGGCCAGCCGTAGAAGCCGCCGGGCGTGACGTGGGTGATGTAGTCTGGCACGAGATCATCGCCGAGGCCGTCGCGCTCGTTGGTGCTCACCCAGACTTCCTCCGTGCCGGGCCGGATGGCCACGCCGACCGGGTTGCGGATGCCGTAGCCAAAAATCTTCTGGTCCGTTCCGTCCGGATTCATCTCCCAGACGAGAGCGCGCTCGCGTTCAGCGGGGTTGTTGCGGTCGTCGACGTTGGAGCCGCTGCCCACCGTCACGTAGAGTTTCTTGCCGTCGGGCGAGAACACCAGTGCGCGCGTCGTGTGCCCGCCACCGCCGAGGATGTGCGCGGGCAGTTTCTCGGCCGGGCCGGTCGCCTTGAGGTCGCCGTTCTTGTAGGGGTAGCGCACGACGCCGTCCGTGTTGGCGGCGTACAAGTACTGCGGGTCGGGACCGGGCGGATAGAAGGCGAGGCCAAACGGTTTGTTGAGGCCGTCGCGGGTGAAAAGTTCCTTGGTCTCGGGCGGACGGCCATCCTCGGCGCGCAGGACGAGGATTTTGCTGGCTCCCGTTTCAGCCACGAAAATGTCGCCGTTGGGAGCGGTCAGCAGGTAGCGGGGATTCTGGAACCCCCTGGCATATTCCTCGATCCGGAAGCCGTCCGGCACGTGGAGCTGCGCGCCATCCGGGCGGCTGATGAGGCGGGGGCCGTTGACGCGCGAGTTCGTCGAGTAGGGGGGGGGAAGTTCGTTGAGGTCGATGCGGTGTTTGGTGCCGGGGGCGTCGTGCGTCCAGTCGCCGGCGAGCTTGGCGAGTTCGGCGGGAGCCTGGCCCTCGCGCTTGGCTACATCCTCGTCCTGTGCGCGGAGCGCGGGGCCGAGCGTGGCGGTGAGGAGGATAAGAGGGAGGGCGAGGAAGCGCATGGCGTCTTCCTTGTTCGCTGCGCGCCCTCGCCGGGGATGCACCTGGCGGGAGGTGCACGGACGATTCTGGGAGAGCTATGCGCCCTTCCTCGCACCACCTCGCGGCGGCTGTTCTCGCCGGTTTCTTCGCGCTCGTTCCGGTCGGCGTCCACGCCGCCGGGGACCAGACTGTCAGCGTTTCCGCGAACGACCAGATGAAGTTCGACACGACGGACATCAGCGCCGCGGTCGGCCAGACCATCGTCCTCACGCTGACCAACGACGGCTCCCTGCCCAAGGCGGCAATGGCACACAACATCGTGGTCCTCAAGCCCGGCACGGACGTGGCGGCGTTCATCGCGGCGGCCAGCGCCGCGCCGCGCGCGGCCAGCGACTACCTGCCCGACGGCGCGCAGGCCGACCAGATCCTCGTCCACACGAAGCTGCTCGGCCCGGGCGAGGAGGACACGATCAGCTTCACGCCGTCGGCCGCGGGGGTGTACGAGTACGTTTGCACGTTCCCGGGGCACACGGCGGCGGGGATGCGCGGGAAGATCATCGTGCAGTAAAGCACGCCGCTCTGCGGCGAAGGCTCACTTCACCAGTCCCAGCGCCGCCAACCCGAAGGTGTACTCGAACGCCACCTCGTGCAGCCGGTCGTAGCGGCCGGACGCTCCACCGTGGCCGGCGTCGAGGTTGATCTTGAGCAAGAGCGGGTTGTGGTCGGTCTTGAGCGTGCGCAGCTTGGCGGCGTACTTGGCCGGCTCCCAGTAGGGCACCTGGCTGTCGTTGAGCGACGTGAGTAGGAGGATGTCCGGGTAGTTCGCCGCGTGGAGGTTGTCATAGGGACTGTAGCTCTTGATGTAGTCGTACTCGTCCTTTTTGTTGGGGTTGCCCCATTCGATGTACTCGCTCGTGGTCAGCGGCAGGGTAGCGTCGCTCATCGTGTTGAGCACGTCCACGAACGGCACCGCCAGCACGGCCGCCTTGCACAGGTCGGGGCGCAGGTTCAGCGTCGCGCCGATCAACAGCCCGCCGGCGCTGCCGCCCTCGATCACCAGTCGGTCGTGCGCGGTGTACTTGTGGTCGGCGAGATAATCTGCGCACGCGACGAAGTCGGTGAACGTGTTTTTCTTGGTCATCATCCGGCCGCCCTCGTGCCACGCCTCGCCGAGTTCGCCGCCGCCGCGGATGTGCGCGATGGCGTACACCACCCCGCGCTCCAGCAGCGAGATGCGCGCGTTGGAAAACGTCGGGTCTTCCGAGATGCCGTACGACCCATAACCGTACAACCAGCACGGTGCGCTGCCGTCCAGCGCCACGTCTTTGCGCCGGATCACGTCGAGCGGGACCTCCGTGCCGTCGCCGGCTTTCACCTGGACGCGTTCAACCGTGTAGCGCGCCGGGTCGTAGCCGCCAAGGATTTCCGTGCGCTTGACCAGCGTCTGCGCGCCCGTGTCGAAGTGGTACTCGTAGATGCTCGGCGGCGTGACGGGCGACTGGTAGTTGAAGCGGAACACGGTCGCGGCAAACTCCGCGTTGTGGTCCAGACCGGCGTCGTACGCGGCCTCGGGCAGCGCGATCGGCGTCAACTGGCGGGTGCCGAAGTTGTACACCTCGAAGCGCGGCAGGGCCTCGGCGCGTTCGCCCACCACGGCGTAGTCCTTGAACGGCTGGAAATCCTCGATCTTGACCCCGGGATGGGCAGGGATGATCTCGTGCCACTGCGCGGTCTCGGGGGTGGAAACCGGGGCGGTCACCACGCGGAACTCCTTCGCGCCGTCGTTGGTGCGGATGTAAAACAGATCGCCGCGGTGCTCGGGGTAGTACTCAATTTCGTCGCGACGCGGGACGATGACCTTCGGCGCGTCCGTGGGCTGGTCGGCGAACACGTAGCTGAACTCCGTCGTGCGCTTGCTCGCCGAGCCGATGAAGACGATCTCGCCGTCGAGCGAGCGGTCCACGGCCACGTCGAAGAGTTCGTCCTTGTCCTCGTAGACCAGCGTCGGGGCTTTCTCGCCCAAGGTGTAGCGAAACACCTTGTCCGAGCGTTTGGACTCGTCCTCGGTCGAGAAGAAAACCGTCTTGTTGTCGGCGGCCCAGGTGAAGCCGGAGACCTTGCCGACCGGCGTCTTGACCTCCTCGCCGGTGGCGAGGTTTCGCAGGTGGAAATCGTAGTCGCGGTGGCCGTTCACGTCGGTGGAGTAGGCCAGCAGCGTGTTGTCGTCGCTGTACTCGAAACCGCCCAGCGCCATGAACTTCTCGCCCTCGGCGAGCTTGTTCACGTCGAGGACGACCTCCTCCGGCGCGTCCACGCTGCCCTTTTTGCGGCAGAGGATGGGGTACTGCTTGCCTTCCTCGGTGCGGGCGTAGAGCCAGTAACCCCGCTGCGGGTAGGGTGCGGTCACGTCGGTCTGCTTGGTGCGGCCGAGGATCTCGGTGTAGAGCTTGTCCTCGTAGGCTTTGAAGGGGGCCATCACCGCGGCGGTGTACGTGTTCTCGGCCTTGAGGTGCGTGAGCACGTCGGGGTTTTTCTTTTCGCGCAGCCAGAAGTAAGGGTCCTCGATCTTGTCGCCGTGCAGGCCGACGGTCCTGGGCTTCTTGGCGGTGACGGGCGGCTTGGCGGCGTCGGGGTCGAGCACGAGCGGATTGGTGCCGGTCACGGGATCGGGCGTGGGAATATCGATGGCGGGAAGGGGCGTGGTCATCAGGAG
>CAXTMD010000369.1:0-4816 GCA_964245035.1 uncultured Chthoniobacterales bacterium
TGCGCTCGGTCAGGGTCGTCTTGCCCGCGTCGATGTGCGCGGCGATGCCGATGTTCCGCGTGCGCTCCATCGGGAACGCGCGGTTCGGGGAATTGGGACTAGCGGTCTTGGTCGCTTCGAGAGTAGCAGCCATAAATTGGGAAAGTGGAAGATGGGGATGAAAAACCCGGAGCGTGTAGGGGCTCCGGGTTCGTCTCGGAAAGGTTTTAGTAGCGGAAGTGGGCGAAGGCGCGGTTGGCCTGGGCCATCCGGTGGGTGTCGTCGCGCTTCTTGATGGCGTTACCCTGACCGTTGGCCGCGTCGCGGATTTCGTTGGCGAGCGCGTCCGTCAGGCCGACGCCGCGGCGGGCCGAGGCGTAGCCGACCAGCCAACGCATCGCAAGGGAAACCTGGCGCTCGGGGCTGACCTCGATGGGCACCTGGTACGTGGCACCACCAACACGGCGGCTCTTGACCTCCAGGCGAGGCTTGACGTTGTCGAGCGCCTTGTGGAGCACTTCGAGCGGATCAACGGTGTCCGAGTTTTCGCGGCTCTTTTCAATCGCACCGTAGACAATGCGCTCGGCCAAGGACTTCTTGCCCGAGATCATGACAGTCGAGATCAACTGCGCCACAACGGGGCTGGCGTAGTGCGAGTCGAGACGTTCTTCCTTCTTGTGGACGCGGCGGCGGCGGGACATGGCGTTGAAAAAGAGGTAGGTGGAAAACGACGGTTACTTCTTGCCCTTGGCCGGCGCGCCCTTGCCGCCCTTGGCGTCAGCCGCCGCACCCGGCTTCGGGCGCTTGGCACCGTACTTGGAACGGCCGCGGCGGCGCTTTTCCACGCCCTGGCTGTCCAGCGTGCCGCGGACGATGTGGTAACGCACGCCCGGCAGGTCCTTGACCTTGCCGCCGCGCACCAGCACGATGGAGTGTTCCTGCAAATTGTGGCCCTCGCCCGGGATGTAGGCGATGACTTCCTGGCCGTTGGTCAGACGAACCTTGGCGACCTTGCGCAACGCCGAGTTGGGCTTCTTGGGCGTGCGGGTCATGACCTGCACACAAACGCCGCGGCGCTGGGGACAGTTGGCGAGCGCGGGAGCTTTGGACTTCACCGCCACCTTCTTGCGTCCGAAACGGACGAGCTGGTTGATCGTGGGCATGGTCTAGACTTGGGAAAAGGTCGTGTGGGATCGTCTTCTGCGGGGAGTCCTCGTAACGGTCCAGGAGCGCAAAGGCGGCCGGACGGCACCGATAAAAAGACCCGCCGGACAGCCGGCGGGAACCCATGGACTACACCTCTCAGGGAGCGAGCAATCTAGAGGTCTTTTGAAGGGCGGCAAGGGCTTTTTGCGCGTTTTTCGCAAAAAGATGCGGCCTCAGGAGAAAATGTCTTCTAGCTTGACGCTCAAACCAGTAGCCGGATCACTGGCTTCACCGTGTTGAATGGCGCGAACCTCTTTTTCGCCCGGCCGATGGATGGCGATGTATCGGAGCGCCGGATTGACTTCCCAGACGCTTTGCACCCCATGAGCGAAGTAAATGTCGATTTTATCGACGATGATTTTGTATCCTTGAGAGGGAGAAACGATCTCGACCACTGAAACAGGCACCTCCTTGCAGCGGGCGGGTTCACGCGCCCAGTTTAAAGGGCGCTTTGGCAGAACAGCCAAATCTGGGGTCAGCGAAGGAGCTTGAGGAATTTCCAGCGTTGATTCGCCAACCACCAGGAACCGATCTCCCGCCTGGATGAGAAGCCGCGCGATTAACTGGGCCTGCACTGCTCCGTGAATGATGTTCGGCACCGGCTTCCCTCCCTCCTTTTCATAGTCACTCAGCTCAACTTCCTCCTCTTCAACAAATTCGTCGATTTGCATGGTAGCCCCCTTGACGGCAAGCTTATCGCCTTTTGCCCGGCCGGCCAAGCGCAATCCCCGCCATGTTCCAACTCCTCTCCACCGATGCCCCCCGCACCCGCGCGCGGCGCGGCCGGCTCACCACGGCGCACGGAGTCATCCACACGCCCGCCTTCATGCCCGTAGGCACGCAGGGCACCGTCAAGGCCGTCTCCCCCACCGAACTCCGCGACCTGCGCGCGCAGATCATCCTCGGCAACACGTACCACCTCTTCGTCCGGCCCGGGCTGGAGGTGATGCGCGGCTTCGGCGGGCTGCACCGCTTCATGCGCTGGGGCGGGCCGATCCTTACCGACTCGGGCGGCTACCAGGTATTTTCCCTGGCGAAGATCCGCCGCATCACGGAGGAGGGCGTCCACTTCCAGAACCATCTCGACGGCACGCCAACGTTCATCGGCCCCGAGACGGCCATGGAAATCCAGGGCGTGCTCGGAAGCGATATCCACATGGCTTTCGACGAGTGCCCGCCGTACCCGTGCGAGCACGAATACGCCGCTCGGTCGCTCGACCTGACCTTGCGCTGGGCGCAACGCTGCCGCGACTGGGCCGCCGCCCACCCCACGAGCGAGACCACCGGCCAGCCGCAACTGCGCTTCGGCATCGTGCAAGGGGCGACCTTCGCCGACCTGCGGGAAAAAGCAGCCCGCGCGTTGGTAAAGATGGATTGGGACGGCTATGCGGTCGGCGGCGTGTCCGTGGGCGAGCCCGAGCACGAGATGATGCTCGCCGTCGAACGCAGCGAACCCTTCTTGCCCGCCGACCGGCCGCGCTACGCGATGGGTCTGGGCACGCCGCCGCAGATGATCGAGATGGTCGCGCGCGGCATCGACCTGTTCGACTGCGTGCTGCCCACGCGCATCGCCCGCAACGGCACGGCGTTCACGGCCGCCGGCACGCTGAACCTGCGCAACTCTATCTATATCAGCGACCAGCGCCCCATCGAGGAAGGTTGCGAGTGCCCGGCCTGCCGGGAGTTCAGCCGGGGGTATTTGCGCCACCTGCTCAAAGCCGAGGAGATCCTGGGCCTGCGACTGGTCACGCTGCACAACCTCCACTTTTACCTCCACCTCATGGAGCGGGTCCGCGCGGAGTTGGACGCCGGCACGTTCCCCTCGTTCCGGGAGCAATTTGTGGCGGGATACCGCGTGCAGCAGACCCCGGCGGGTGGAGACAGGGACGCCGTGGCGGTCACGCCGCTTTCCAGCGGGGAGGGCGCCGCGGGGGAAACGTCGCCGGATAGCGTGGCCTGACTTTCCCGCGCGCATGGCAGTTTCCACGGTCCGAGAATTGTGCAAAGTCGAGTGGCAGCACCTGCGCGCGCGGCGGGCGCTGCCCTGTATGATCGCCATCCTCGCCAGCCTCGGCGCGGGGCTGCTGACCGACCACGCCGCGGCCGGGATGGTCGCGGCGGGCGGGGCGATGACGGTCGGCTTCGGCTCGTTCCAGTGGCTGGGCGGGTCGCGGATCGCGCCGATGCTCTGGTCGACGGGTGGCATGGCGGTCTCCGCGGTGGGCGGCTCGCTGGTGGGCCACGCCGGCCCGGGGGCGATCTTCAACGCGGCGTTCGCCGGCTTCGGCGCGGGCATCCTGCTGGCGCTCGGGCCGGGGGCATCGTGGATCGGGCAGCAGTGCGCCATTGTGGCGTTGGTGGCGAGCGGTTATCCGGTCGGCTGGCAGGTGGCGGTCTCCCGGGCGGGGTTGATCCTGGCGGGCGGCACGCTGCAAACGCTGATCGTCGCGGCGAACTGGCGATGGCGGCAACTGAAGGAGCAACCGGCCGAGCCGGACCCCTTCCCGGGATTCCTGCCCGCCTTGCCGGCCCTGCGCGGTCACCTGCACCTGGGATCGGACGCCTTTCACTACGCGCTGCGCCAGAGCATCACCCTGGCGGTCGCCGAAGAGGTGCAACACGTCAGCGGCCTGCCCAACGGCTACTGGGTGCCGATGACCGCCTTGCTGGTGCTGCGGCCGGCGTTCCAGCCCACGTTCCAGCGCGGCGTGCTGCGGGTGGCCGGCACGATCCTCGGCGCGGCCCTGGCGACGCTGCTGGTGCGCGCGCTGCACCTGGACATGGTCACCGTGGGGCTGCTGACCGCGCTGTTCGCCTGGCTGGCCTACGCCTTCGTGAACGTCAACTACGGGGTGTTCGCCGTGTTCCTGACCGGCTACATCGTCTTCCTGCTGGATTTCGGCGGGCTATCGACCCGGGTCGTGGTCGCCCACCGCACATTGAACACCGCCCTCGGCGGCGGGCTGGCGCTGCTATCCTACGTGACGGTTCTGCTGCGCCGCTGGCATCGGCCGGCGGAAAATCTGCCCTCTGCGCGGCCGCCATCGCTGGACCTCGCCGCGCCGGTCGTGCCGGGGCGGGCATCGAGCAGTCTCAAAAGCTCCACGCCATGAACCCGCCGTCGGCCGCTAGCGTCTGCCCGGTGACGAAGCTCGCCGCCCCCATCGCCAGAAACGCCGCCACCGCCGCCACCTCGCGCGGCTCGCCCACGCGGCCCAGCGGCGTGCGCGCGACAACCTCGGCGTGGTACGCCTCGTTTTGCAGCACGGTCTCGGCCAGGGGAGTGCGGATGTACCAGGGGGCCACGCAGTTGACCCGGATGCCGTCCGCCGCCCATTCGCCAGCCAGGCCGCGCGTCATCTGCGACATCGCCGCCTTGCTCGCGCCGTAGGGCACGCCCGTGCGCAGCGCCACCAGGCCCGCCACGCTGCCGATGTTCACGATGGCGCTACCGCCCTCGAACGTCCCCGCGCGCTTCTTCAAGAAAGGGTGCGCCAGTCGGCTCAGTTCCCACGCCGAGACGAGGTTGCGGTCCATGAGGATCTGGAACTCGTCCGGGCCGTAGTCCAACGCGCGCTTGCGGATGTTGCCACCGGCGTTGTTGACCAGCACATCAAGGCGACTGCCGAAG
>CAXTMD010000370.1:0-4811 GCA_964245035.1 uncultured Chthoniobacterales bacterium
GTCTTCGGGTCGGGGGGTCGGGGTTGGCGCGCTGGTGGCGACGGGAATCTGGATAATCTGCTCGGCGGAAGCGGCAGGCGGGCCAAACCGCCGCCACGTCGTGAGCAAAGCCAGCGCGACGAGTAGCGCCGCACCGAGGGCGGCCGCCCAACGCCGGCCGTGGAACGTCGTCTCCGCGGTAGCTGGGTGGTTCTCGGCGGGGTTCAAGCCCACCTTGTATGCTGCAAAACCCGGCGGCGCGCAACGCCCATCACACCACGAAGCCGTCCATGAACCGGCGCACCGGCGTAGCGGCCAGCCGCTCGGGATCGGCGCACAACGCCGCGATGTTTTCCGCTTGCCGCACGGAGAGCCGCGTGCGCAGGTTGCGCGCGAACTTTTCGATCAGGATCGGCACGCCCTCCGCGCGCCGCCGCCGGTGGCCGATGGGGTACTCCACCGCGACGCGACCTGGCGTGCTGCCGTCGGCGAAGAACACCTGCACGGCGTTGCCGATCGAGCGTTTCGACGGGTCGAGATAATCGCGGGTGAAATCGCCGTTTTCGACGACTTCCATCTTGCCGCGCAGGCCGTCCAAGCGCGGATCGGCTGCCGCCTCGTCCTCGTAGTCTTCCGCCGTGAGATCGCCCTTGAGCAAGCCGACGGCGGTCATGTACTGGATGCAGTGGTCGCGGTCGGCCGGGTTCGCCAGCGGACCGGTCTTGTCGATGATGCGCTTGCCGCTTTCCTGCGTTTCGATGACGATTCGCGCGATCTCCGGCAGCCGGTCGATGATCTGCGGGTGCAGCGTCACGGCGGCCTCGACCGCCGTCTGCGCGTGGAACTCCGCCGGGAACGAGATTTTGAAGAGCACGTGTTCCATCACGTACGTGCCAAACCCCTGCGCGGGCACCTGCACCGGACGGCCTTTGCACAGCACGTCCTGGAAGCCCCAACGCTCCGCCGTCAGCGCGCTCGGGTAGCCCATCTCGCCCTTGAGCGCGAACAGCGCGTGGCGCACCGCCCGGCTGGTGGCATCGCCCGCCGCCCAGCTTTTGCGCGAACCGGTGTTGGGCGCGTGCCGGTAGGTACGCAGCGCACCGCCGTCGATCCAGGCGTTGGAGAGCGCATTGAGGAGATCGTCGCGCGTGCCGCCGAGCAGGCGTGTCGCCACGGCGGTGGAGGCGATCCGCACGAGCAGCACGTGGTCCAGGCCGACGCGGTTGAAGCCGTTCTCCAAGGCGAGCACGCCCTGGATCTCGTGCGCCTGGATCATGGCCACGAGCACGTCGCGCATCGTGAACCCCTCCCCCCGGCGCGAGAGGTAGTCGGCGACCGCAAGGATCGCGCCGAGGTTATCGGACGGGTGCCCCCACTCCGCCGCGAGCCAGGTGTCGTTGAAGTCGAGCCAGCGCACGGCCGCGCCGATGTTGAAGGCGGCCTGGACGGGGTCGAGTTCAAAGGAGGTGCCCGGTACGCGCGCACCGAGCCCGGGCATCGTCGCGCCGGGCACGACGGGACCGAGCAGCTTCGTGCAGGCCGGGTAGCTCAGGGCCAATAGCCCGCAGCCAAGCGTGTCCATGAGGCACAGCCGAGCGGTGTCGAGGGCCTCGGCGCTGCCGCTGGCGCGGGCGGTGTCGAGCGTGTAGTCGGCGATCTGCGCGAGCAGGGCGTCGAAGGGTGGGCGGGAAGCGTCGGTGAGGTCGTGCGTGCTCAAGCGATAAGTGGGGTCGAAGTGAGAACGGGACCGTTAACCCCGCCGGTCGATTTCCACAAACTCCCGCAGCTCCGGCCCGGTGTAGTCGGCCGCGGGGCGGATGAGGCGATTGCGCTCGCGCTGCTCGATGGCGTGCGCCGTCCAGCCGCTGATACGCGAGATCACGAAGATCGGCGTGAACATCGGCGTCGGGATGTTCAAAAATCGGTACGCCGACGCGCTGTAGAAATCGAGGTTGGTGAACATCCCCTTCTCGCGCCGCATCACGGCATCGATGCGCTCGCTCACCGGGTAGACCGTCGTGTCGCCCGCCGCCGCGGCGAGCGCGCGGGATTGCTCCTGGATGATGGCCGAACGCGGGTCGGCCTTCTTGTAGACCCGGTGGCCGAAGCCCATGATGAGTTCCTTCTTCGCCAGCTTTTCGAGCAAGCCCTTTTCGGCCTCGTCCGGCGTCTGGTAAAGCTCGATGAGGTCCATCGCGGCCTCGTTGGCACCGCCGTGCAGCGGACCGCGCAACGCCCCGATGCCGCCGACAATCGCGCTGTGAAAATCCGCCAGCGTGGAGGTGATCACGCGCACGGTGAACGTCGAGGCGTTGAACTCGTGCTCGGCGTAGAGCACCAGCGAAACGTCCATCGCGCGGACATGCGACTCCGGCGCGGGCTTGCCGTGGAGCAGGTGGAGGAAATGCGCGGCGATGTTGGGGTCGTCGGTCTGGGTCTCGATGCGCCGGCCGTTCTTGGTGAAGTGGTACCAGTACAACAGCATCGACGGGAACGCGGCGAGGAGCCGGTTGCCGGCGGCGAGCGCGGAGTCGCGGGTCAAGCCGGTTTCGGGTTCCAGGCAGCCGAGCACGGAGCAACCGGTGCGCAGCACGTCCATGGGGTGCGTGTCGGCGGGGAGGAGTTCGAGTGCGGTTTTGAGCGCGTCGGGCAGGCCGCGGAGCTGTGCGAGGAGCGAGCGGTACTCGGTCAACTGCGCCCGCGTGGGCAGGTGGCCGTAGAGGAGCAGGTAGGCGACCTCCTCGAACCCAGCCTTGGCGGCGAGGTCTTCGATGGTGTAGCCGCGGTAGGAAAGGCCGTAGCCTTCCTTGCCGACGGTGCAGATGGCCGTTTCACCGGCGTTGACTCCGGCGAGGCCGCCGGTCTTGGTGGGTTTGTGGGAGTCGCTCATGGCAAAAGGGGTTGGTAGTTCTGACAAAAGCTGATTGCCCCGTGTCGTCAATAGCTTCAACGAGCGTCGCTTTCACCGGGAAGAGGCCAGTTCCCTTGCTCCGAGCTGCTGGTAGGCGAGTTCGTGCTGGGTTCCGCCATGGTCAAATCCACCGGGGTCCTTTCACGCCTGCCAAGAGCAATTTCGCTCAGGATGGCGATATCGGAGGCATCCTTCGGTCTCCCCGAAGCAGCTTTCAGATCGAGCAGCCGAGCGATGGACGCGTAATTGACCATGATTCCAGCACCGAGATCCTTCTGCTCGGCATCATCAATCAGGTCTGCGTAGACAATGCTTTGGCCAGATCGCCGCGCGACCATCAACGTGAACACATCCAGGGCGAACTCCTCGACGATCCGAACGCAACCCACTTGGGGGTGCGCAAATTCTTCGATGGTCAGTTCTGCCGCCGCTCCTTCACCCCAACTTGCCAGAGTCTGGAGCAAACGTCGGGCGTTCTCTTCGTTGGCTTCGACGAGGATGTCCAGGTCGTTGGTGTTACGCGCATGCCCATGCAGCAACACCGCGCCGCCACCGACAAGCACATAGCGCACTTCAGCACGGGCGAGCTTTTCCAACAGTTTTCCGAATGGGGACATCGGGAAGTGGATCGTCAGGGAGTTCGCCGCCGAGGAGTTCCCGTGCGCTCTCGCGAAGCTCCCATAGCAGATCGAAAGGGTCTTTCTCCACGCGTGGCCGCCCGACCATCCGGCGGATCGGTTCGCCGTCCAGTTCGTAGAAGTTGCCGACTTTGCGCAAGCGCGGAGTGATTCGTTCCATGTCAATGGGCTTGCCGCCGGTGCAACGTGTCGATCTGCTCCTCGTACGCGTGGTAGTTCAGGAACTCGTACAACTCCGCCCGCGTCTGCATGGTCGGTAGCACGGCGGCCTGCGTGCCGTCGCGGCGGATCGCGCGGAAGACCTCCAGAGCAGCGGCGTTCATCGCGCGGAAGGCGCTCAGCGGGTACAGCACCAGTCGCACTCCCGCGCCGGCCAACTCGCCGGTCGTGAACATCGGTGTCTGGCCGAACTCCGTGATGTTCGCCAGCACCGGCACGCCGACCGCCTGGGTGAACTTGCCGTAATCCTCCAACGTCGTGACTGCCTCGGCGAAGATCATGTCTGCACCCGCCTCGCGGTAGCGGCAGGCACGTTCGATGGCGGCGTTCGTGCCTTCGTTGGCGGCGGCGTCGGTGCGCGCCATCAACACAAAATCCGCGTCCGTGCGCCCGTCCGTGGCGGCCTTGATCCGGTCGCACATTTCGTCGGCGCTCACGAGTTCCTTGTTCGGACGATGGCCGCAACGCTTGGCGGCGACCTGGTCCTCCAGGTGGATGCCGGCTGCACCCGCCTTGATCATGTCGCGCACCGTCCGCGCCACCCCGAACGCGTTTCCCCAGCCGGTGTCGGCGTCGACCAGCAGCGGACGGTCCGTGGCGGCGCTGACTCGGCGCACGTCCTCGAGCACGTCGTTGAGCGTCGTCACCCCGAGGTCCGGCCAGCCGTACGACGCGCAGGCCACCCCGCTGCCCGACAGGTACAGCGCCCGGAAACCCGCCGACGCCGCCAGGATCGCGCTGTAGGCGTTGACTGCTCCGACGATCTGCAAGGGCCGTTCGGCCTCGACCGCCGCGCGCAGCCGCGCGCCGGGACTGCTCTGGATGGAACCGACCGTGAGAGGGGAAGCCGTTTGCATCGTCCCGGAGCGTGCGCCCGCAAAAATGCCATTGCAAGCGCCGATGTTCTGCGCTTCCTTCCCAGCCCGGTATACTCGGAGCGACCACCAACCACCCAAGGCGTTTCTGGGTTTACTCGAACCTTCCATCGACATGCCCGCGACCGACACTGAACAGATCAAAGGACTCCAGCTCCACGAAAAAGACACCGGCAGCGCCGATGTCCA
>CAXTMD010000371.1:0-4804 GCA_964245035.1 uncultured Chthoniobacterales bacterium
TTCCGAGGCGGTGGCGGACTATTATCCGCTCGTCGGCTACACCACCAACACGCCGCCCGACAGTTGGGCCAAGACCTACCTGGAGCCGACCCTCGAAGCGGACGGCGCGGTGTACCATTCCGGGGAGCCCTTCAACGAACCGAAGGAGGGCAGCGCGGACTCATCGGCGTACTCGCGCTACTTGGCGATCACCCTGCGCGGCCGTCCGGGCCACGGCTGGCTGCTCTTGCTGGAACGCTACGGCGCGGCGGCGGCCCCGGCCTCGCCCTGGACGGATTTCGACCGCGAACTGCTCGAAGACAGCGCTTCCGTGCTCAGCATGGCGCTGGAGAACAACCTCCTTTCCGCGCAGTCGGCCGAGCGGGCGAGCTACCTGACGAACATGCTCAACTCGCTCGACGTGGCCGTGATGGTCGTCGAGCAGCCCCCGGCGGCCGTGCCGGCGGTCGTCTCGCTGGTCAACCGGTCATTCTGCGAGTTGTTCGGGCTGGACCGCGCGCAGGTCGAGACCAACAGCTACCTGCACTTCATGGACCTCGTGCGCCCGATCCTGCCGGATTGGGAATCGCAGCTGGTCATCATCCAGGAACTGCTCGCCGATCCGACGGCCGAGCGCATCGACGAGATCACGCTCGTGCCCAACGTGCCCGACGCCGTGCCGACGCACCTGCACCGCTTCGCCACGCCGGCCCGGGACGCGCACGGGCAGATTTTCGGGCGGATGTTCTTTTTTCGCGATATCACGTACGACAAGGAGGTGGAGCGCCAGCTGGTCCACTCGCAGAAGATGGACAGCATCGGCACCCTGGCCGGCGGCGTCGCGCACGACTTCAACAACCTCCTGACGACGATCCTCGGCTACACGGAACTGCTCAAGCGCGAGTTGAAGAGCAACGAGTCCAGCAGCCAGAAGCTGCTCCAGATCGAGAAGAGCGCCAACCGGGCGGCGGAACTGACCGGCCAATTGCTCGCCTTCAGCCGGCGGCACCCCACGGTGCTGCACATCTTCAACGTCAACGACCTCGTCGGCGAGACGATGGACATGATCCGCTCGACGGTGCCGGCGTCCATCGACGTGCGCTTTGCCCCCGGCGCGCACCTGCCCAACGTCGAGGCCGACTCCACGCAGATCCAGCAGGTGCTCATCAACCTGATCCTCAACGCGCGCGACGCCCTGTGCGGCAGCGGGACGATCACGATCTCCACCCGCCTGGGCAGCGACACGCAGGCGCAGGCCGGCGCGGCATCCGAGGTGGAGTACGCCATCCTGGAGGTCGAGGACAACGGCGTGGGCATCCCCAAGGACGTGCTGCACCGCATCTTCGAGCCGTTCTACACGACGAAGGAAGTCGGCAAAGGCACGGGCCTCGGGCTGGCGATGGTGTACGGCATCATCAAGAAGCACAACGGCTTCATCGAGGTCACCAGCGCCCTGGGCGAGGGGACGAAGTTCTCGGCGTTCCTGCCGGTCACCGCCAAACAGAACGGCGACGACGACTACTCCGCCAACCGCGGCCGGCGGCCCATGCCGCAGCGCAAACTCGTGGTCATGGTGGTGGACGACGAGCCGGACCTGCGCAACTTCTGCGTGACGGCGCTCGGCGAGGTGGCGACGGAAATCCTCACGGCCGCCAACGGCGTGGAGGCCATCGAGGAGTTCGAGAAGGCGGGCGGGGCGGGGAAGATCGACCTCGTGCTGATGGACCTGACGATGCCCAAGATGAGCGGGCCGGAATGTTTCCAGAAGTTGCGGGCGATGGACCCGGACCTGCGCGTGCTGATTTCCAGCGGCTACAGCCTGGACGTGGACGCGGAAAACCTGCTCAAGGGCAAGGCGACCGGTTTCCTGCCGAAGCCGTACGATTTGAACCAACTCATGGAGAGCGTGGACCGGGCGTTGAACACGGGCAAGACGCAGGCGGAGGGGTGAAGACCAAGCAGATCAGTTGATGTAGAGGATCATCGCATCCCCGTCGTCGGCGGTGTGAGAAAAGAAGGATCTCAACTGGCTGTAATATTCGAGCACGTAAGCGCGCTCCGTGGGGTTATCCTCCCATCCAGCGGGATAGATGTCGGCTTCTCGGACGCGTTGCAGGTCAAAGCGCCCCCAGAGTTCGTCGGGAGAGATGTCCGCCAAGGCTTGGGCGACGGCCCCGACCTGCGCCGGAGTCAAATACCGGGCCGGACCGTAGCCGACATCCTCGTCGCTGACTTCCGTGCCACCAAGAACCGCGTTGGCCAACGGCTCCGCGCCACCCCAGGCCTCGCCCGTGAGAAGGAAGTGGATCAGGTGCCAGGATTTGTCCGTGTCCAGGTGGCGGCCAGGCGGCAAGTCCTTGTCATCCTCCGGGTAAAGCAGTGCAGTGATCGATCCAGAACCGCGCAGGAACTGTTGCAGCTCTCCTTCCGGCAAGCGGAAGTAATTTCCGATCATTGACATACGAGCGTGTGCTAAACCGCCCGACTGGCGGATAGACTTGCCTGCGCCTCGGAGATGGGCGCGCTTTGACGCCGCCGGTTCAGGAAGAAGCTGACTTCCTCGTAGCCCGCCTGCCGCAACGTATCCAACGCCTCCGGGTACAGGTCGCCCGTGCGTTTGGGGTTGTGCGCATCGGCTCCGAGCACGACCGGGATGCTGCGCTGACGCATCTCGCGCAGGATCTCGCAGCCGGGGTTCATCTCGGGGACCGTCTTGTACCGGCCCGAGGTGTTCAGCTCCATCGCGGTGCCTGCTTGGGCGATGCGGTCGAGCGCGCGGCGGATGTCGTCCATGATCCGCGCGGCGTCCCAACCGGCCGGGTTCATGTTTTTGACGAGGTCGGGATGCGAGATCGTATCATACAGTCCTGTTTCCGCCGCGTCGGCCAGGTGTTGGAAGTACGTGCGCTGGAAGTCGAGCCAAGGGCCCTCCTCGCCGAGCGGCCACGTGCCTCGGTAGAATGCCTCGATGTATTCACGCATCTGGCAGTGCACCGAGCCAAGCACGTGGTGGAACTCGGCGCGGCCGTGGAGTTTTTCGATCCAGCCGAGATACTTCGGCACGAACTCGCTCTCCAATCCCAGGCGCACATCCACCCGGCCGCGCCACTCGTCCGTTGCCTGTGCGACGGTCTTCACGTATTCGTCAAACTCCCCCGGAGCCATCCGGTACGGGCTGGAGTAGCCGTCGGGCATCGGCGCGTGACAGGTGACGATGATTCCCTTCAGGTTCTTTGCTTGCGCCACGGCGGCATATTCGCCCGGCAGGCCGGTAGCATGTTTGCAGAGCGGGGTGTGCAGATGGGATTCGTAGAGCAGGGCAGCGGGCATGTCGGCAGACGGGAAGATGCCACGCTCGCCAGCGGAACGCCACGGCTGGCGGTCAGATTTGCCGACGGCGAAAACAGCCGCGCTCGTGGTCGTTGACCATTCCGACCGCCTGCATGAAGGCGTAGCAGATCGTCGTTCCGACGAACTTGAATCCGCGCTGCTGCAAATCTTTGCTCAACGCATCGGAAGTTTCCGTGCGTGTGACGCGTCCCCCGTGGTCGGCCCGCGCCGGCGCGTCCTGCGCGAATTTCCGGAGGTATGCGTCGAAGCTGCCGAACTCCTGTTGCACCCGCAGAAACGCCTGGGCGTTGGCGATAGCGGCGGCGACCTTGAGCCGGTTGCGGATGATGCCAGCGTCAGCCAGCAACACGGCCGTTTTGGCTTCCCCGTACCGGGCGACCTTTGCCGGGTCGAAGCCGTCGAACACTTCCCGGTAGCGTGGGCGCTTCTTGAGCACCGTCTCCCAACTCAGACCTGCCTGCGCGCCTTCGAGGACGAGGAACTCGAACAACCGCCGGTCGTCGTGCACGGGCACGCCCCACTCCTCGTCGTGATAGGCAGTCAGGAGCGGGGTAGTGGCCCAGGCGCAGCGTTTCATGGCGAGCCGACGCTACGCGCGCAAAGTTTGCTCGACAACCCCGCGGCCTGGCGGGTATCCCGGGGAACGTGCCTGTGCCGGACGCCATCATCCGACCCGTGAAAGCGTCCGACGCCGCGGCGGTGGCCGCCATCTACGCGCCGCACATCACGGCAGGCGTGGCGTCGTTCGAGTTGGTGCCGCCCGACGCGGCGGAGATGGCCGGCCGCATCGCCGCGACGACGCAGGCCCATCCCTGGCTCGTGTGCGAGTTGCCGGGCAGCGGCGTGGCCGGCTATGTGTACGCGTCCGTGCACAATCCACGCGCGGCCTACCAGTGGTCGGCCAACGTGACGGTCTACGTCGACGCGCCGCACCACCGCCGCGGACTCGGCCGCGCGCTCTACACGTCGCTGTTCGCGGTCCTGCGGCTGCAAGGTTTCTACAACGCCTACGGCGGCATCACGCTGCCCAACGCCAGCAGCGTCGGCCTGCACGAGGCGATGGGTTTCCAGCTGGTCGGCGTCTACCGGGAGGTCGGTTACAAGTTCGACCGGTGGTGGGACGTGGGTTGGTGGGCGCTGGAACTCCAAACCAAATCCAATTCCGGGTTGATCGAGCCATTGTCTCCAGAGGCTGCGCGTGAACTGCCCGGCTGGCAGGCGGCGCTCGACGCCGGGCTGCCGCTGTTGCGCTAGAGCGGAAACAATTCCGTGAGTTCTACCTGAAAGGCAGGCAGAACCTCGGAGAACGCCGTCTGCCCTTCGGTGAAGATGCGCTGCGCGCTGTAGCGCGAGTGGATTGGTTTCAAATACACCTCAACTTGGCGAGCTTTAGGTAGGACAAATCCAATACTCACTAACACCGGCTTCGGCGTAGATCGCAGCTTTGCGCCGATCTATCCCCACGCCAGAAATC
>CAXTMD010000372.1:0-4803 GCA_964245035.1 uncultured Chthoniobacterales bacterium
TCTCGCGCCAGCGGTCGAAGACGTACTGGCGCGCGGCGCAGTCGGCCGGGTAGAAGTCGCGAAAGCCGGGAAGGTTCTGGATCATGGCGCAAGCCGGGAAAAGAGTGGTCCGCAGGTTACGCGCATTTCCGCAGATTGGAAGGGGACCGGCGATTCGGCCGAACCGCACGCGCGCAACCGGCCGGCGGCGCGCGTGCGATTATTACGGGCAGTCCTACTTTCATATGAGCGCGACGCCTTTTGCCAAAAAACCTGGTCCCGGCACTGTGCAGACGCCGCCTGGCGACTTTGAGGTGCTGCCGCCCACGGGCAGGGGCGGTTCCCGGGAAGAAGTGTTTTCCCGGCTCATCGCCTACGTGATGGACAACCTCATCAAGATTCCCGGGACGAAGGCGCGGGTGGGGGTCAATCCGTTCCTGGACCTCATCCCCTTCGTGGGCGACGGCGCGGCGATGTTCATTTCGGCCGCCACGATCCTCGAAGGCGCGCGGCGCGGCGTGCCGAAGATCGTGCTCACCCGCATGGGGCTGAACATCCTGCTCAACGGCATCGTCGGCACGATCCCGGGCGTGGGCGAGGCGTTCGCGTTCTGGTTCAAGCCGTCGTCGCGCAACTACCAACTCCTCGTCCAGCATTCTCCCGCGCCGGGAACACCGGCGCGCCGGAACACGGCCCGCGAATGGGCGTTTGTCGTGGGGTTGGTGGCTTTGCTGCTCATCGTCCTGGGCGCGCTGATCGGGGTCGGGTTCTACATCATCGCTTGGCTCTTCCATGCCCTGGCCCACCCGGCTGCGCGATGACGCCCGAGCAGTTCAGCCAAGCCTACCCGCGGTTGTACCACATGGCGACGGCCGCGGCCCTGCCGAGCATCCGGCGGCACGGGCTGCTGAGCACGAGCGCGCTGCTCGACCTATATGGGATCAAGGGCGAGGAGCGCGAGCGCATTGAGAGCCAGCGCCGCGCCGTGGCGGTGACCATCGCACACCCGGAGTTCGGACCAGTGGTCATCAACGATCAGCATCCCATGACCGACGAGACGCTGCGCCCGGCGTTGATCGACATGACCCCTTCCGAGTGGTACGCGCACTTGAATAATCGCGTGTTTTTCTGGGTCAACGAGGCGCGGCTGTCCCGCCTGCTCAACACCTACACGCAGAACGAGCGGATCGTGCTTGTCCTCGACTCCGCCGCCGTCCTTGCCCGGTACGCCGCGCAGACGATGCTCTCGCCGATCAACTCCGGGTTTTCCCTGCGCTACGCGCAGCGGCGCGGCCGGGATACGTTCCAGACGCTGGCAGATTACCCGTTCGAGGATTGGGTGCGCAAGCGCGGCAAGGCCGACGCCGTGGCGGAGTGCACGGTGCTCGGCGGGGTGACGAACGTGGAGGAAGCTCTCCTGGAAGCCCGCGACATCCCGGCCGGCGGCAAGTGGACCCCGACGAAACCCGCGTCAAAGCCGGCCGCGCGCCGCCGCTCGCCCAGTTTGCCGGGGTTGGGTTGACGGCGGCGGAACTCGGCGTTTTCTTGCCGTTCCCCTCCGCTTCATTTCTCACCCTTCATCCTTTCTCCCCATGGGTCGCCAGTGGCTTCAGGCAAAACGCGAGGTCGCCAACCTCAAAAAAGGCCAGGTCGTCGGCCGACTGGTCAAAGAAATCATGGTCGCCGCCAAGCTCGGTGGACCGGACCCGGCCGGTAACGCGCGGCTGTTCACGGCGGTAGAAAAAGCCCGCCGCGAGAACGTGACGCGCGACGTGATCGAGCGCGCCATCAAAAAAGGCAGCGGCACGGGCGACGAAAAACTTGTGCTGGAACACGTCGTCTTCGAGGGCTACGCGCCGAACAAAGTGCCCGTCATCGTGGAGGTCATGACGGACAACAAGAATCGCACCGCGCCCGACATGCGCGTGTTGTTCAAGCAGGGCCAGCTCGGCACGACGGGCAGCAACAAATTCCTGTTCGACCACGTCGGCATCATCGAGGCGCACCACCCCGACCCGGCGGCCGACTTGGAAGCGGCGGCCATCGAGGCGGGCGCGAACGACTTCGAGCCGCTGACCCACGAGCAGAACGACGACATCCCCGCGGACGCGGCCGGGGTGCGTCTGCTGGCGGACGGTGGGTCGGTACATTCCGCTTCGCAGTGGCTGAGCGGCAACGGCTGGACGGTGGTGACCAGCGAAATCGGCTACGTGGCAAAGAACTACCCCGATCTGAACGACACGCAGAAGGCCGAGACGGGTGCGTTCTTGCAAAAGCTTGAAGACTACGACGACGTGGCGCGCGTCTGGGCGGCGGTGAAGTGAACTGGCCGTCTTCCATGCGTGCCTTGCTCGCTGCCTGGCTGGTGTTCGTCGCGGCGTCGGCGCAGGCGCAGTCGCCGCCCACGACGATCCTCTTCGTGGGCAACAGCTTCACCTATGGCGGCAGCACGGCGGTGTACGGCTACAACACCGCCACCGTGACCGACGAGAACGCCACCCAGCCCCCGATGGGCGGCATCCCGGCGATCTTCAAGAAGTTCGCCGATGAGGCTGGCCTGTCCTACGAGGTCCACGTCGAACTCGTCGGCGGCAAGAACTTGGAATATCACTACCAGCACTCGCTGCCAGTCATCGCGCAGGCGAAATGGGACGCGGTGGTCCTGCAAGGCTACAGCACCGAGGCGCTGCCGGCCGCGCGTGACGGTGAGCCGGAGAGTTTCGTTGCCAACGCGATCCGGCTGGAAAAAGCCGTCCACGCCGCCAAACCGGCGGCCAAAATTTATCTCTACGAGACCTGGGCTTACCCCTTCAAGACTTACCCACAACCAGGCACCCACGACCGCGGACCGCTCGACCAGATGACCGACGATCTGCACGCCGGCTACGGGCGCGCCTTCGCGGAGGACAAGCATTTCGAGGCCGTCGCGCCGGTCGGCGATACCTGGAAGCAGGCAGCGCACTCGTCCGTGGCCACGTACGATGTCGCCGCGCCGGGCCGCCTGCTCCTGCTCGACAAGGACCACAAACACCCGAGCGTGGCCGGTTCCTACCTCGCGGCGTTGGTGCTCTTCGAGCAGATCACCGGTAAGGACGCCACGGCGCTCGGGGCCGACGAGCAGGCCGCGCGGGACCTCGGCCTATCCCGGGAAGATGCGGCGAAGCTCCAGGCCGTCGCGACCGGAGCCTTCACGGTGAAGTGACGGGCGGCGTGCATCCTGTTCCGCGGAAGTGGAGGAACGGTGCAGATGTGCCAAGTTGTCGACATGGCAACCTCTTCTCCCGCCAGCGCGACGGCAAATACCGTCACCATTGACGACGCCAAGGCACAGTGGGACACCTTGCTCGCCAAGGTTCACGGCGGTGAGGAGTGGTTGATCACCGACGCGAGCGGGCAACCGGTCGCCAAGCTGGCTCCGGCCAAGCCGGCTGAGCCACCGGTTACCGAACGTTGGGCGGCGTTCGGGATGATGAAGGGAGAAATCTGGGTCTCGCCAGACTTCGACGAGCCACTAGAAGACTTTAAGGAATACATGGAATGAAGTTCCTGCTCGACACCAACGCAATCTTGGCCGTGTTGGGAGATGCGAACACACCGCACGCGAACGTCGAATTCCTGTTAAATGATCCGGGTAATACGAAGATAATCAGCGTGGTCAGCTTCTGGGAAATGACAATCAAAACCTCTCTGGGCAAACTGCGCATGGCACAGCCACCCGAGGCTGCATGGATGGAGTTCGAGCGGCAAGCGGTTGCCACAATCCTGCCGATTCGTGCAAACCATCTGCGGAGATTAAGCGCCCTTCCGCACTATCACCGAGACCCTTTTGATCGCATGATCGTTGCACAGGCGATCCACGAAGGTTGTACGCTCATCAGCAGCGACGGACGGCTGGACGAGTACGGCGTCGCACGGCTCTGCTAGGCGAACAGCGGTCACTTCCTCCATGAGTTTGCTCGTCCAGAAGTACGGCGGCACCTCCGTCGGCAACCCCGAACGCATCCGCCACGTCGCGCGGCGCGTCATCGACACCCAGCGCGCTGGCCACCGCGTCGTCGTCGTCGTCTCGGCGATGTCGGGGGTCACCGACGGCCTCATCAAGCTCGCGCACGAGGTCGCGCCCGCACCCTCCGAGCGCGAACTGGACGTGCTCCTGGCCACCGGCGAGCAGACCACCATCGCGCTCCTAGCCATGGCGATCCACGCGGAGGGCGTGCCCGCGCTCTCGTTGACCGGCGCGCAGGCGGGCATCGTCACCGACGGCGTCCACACCAAGGCCAAGATCGCCAACATCACGCCCAAGCAAATCCTCGCCGCGCTCGACGACGGCCAGGTTGTCATCGTCGCCGGCTTCCAGGGCCAGACGATGGCCGGGCAGGTGACCACCCTCGGCCGCGGCGGCTCGGACCTGACCGCCATCGCCATCGCTTCCGCCATCGGCGCGGACCTGTGCCAGATCTTTACCGACGTGGATGGCGTCTACACCTGCGACCCGCGGCTGGTCCCCGACGCCCGGCGGCTCGACGACCTGTCCTACGAGGAGATGCTCGAGATGGCCAGCAGCGGCAGCAAGGTCATGCAGTCGCGCTCGGTCGAATTCGCCAAGAAGTTCGGCGTGAAGTTTGAGGTCCGTTCCAGTTTCAACGACAATCCCGGCACCATGATCATCGACGAAACGCCCAGCATGGAGAACGTGGTCATCCGCGGCCTGAGCGTGGAGAAGAACCAGGCCAAGGTGACGGTCGGCGCCGTGCCCGACCGGCCCGGCACGGCGGCGCGGGTGTTCAACGCGCTGGCGGAGGCACGCGTGGTCATCGACATGAT
>CAXTMD010000373.1:0-4798 GCA_964245035.1 uncultured Chthoniobacterales bacterium
CGCGCGGCTGTCGTCCTCGCGCGGCGCGCGCTGGCCCGACCGCTTCCGACAGTGGGTCGCCGCCGACGAAACCCCGGCCCACTTCGCCGTCGTTTACGCGGCTCAGCACGCGCTTTTCCACCTGCCCTTGCGGCTGCTGGTGCCCACTTACGCTTATTGGGAATGGTCGGCGGCCGGTGGAACCGCCCGGGACTTTGCAAGCGAATCTGCCGGGGTGTGCCAGCTCGCGCAGACCCTCCTGGCCTCGCCGTCTTCACCCTATGCCGTTCACCACCTTCCCGCCGTCTCCGGTGACCGTTAGGAACGCCGTCGCCGAGCCGACCGTCGAAAAACAGGCGCAGACCGACGAGGCGCTGGACACGCCGTGGAACGTGGTCGTGCACAACGATCCCATCACGACGATGTCCTACGTCACGATGGTCTTCCAGAAGGTCTTCGGCTACCCGCGCGCCAAGTCCAAGGCGCACATGCTGGAGGTGCACCAGAAAGGCCGTTCGATCCTGTGGAGCGGCGTGCGCGAGCGGGCCGAGTTGTACGTCGAGCAGCTCCACGGCTACCAACTCCTCTCCACGCTGGAGCGCGCGTCCGAATGAAAGTGTTCCGCCACGACAAGAAGCCGCCGGCCATCGTCTTCGAGGGCATCGAGCCATTTTTCATTGACGTGCTGCGCCAGCTTCCCGGCGACGCTGAACCGGGCGACCATCCGGGAGCCCATGCCCGCCTGTTCAGCGAGCCGATGTCTGGGGCGGAGGACGGCGACGATTTCCGCCAGGACTGGAAGAACTTTGTCGAGCCCGGCATCCGGGAGCTTTTCCTCTCCGCGCGCGAGATCGTCGTCGGCGACCTCGCGGACCTGCCGCCGGCCACGGTCAAGGCAGGGGAGAAAGACGGCGAGGAGTTTGATCCCATCGCGTTCGTGCCGACGGAGCATACGCTGACGATCCCCGTTGCCCACATGGAAGCTTGGCTGAGCGTGCTCAACCAGGCGCGGCTGGTGCTCGCGACGCGCCGCGGCTTTGTCGAAAAGGACATGGAGCGTGAGCGGCCGTTCCCGCCCTTCGCCGGCCCGGCCGAGCGCGACATGTTCAAGATTAACTTTTACGACGAAATTCAACAATTGTTCATGCAAGAGATGGGCTATGGATAACGGCGGGTGGATGAACTATCTTCCCGCGCTCGCGTCCGCCGGCGGTTCGGCCCGCGTAATGCTCCCTTGATCATGCTCGCCGAGGGCGGCGGTTGCCCTTGGCCTCTCTATTATGTGGATCGTCAGACTAGCTTTGCGGCGGCCTTACACCTTTGTGGTGATGGCCCTGCTGATCTTTGTGCTGGGTGGGCTGGCGATCTCGACGATGTCCACGGACATCTTCCCGGAGATCAACATCCCGGTGGTCAGCGTCATCTGGTCGTACACCGGCATCTCGCCCGACGACATGGAGAAGCGCGTCATCAACATCGCCGAGCGCGCCATGACCACGACGGTCAACGGCATCGAACACATGGAAAGCCAGTCCATGAGCGGCGTGGGCGTGATCAAGGTGTACTTTCAGCCCAACGTCAAGATCGAGTCAGCCGTCGCGGAGGTCACCGCTATCCAGCAGACGATCCTGCGCGTGCTGCCGCCCAACATCACGCCGCCGCTGATCATCCGCTACAGCGCCAGCAGCGTGCCCGTGCTGCAAATCGCCGTTTCCAGCCAGAGCCTCTCCGAGCAGGAACTCTACGATTACAACCTCAACTTCGTTCGCCAGCAACTCGCCACCGTGCAGGGCGCCAGCGTGCCGTTGCCCTACGGCGGCAAGCCGCGGCAGATCATGGTGGACATCGACTCCGCCGCGCTCTACGCCAAGGGGCTCTCGCCCAACGATGTCACCAACGCGCTCAACGCCCAGAACCTCATCTTGCCCGCCGGCTCGGTGAAGATCGACCAGCGCGAGTACCTGGTGAAGCTTAACGGCAGCCCGGACGTGGTCAGCGGGTTCAACGACCTGCCGATCAAGGTCGTCAACGGCTCGGTGGTCTACATGCGCGACGTGGCGCAGATCCACGACGGCTACGCCGTGCAGACCAACATCGTCCGCAAGGACGGCATGCGCGCCACGCTGCTGAGCGTGCTCAAGAGCGGCGGCGCGAGCACGGTGGACATCGTCCACCGCATCAAGGCGCGCATCGCGCAGATCACCCCCGGGTTCCCGGCCGGGTTCAACGCGGAGCAGCTTTTCGATCAATCGGTGTTCGTGACGGACGCGGTGCAGGGCGTCGTCAAGGAGGCGCTGATCGCGGCCTGCCTGACAGCGGTCATGATCTTGGTCTTTCTGGGAAGCTGGCGCTCGACGCTGATCATCGCGGTGTCGATCCCGTTGTCGATCCTCGTGTCGCTGCTCATCCTCGACGCGCTGGGCTTCACGCTCAATGTGATGACCCTCGGCGGTCTGAGCCTCGCCGTTGGCATCCTCGTGGACGACGCCACGGTCGAGTTGGAAAACATCCACCGCAACCTCGGCATCAACAACAAGCCGCTCACCAAGGCGGTGCTCGACGGCGCGCAGCAGATTGCCGTGCCAGCCTTCGTGGCGACGCTGTCGATCTGCATCGTGTTTGTGTCGGTCGTGTTCCTGACCGGGCCGGCGCGCTTCCTGTTCATCCCACTGGCCCTGGCGGTCGTCTTCGCCATGATGACCAGTTACCTGCTCTCGCGCACGCTGGTGCCGGTCATGGTGCACTTCCTCCTCGTGCCGGAGGTCGGACTCTACCGCGAGGAGGCCGCCAACGAGCACCACGCTGCGGCGGGTAAGAACGGCCAGAATGGACGGAATGGACAGGACGGCCCCCACGACGAGCAGGAGGAACTGCCGCTGCGCGGCGAGCGGATGGCGGATGCGCCTAACGGCAACGGCCACGCGCCCGAACCTCCTCGCCAGCTGCAACTCGGCCTGCCCGATGGCCATGCGAAAAAGCCCGGCGTGAAGAACGCCGAACTCAAGGACCGTCGTGACGACCTCAAACGGCAGGATGACCAACAAGACAACGGGCCGCACAAAGACTGGGTGTGGAAAGTCCACGAGCGGTTCAACCACCATTTCGAAAATTTCAAGGGCCGCTACGAGGGGATGCTCACCTGGGCGTTGGAGAACCGGGGGCTGACCATCGTTTTCTTCGCCTGCCTCTTCGCGCTCTCGTTCTGCCTCGTGCCCTTCGTGGGCCGTGACTTCTTCCCGCTGGTGGACGCCGGGCAGTTCCGCCTGCACGTTCGCACCCCGGCTGGCACGCGCATCGAGGAGGCCGAGCGCACTTTTGGCAAGGTGGAGGATTACATCCGCACAGTCGTGCCCGCCGACGAACTGCGATTGATGATCGACAACATCGGCTTGCCCGTCGGCGGCGTGAACCTCGCCTACAGCGACAGCGCGACCATCGGTTCGACGGATGGCGAAATTCAGGTCTCGCTCAAGCCGGGCCACAAGACGCCGGTTTGGGACTTCGTGCGCCGGCTGCGGCGGGAGTTGCCCAACAAGTTCCAGAACGTCGACTTTTTCTTCCAGCCGGCGGACATCGTTAGCCAGATCCTCAACTTCGGCCTGCCCTCGCCCATCGACATCCAAATCGTCGGGCGCGACCGCGACAAGAACTACCAGATCGCCCACGAAATCGCGGGCAAGGTCAGCAAGATCCCCGGCGCGGTGGACATCAACGTCCATCAGTTCGTGAACGCGCCGCAGTTGGATGTGAACATGGATCGTCAGCAGGCCATCCTGCTCGGGCTTACCGCGAACGACGTGGCGAATTCGCTCCTGATCGCGCTGTCCTCCAGTGGCCAGACGGCGCGCAACTACTGGGTGAATCCCACCAACGGCGTCAACTACCTTGTGGCCGTGCAGACGCCGCAGTATCAGGTGAATTCACTCAACGCCTTGAACAACATCCCGGTCAGCGTCTCCGGACAGGCGCAGTCGCAGGTGCTGGCCAACCTCTCGACGTTCAAGCGCGACTTCGCGCCGGTGAACATCAACCACTACAACATCCAACCCACGTTCGACGTGTACGCCGATGCACAGGACCGCGACCTCGGCGGCGTGGCGGGCGACGTGAGCAAAGTCGTGCAGGAGTACGCCCCGAAGCTGCCGTGGTACAAGGAAGCCGTGCCGGAGTGGGGCAGGAAGCTGCTTCCGGAAAGCTGGTTCAAGCTGCCGCCTTCCAAGCTGCCGAAAGCCACCCTCATCGAGGTGCGCGGGCAGGTGCAGAGCATGAACGAGGCGTTCACGAAGTTGAGCCTGGGCATCGTGTTCGCCGTCGCGTTGGTGTATTTCCTGATGGTGGTCAACTTCCAGAGCTGGCTCGATCCATTGGTGATCCTCATGGGCTTGCCCGGTGCGTTCTCGGGCATCTTGTGGATGCTCTTCGCCACGAAGACCACCTTCAACGTGCCGAGTTTGATGGGTACGATCATGTGCATCGGCGTGGCCACGTCGAACTCGATCCTGCTGATCACCTTTGCCAACGATCAGCGTCTGGAGGAAGGCGCGGACTCGTTCGCGGCGGCGTTGTCGGCGGGGACGACGCGGCTGCGCCCCGTGCTGATGACCGCGCTGGCGATGATCCTGGGCATGATCCCGATGAGCCTCGGGCTCGGCGAGGGCGGCGAGCAGAACGCGCCGCTGGGCCGCGCGGTGATCGGTGGATTGTTGATCGCCACGGCGACGACGCTGTTCTTCGTGCCGGTGATGTACAGCATCCTGCGCCGCAAGGCGCTGGTGCCGGTCAGCATGGAAGACGCGGAGTTGTTGTTCGAGAAGGACGA
>CAXTMD010000374.1:0-4780 GCA_964245035.1 uncultured Chthoniobacterales bacterium
CGTCGCCGCCGCGGGGGTGTTCCTGCGGGTCCACTCGTGGGCGGGGTGGAAGGTGGGGATGATCGGCGTCGACGAGGCTTACTACGCCCGTTACCTCAAGCAGCTCCTGGACTCCAGGCTCGGCGGCTATCCCGACATCGTGGACAACTACAAGCTGCTGCAAGCCAACCTCGTCGGCTCGATCCTGCCGCCGACGCGGTTCCTGTACATCTTCTGCGCCTACCTGTGGCACGGGGTGTTCGGCGGGGAGCCGCTGGCGTGTTTCTACGCGGTGTCGCGCGTCTTCGCCGTGGGGACGCTGGCGCTGTCCGGTCTGTTCGCGCGGCGGCTGCTGGAAGACCGGCGGCTGGCGCTCGGCGCGTTCGCGCTGATGGCGTGCTCGCCGTTGCAGATCCACATGGCGCAGCACGCGCTGGCCGACGGGTTCTTCGAGTTTTGGGCGCTGGGCACGCTGTGGGCGCTCTGGGAATGCCTGCGCCAGCCCGCACACAGGGGTTGGTTGACCGCCTACGCCCTCGGCCTGGCGGCGCTGGTGATGACCAAGGAAAACGCGTTTTTCGTGTGGGTGGCCGTGGCCGCGCTGCTCGTGCTCAATCGCTGGGTGCGTTTCGGCCAGGTCAGCCGGGCGCTGGTGGTGCTGACGTTTGTCGGCCCGCTGGTCGGCGTGGCGGTGCTCGTCAACCTGGCGGGCGGGGTCACCGAACTGGTCGAGGTTTACCGCCTCGGCGTGCCCAAGAACCTGACGCTGCCCTACGCGATCCAGACCGGCGACGGCCCGTGGTACCGCTACGTGCTGGACCTTCTCATCATGAGCCCGGCGGTTCTGCTGCTGGCCGTGGGCGCAGCGCTCCAGTTGCGGGCCTCGCCGGACGGCGGGCGCGACGACCGGCCGTTAATCTTCGCGCTGGGCTTCGTCGTCGCCAGCTACGCGCTGATGTGCAACGTCCGCTACGGCATGAACCTGCGCTACGCGACGATGTGGGACCTGCCGTTGCGCGCCCTGGCCGTGACGCAGGTCGGCTGGCTGGCGGCGCGCTGGCGTGTCCCCTGGCAGGGTTGGGTGCTGGGCGTGATCGTGGCGGGACTGTGCGTGTTCGATCTCTCGCAATATTACCGGCTGGCGGTGCTGTACCCGCTCTACGAGTTGGCCCCGTCGTACATGCTGCACGCGTTGAAGATCCTCAAGTAGAGGATCACGCCCGTCGGCGGCGCAGGTGTCGGCAGCCCGCCAAGCCAACGCCGACGCCCGCGAACAGCAGCAGCGCGTTCGTGGAAGGCTCCGGCACCCCGCTGACCGTCACCTCGTCGAAGCGCCAGTTGCCGCTGGTGTTGTTGAGCGCCGCGCCGGCCACGTTGGTGTCGTCGGCCCCGGTGGCGGCGTTGACCAAGCGGAGGCCGAAGTTTGCGTCGTTGCCCGCCCCGGCGATGCTCGACAGGTTGGCGGTGATCCCGTTCATGTAGGTCGTGCTCGAACCGGCGTTTAGATAGCCGCCCAGGACGGTGTTGGCGCTGGTGGTGTTCGTCGCGGCCGTAGCCGTGGCCCCCGTGCCGAGGGAGGAGAAATCCGCCGCCGGCAGGTTGAAGTAGGTCGAGCCGTTCAGCGTGTATTGTACCTGCAATTTGCCTTCGCCCTGGTTGGTCGGGCTCCAGTCAAAGCTGAGTTGGATGTTGGTGAAGCCGACGGTGGAAACGAGAAACTGCGCGCCCTGGCTGCCGATGGGGGCGTTGGAAGACCAGCCGTTGTTGCCCGTGCCGGGCGAGTTGGTGCCGTCGCCGCCACGGATGCGCCACTGGTTCGCGCCGCCGGGATCCGTGCTGACGGGCGTGGAGGTGTTGATATCTGAGGTGTCTACCGAAGCCGTTCCGTTGTAGTTGCTGTTGAAGCCGAGCGTGCTGGCCGTGCCGACCCCCGTCGAGGGGGCCGGGCTGGTGTTGACCGCGACGGCGTCGTTGTTGAAGTTCCACTCTGTGATCGTCGTGGCGCGAGCGGCGGACGCGCTCAGCAGCGCGGTGCCGGTGAGCAGGAGGGCGAGCGTGGGCGAGGATTTCATGGGCGTCGGTTCGTGGGTGTGTTTTAGCCGCGGCGAAGGTGCGAGCGTCGGCGGAGAGTCCACGCGCCCGCGGCTGCGGCGAGCCCGGCCAAGGCCCAGGTGGAGGGTTCGGGCACTGCGTTCGGCGCAAAGGAAACTCCCTTGAGCACCAGGCTGCCGTTGCCCGCCGCCGACTCCAGTTCGGTGAAGGTTTCGCCCGCGCCGCTGGTGGCGTTGAGGGTGTCGGTGATCGCGTAGAGGCCGTTGGGGTTATCGTCGCCCGCCGTGTAGGAGACGGCGTAGAGGCTGATCTTGCCGCCGGCCAGGATCTGGCCCGTGATGGCCTCGAAACCGGTCTCGCCGCTCGTGGCCGGCGCGGCCGATGCGGCGGAGATGACGTTGGGGGGCGGCAGGGGGTACTGCAACGACCAGGTGCTGCCGTTGAGCGTCCACTTCTGGATGCCGCCGCTGCCGACTCCGCCGGCCTTGGGCACGCCGGTGTCGGCCACGTAGAGCGTCGTGGCGTTGGCGAAGAAGAAGCCTTCCGGGCTGTAGCTGACCTTGGCGGTCCCGGTCAGCCCGTTGCTCGCGGCCGTGATCTGCGTGGAGGTGGAGGTCCCGGTGGGCAGGCCCGCGATCTGGAAGATCCCCGTCGGCGATCCTTTCTTGTCGAGCGAGTAGTACAGGTTGCCGTTGGCACCGGTCACGTACCGGGTATCGTTGGCGTTGTAGATCCCCGTCGGCGTGCCGGAGGAGGTCTTGGTGTTCAACCCCGTGGGTGCCAGGAAGACGCCCTGGTTCGACGCGTTCTTGTCGCCCTGGCCCGAGATGTAAATCGACGCGCCGGTGGCCGAGTACACGCCCCGGGGATTGTTGGTGTTGTAGAGGTCATTGAACGCCGTGCTGGAGTTCACGTTGCCGTTGCCGTCGACGAGGATGGCGACGCGGGAGAGATCCGTGTCGGTCGCCTGGGCGAGGGGCACGGTGGAAGTGCTGTAGGCGGTGCCGGTGGGGAAGTTCGTGCCGTTGGCCGTGTTGGTGGCTGGCTGGATGCCGAGCGCCGCCTGGCTGGCGCTGTAGCCAGCGATGGTGAGGTACTGGCCGTTGCCGGAAAGCTGGAGGTTGCCCTCCGACGAGGAGCCGTATTCGCCCACGACGCCGAGGTTGGCGCTGCTGCCGACGCCGTCCGTCGTCGGCAGGGTGTCGGTCAGGACCGGTGCGCCGCCAGCGGTGGAAAATTCCAGCAGGCTGATCGCCGTGGGCGCGCCGTCCGCCAGCGTGGCGGTCGTGCTGCCGTACGCGCTCACCACGAGGTCGCCGGGCGTGAAAAGCTGGGCTTGGGCGCGGGCGGCCAGCACGAGGAGCGCGCACGCTCCGAGGGAGGTTTTCAGGTTCATGGAAATCGCCGCGACGATTGCCGTGAACCGCTCCCTGCCTCAGGTCATTTGGTGTGACGATTTCGTTGCAGAGCGGCCGATCCTCAGCGGTCGCGCGACCAGGCGATCACGGCGGCGACCTGCCGGTCGTTGAGGCAGTCCGCCAGCGTCCGGTACTCGCGCATCTGCATCTCCTCGCGGCCGACCTCCACGCGCAAAAACCGGCCGTCGAACCCACCTCCGCCCGAAGTGATCTGGAGGCGGAAGAAGCGTTCGTCGGCCGAGCGGTAGATTTCCTTGAACGCCGACGCGTGGCTGCCGAGGTGGAACTTGCTGGCCGCGACGGTGAGGATCACACCCCGGCCGTCGGACCACTCGCCAACGTAGCGCATCTCGTGCGGTTTCTCCGCGCGAACCAGCGCCGCTGCCGGCAGCGAGAACAACGCCGCAAGGAGAAGGAAACGCGTCTTCATGCTTTCTCCGCGGCGGTGTATTGCCCTCGCAGGGCGTCGCTGCTCTCAATGGTGTGCGCCAGGAGGTGCTGCACGCTCGGGAGCGCCTGCGCCCGGATGAAAATCTGGTACGAGAACAACCCCCGCCACACCCGCAGCAAGCCCGCGTTGACGCGCAGCAGCGCACGCGCGAGCCAGCCCGTTTTCACCGCCAGCGGGAAGGGCGCCGGCACGCCGCGCGTCTCGATGATCCGGTAGCCCGACTGGATGAGCAGCGTGCTCAGGGAACGGAAGGTGAACAGCCGCCGGTGCGAACGGTCGAGGATGCCGCGCCGGCCATAGTTGAAGTATCCGAGAAGCATCATCAGCCGCGTGACGAAGAAGCCCACGTTGGCCGTGGTGATGACCACCTCCGGACGGTGCCGGCGCGCGGCGAAGCGCAGCTCCTCCATGAACCGCTCCGGCTCGGCGAGGTCTTCCACCAGGTCGAGCAGGTAAATCTGGTCGAAGCGCGAAACGTCGGTCGGGAACTCCGCCGCATGCTGCGGCTGACAAGGCAGGTCGGTCACGCGGCAGCCGCGCGCGGCGAGCGCGGGCGAAACGTCCGCCTTGCCGCAGCCGACGTTGAGCACCTCGCCGCCGGACATCGCAGCGTCGAGCGCGAGCGTGTGCGAGGAGGGATAGCCGAGCTTGAGTTCGTAGGAACGCGCGCGCACGTCGAATTTGCGGTCGTAAAACAGGTCCATGCCGTGCAGGCGCGCGCGCAGCATGGTCTTGCACACGTCCCAGGCGTACCGCAGGCCGTTGACCCGGCACTCCTCGTCGCCGTAGTAGGTCGGGATCGGCAGTTCCTTGATGCGCAGGCCGGCGAGCACGAACTGGATGATGATCTCCGTGTCGAAGTGGAAGTCGTTCGTGTTCG
>CAXTMD010000375.1:0-2069 GCA_964245035.1 uncultured Chthoniobacterales bacterium
CCGCTCGCACCGCGGGTGCGCCGCCAGCAGGGCGCGGCCAAGCGCAATTCGTGGCTCGGTCTGGCGACCCAGCTAGGGATGCTCATCCTGCTGGCCGGCAGCTTTTTCGTCGGCCGCCTCAGCGTCTCGAAGACCGCGCCGCCCGTCAGCACCGCCCCGGCTGCTCCGGAGACCGTCAACAGCGACGGCAAGGCCACCACGAAGCTGCTTTCCGACGAAAACGCCCGCCGGATCGACCAGGCCATGGCCGCCGAGCAGGACTTCGATTTCAAGAAGGCGGTCGATCTGCTCGGCCAGGTCAAAGCGAGCGGGGAGCACGTCAATGGTTTGACCTTCCAACTCGGGCAGTTGGCGGTGTTCGACAACGATCCCGTGCGCGCGTTGCCTCTCCTCAACGAGGCCATCGCGTCGGGCGAGGATGTCGCCGAGGCGTACAACCTGCGCGCCACGCTCGGCAGCCGCCGGGCTGGCCTGATCCGCACCAGCGCCTTGGACGAATACGACACGGCCACGAAGGTCGACCCGTTTGGCGCGCGGACCTTTTATTACTGGGGAGCGGCGTTGCGCAACGCGGGCAAGGACCAGGCGGCCATCGTCCGCCTGCAAGAGGCCATCGACCGGCTGCGCGAGCCCGAGTTGGAAAGCCTCTACCGGCTCACGTGGCGTCTGGCAAAAATCGAGGTGGACCAGGCGAAGGATTTTGCCGATGAACTTGCCCGGCAGTTGGCGCTGCCAAGTCCAACCATGGACTGGCTCATCACCGCGGCGGCTGAGCAGATGCACGACGGCAAGTTTGCCGCGGCGGCCGAGTTCCTTGACCGGGCTGCCCAGCGCGGTGATCCCGAGACTTTCCAGCTGCGGTTGCGAGACTTCTACCTGAACCAGTTCCGTTTTCAGAAGGAACTCGCGCGGTTTTATCAGAAGGCTCCTGCCGCCAAGTCCGGGGCACCGGGGCCGGCCGAAACTCCCGGTGCGACTCCGTCCTCTCCTCCAACCATCGGCCTGGACGTGCCCCCGATGCCGCCGCCAGCCTCGCCCGGCGCGTCTCTGCCGCATTGAACGACCATGCACGTTTCTTCTCCTCGGGCGTTTCGTTGCGCGGCGGTGCTGGGGTTCCTGGTGGTGCTGCTCGGAGCGGTGGGTGCGCATGCGTTGGAGAATGTGCTGGCCGCCCAGCCCAAGGCGCGTGAGTGGTGGGAAAAAGCCGTGCTCTACCAGGCGGTGCATGTGCCGGTACTCTTGTTGATGGCGTGTCTGCGGCCGTTCCCGGCGGCGGCGTGGTCCTTGTTGGTGGCGGGGGTTGCTCTTTTCAGCGGCAGTCTTTATTTGATGGCGGTCGGTGGACCGCACTGGTTGGTGTACGTGACGCCCTTTGGCGGACTGTGCCTGCTGGCCGGCTGGCTCTGGCTGGCGGTGCGCCCCCTGTCCGTACCGGCGGAAGAAAAAGGAGGTTTCGCTTGAGCACACCCGAGGAAATGCAGGCGTTGTGGGCTCCGTGGCGGGTGGAATACTTCGCTCTGGAGCGTCCACTGCCCGACTTTTTTACCGAGGCTGCGCAAACCTCCGACGACGCCGCGCACCTCGTCGTGCTGCGGCGCAAGAGCGCGTATCTGATCATGAACCGCTACCCGTACGCCGCCGGCCACCTGATGGCCGTCCCGTACCGCAAGACCGCCGACCTCGGCGAACTCACCGCCGACGAAAAGCTGGAACTGCTCACGCTGGCGCAGGACGCGCAGGCGCTGCTGCGGGAGGTCGTCCACGCCCAGGGGTTCAACGTCGGTCTAAACCTCGGCGCGTGCGCCGGGGCGGGGGTGGCGGATCATCTGCACCTCCACATCGTGCCCCGTTGGGAGGGCGACCACAACTTCATGCCGGTGCTCGGCGCGACTCGGGTCATCCCGGAAGGTTTGCAGCCGCTTTACACCAAACTCGTCGAGGCGCGTGACCGCTTGAAGCTGCCTGCCTGAGTGGTGGACCGGGGGCACTTGCGTCGAGGCGAGTTCACACAAATCCTTCTGTCATCCTGAGGCGAGTTCTGCGAGCCGAAGGACCTCTCCAAAAGGTAC
>CAXTMD010000375.1:2079-4152 GCA_964245035.1 uncultured Chthoniobacterales bacterium
ACAAAAACCCGCCGCACCGCCCGCGGCGAGCCGGCCCCGCCCACCCACCTCTCCAAAAGGTACACGAGTGCCTCTTGGCGGACGCTGGAACAGAGAACCGCTGGTGGGCTGAGCCAGCCGTGCAAAGCAGGCGGGTACTCCACGGCAGGTCCTTCGGCTCGTAAAACTCGCCTCAGGATGACAGAAAGATTTGTGTCGGGCACGCTCCAACCAGCCGTCGTGCCCCGGTGTCATTCCAGCGTCGTCAAACCCGCTTGGAGCGCGTAGCGGGTCACCGCCACGGCGTCGTGGACGTGGAGCTTTTCCATCATGCGCGTGCGGTGCTTGTCGATGGTCTTGGCGCTGACGCCGAGCAGGCTGGCGATCTCCTTGGTGCTGTGGCCCTCGGCGATCAACTGCGCGACCTCGCGCTCGCGGCCGGTCAGGTCCTCGGGAGTCGGCTGGCGGGCGGCGCGGCCGGCGAGATAGGCCACGGCCGGGTCGAAATACTTGCCCCCTTCGGCGACGAGGTTGACCGCTTCCAGCACCGTGCTCCACGGACGCGGCTTGCCGACGAACCCGGAAGCGCCGAGTTCAAACGCCTCGGAGATCAGCGGGGTGCGCATCGAAGCCGAGAAAAACAGCGTTCGCATGCGCGGCAGCTTGGGCTGCAGGCGGCGGAGCACGTCCACGCCATTGAGGCCCGGCAACATCAAATCCAGCAACAGCAGGTCGGGCCGCGTTTGCAGGCAAACCTCCACCGCTTCTTGTCCGGTGGAGCCTTCGCCAACGACCTCGTACCGCAGCGGTTCGCTGCGGCAGAGTTGAAACTTGAACAGATCACGAATGACACTGTGGTCATCCACCAATACAAGCCGGTGTCGTGTATGCATCATATAAGCTCCGCTGCAATGTATCACCACGCCTCATGCCAGAGCACAGCCCAAAACACTACGGAGGATACCGTAGGGGAACGCAGGGGAAAACCCCGACCGCCGTGGCCGCGGTGAACCTCCTTTCGCGTTGGACTTCGCGCCCGGTTGCGGTGAAGATTCGCTCCCGGAACGAGGGCTGAGGCGGGGAAATGCTCCGGCGGCTTCCGCGTTTCCGGTACGCCCACCACCATGCCGACGCTAGCCACCTGGATCCGTGAGGCCGACGAACCGTTTTTTGCCCGCTGGTTCCTGGAGCGGCCGGAGGTGGCGGTCATCAACGCCGCCCGGCAGGCTGCATCAGCCGCAGGCGGGCCGGTGCTGCCTGCCGGCGCGGCCGGGCTGCTGCTCAGCGGCGGACCGGACATCGGTGAAACGTTCTTGCGCCAACCGGTTCCCGATCCGTCCGTGATCGAGACCGACGCGCAGCCCACGCGCGATGCCTGGGAGTTCGCGGCGACGCGCGAAGCGCTCGAACGGGGGTTGCCGGTCTTCGCGATTTGCAAGGGCGTGCAGGTGCTCAACGTGGCGCTCGGCGGCACGCTCCACCTCGACATTCCTGGTCACAACGCCCCGGAGTTGCGCCTCGGCAACCTCCAGCCGGTTGCCTACGGCAAAGCGGCCCCGGCGCACACCCGCTTCGAGCGCATCAACAGTTCGCACCACCAGGCGCTCGACCGCCTCGGCGACGGCCTGGAAGTGGAGGCGTGGTCCCCGGGCGATGGCATCATCGAACAGGTCCGGCGGCGCGGCGACCCATATTGCTTCGGCGTGCAGTACCATCCGGAGCGCCATGGGCAGTATGCCGCGCTGTTCCGGGAGTTTTTCGACCGTCTGACCGCCGGGAGTTAAACGGCGCGCGATCCCTTTTCCTTTTCCAAGATGAGCACCACGCTGAATGCTGACCCCGCCCGCGTTCCCACGCTCGACGCGCCGCCGCTCGAACTGCTCGTGCGCGCGGGTTGCCAGATTTCCTATCGCGCCAGCTTCCCCGCGCCGATCATCCTCACGCTCAAGCCGCGCCAAGGTCTCGCGCAACTCATCGAGACGGAGCGCTTCAGCATGACGCCGCGTCAGGGAATGCTGGAATACGAGGACTCCCACGGCAACATCATCCACCGCTTCAAGCTGCACGAAGGGCTGAACACCATCCGCTACGACT
>CAXTMD010000375.1:4162-4779 GCA_964245035.1 uncultured Chthoniobacterales bacterium
AGAACTCCGAGGGATTCGGGCCGCCGGTGCCCATCGAAGGGCTACCCGACAGCGTGTTGCGCTACACGCTGCCGAGCCGGTACTGCGACTCCGACAAGCTCCTGGATTTTGCCTTCGAGCATTTTGGCCAGATCGAACACGGGGCCGTGCGTGTGCAGGCGATCTGCGACTGGGTGCACGAAAACATCGAGTACCGGCAGTTCAGCGGGTCGCCGAACACGGCGGCATCGGACATCATCGCCCAACGCTACGGGGTCTGCCGCGACTTCGCGCACTCGGCCATCGCGTTGTGCCGGACGTTCAACCTGCCCGCGCGCTACGTGTCTGGCTACGTGTCGGACATCGCGTTCAACGACATCGGCACGCCGATGGATTTCCACGCGTACTTCGAGGTGTATCTGAGCAGCGGCTGGCACATGTTCGACGCGCGCTTCAACGTGCCGCGGATCGGGCGGATCAAGATCGCGCACGGACTCGACGCCGTGGATGGGGCGTTTTCCACGATCTACGGGGCGGCGCGCTGGGAACGCTTCGACGTGTGGAGCTACCAGATTGACCCCACCGGCGGCAACGCCTCGCTCGACGTGCCGGTGGACCTTTCCAAACGGCTCTGCGGC
>CAXTMD010000376.1:0-4748 GCA_964245035.1 uncultured Chthoniobacterales bacterium
GCCCTGCCCGCGCAACGGCACCGCGCCGGTCTCGCGCAGGACCGTGACGTTGGGCGGCAACGCGCCGTCGCGAAACTGCCGCCGGCTCCAGACCGACCCCGGCCCGCTGGCGGGATCGTGGTTGCCCGGCAGCAGGTACACGGGAAGCGCGGGGAACGCGGCGAAAACCCCGAGCGTTTCCTCCACGAGCGCATCGGCGACCTGGTTGTCCTCGAACAAATCACCGGCGACGAGGAACGCGTCGGCCCCGCGGTCGCGCGCGAGGGTCAGCGCGGCGCGCAACGTGAGCAGACGTTGCGCGCGGAGACGCTCGGCGGTCGCGCCAAACTGGGAGAAACGCGCGCCGAGCTGCCAGTCGGCGGAATGGACGAAGCGAAACACGGGGCAGATTCATAGCGGAATCTGCCCGCGGTGTCATGCCTCTTTGTTCACGCTTCGCTGGACTGCGCCACCACTTCCGGGCTCGGCTCGGCCGCCGCCTTTTCTTCGGCGGCGACGACCTCGGTCTTCTTCGGCGGGGTCGAAGCGGACTGCGGGGCTTTGCCGCTCTTGCGCCAACTGGCCGTGCGCGCCTCACCCTGGGCGTCGGTCGTCAGTTGCAGCAGGCTCAGCGAGCGGGCTTCCAGCGGGTACTCGTCGCCGGAGGCGTATTCCTTCGGCTTGGCGAGGAAGCCATCCTCGTCGGTCGTGTCCATGAGCGCTTCCCAGCGCACCTTTTCCCGGCCCGGCAGCGTGAAGGAGATCTGTTCGTGGTGCGCGTTAAAGAGCACCAGGAACGTCCGGTCGAGGATCGGCTCGTTTTGGAACGAGCGCACGTCGATGGCGTCGCCGCTCAGGAGCATGCCCAGGCACTTCGCGTGCGCGGTGTTCCAACCCTCCTCGTGCATCTCCTCGCCGTTCGGGTCGAACCACATCACGTCCTTCACGTCGCCGCCGCGGATCTTGCGGCCCTGGAAGAACTTCGGCCGGCGGAAGATCGGGTGGTGGCGACGCAGGTCGATGAGCTTGCGCGTGAACTCGAAAAGCTTCGCGTCGCGCTTGTCCGCCTCCCAGTCCAGCCACGAGATCTCGTTGTCCTGGCAGTAGGCGTTGTTGTTGCCGTCCTGCGTGCGGCCGTACTCGTCGCCGCCGCAGATCATCGGCACTCCCTGAGAGAAGAACATCGTCGCCAGGAAGTTGCGCCGCTGCCGCCGACGCAGGGCGTTGACCTCCGCGTCGTCGGTCGGACCCTCCGCGCCGCAGTTCCAGCTCGCGTTGTTGTTGTCGCCGTCGTTGTTGCCCTCGCCGTTGGCCTCGTTGTGCTTGTCGTTGTAGGAGACGAGGTCGTTGAGCGTGAAGCCGTCGTGCGCCGTGATGAAGTTGATGCTCGCGTAGGGCTGCTTGCCGCCGTGCTGATACAGGTCCGGGCTGCCCGTCAGGCGGTAGGCGAGTTCGCCGATCAGGCCCTCGTCGCCCTTCCAGTAGCGGCGGATCGCATCGCGGTATTTGCCGTTCCACTCGGCCCAGAGCACGGGGAAATTGCCCACCTGATAGCCGCCGTCGCCCACGTCCCACGGCTCGGCGATGAGCTTGACCTGACTCAGGATCGGGTCCTGGTGGATCACGTCGAAAAACGCCGAGAACGTGCTCACGTCCTTGGCCTCGCGCGCCAGAGTCGAAGCGAGGTCGAAGCGGAAACCGTCGACGTGCATCTCCGTCACCCAGTAGCGCAGGGAGTCCATGATGAGCTGGAGGACGTGCGGGTTGGTGGCGTCGAGCGTGTTGCCCGTGCCGGTGTAGTCCATGTAGAAGCGCGCGTTGTCGTCGACGAGCCGGTAGTAGGAACGATTGTCGATGCCCTTGAAGGAGATCGTCGGCCCGAGGTGGTTGCCCTCGGCGGTGTGGTTGTAGACCACGTCGAGGATGACCTCGATGTCGGCGGCGTGCAGGTTCTTGACCATCGTCTTGAACTCGTGCACCTGCCCGCCCTCGCAGCCGCTGCCCGAGTAGGCGCACTCGGGCGCGAAATAGCCGATGGTGTTGTAGCCCCAGTAGTTTTCCAGTCCCTTGTCGGCGAGGGTCTGGTCGTCCACGTGCTGGTGGACGGGCAGGAGTTCGACCGCGTTGACGCCGAGTTTTTTGAGGTAGTCGATGGCGGCGGTGCAGCCCACGCCCGCGAAGGTGCCGCGCAGTTCCTCGGGCACGTCCGGGCAGAGCTTGGTGAAGCCGGTGACGTGCACCTCGTAGATCATCAACCGGGAAAGCTCGCAGCCCGGCGACTTGTCCGTGCCCCAGTCAAACGCGGGGTCGATGACGACGGCCTTGGGCATGCGTGCGCCGCTGTCGTGGGTGTTGATGGCGAAGTCCTCGTTTTTGGCGCCGAGCGTGTAGCCGAAGAGGCTGTCGTCCCAGTCGATCTGGCCCGCGATGGCCTTGGCGTAGGGGTCGAGCAGGAGCTTCTGGCTGTTGAAGCGGTGGCCGTTGGCAGGATCGTAGGGGCCGTGGACGCGGTAGCCGTAGAACTGGCCGGGGCGCAGGTCGGGCAGGAAGATGTGCCAGATCTGGTTGGTCTGCTCGCGCATGGGGATGCGCATCGTCTCGCGCTCGGCGTCGGCGCTGTCGAAGAGGCACAAGTCCACGCCGGTGGCGTGCGCGCTGAAGAGGGCGAAGTTCACGCCGTTGCCCATCCAGGTCGCACCGAGCGGATAGGGGTAGCCGAGCCAGGTTTTCAGAGGAGTCATAAAATCGCGGGGAAATTGCTTACAAATACGTTCCGCGTCGCCAAATGGGCGGGTCGTGCGCGGGGAAATCTTTCCGCTCCGGGAGCGGAGCGGTTAGGATGCACCGATCTTCATGAGAACTTTTCCGTTCCGGCGTGTGGCCGCCTGCCTGCTGGTGCTTTGCCCGGTGGTGGCAGGAGCGCAGGAGGTCAGCTTCCCGTCACAGGTGCAGCCCGGCAACGTCTTCACCGTCGGCGAGACCGTCGCCGTCAAGGCCGCCGTGCGTGGCGGCAAGGAAGTGCGCTGGACGCTCGGCGACTACAACGACGCACCGCTCGCCGCGGGGACGGTGGCGGTGGCGAACGGCGAGTGCCTGATCAAGCCCAAGATCACTGGCGTCGGCTACTACGTTCTCCACGTCGCCACGGCGGCGGGCGAGGGACGCACGACGCTGGCGGTCGTGCCGCCCTTCGACATCGCGCGCATGAGCGGTTCGCGCTACGGCGTGATGACGCACTTCGCCACCGGGATGGCGCTGGACGACCGCTTGCTGACGCTCCTGGAGAAAGGCGGCCTCGCTTGGATCCGCGACGAGCAACCCTGGGATGCGCTCGAAAAAACCAGGGGCCACTACGATTTCACCCCGGCGCTGACGGCGTACATGGAGGCCGCCGCGAAGCGGCACCTGAACGTGCTTTTCGACGCCTCCTTCGGCAATCCGCTCTACGACAACCAGCCGGGTGTGAAGGTGTACAAGCTCGCCCCCTACACGCCGGAGGGTTACGCCGGGTTCGCCAACTACTGCGCCGCGGTCCTGGGGCACTACGGGCCGCAGCTGCGCTGCGTCGAGATTTGGAACGAGTACAACGGCACGTTTTGCGACGGCGCGGCGGCGCAGGACCGGCCGCGGCACTACGCCGAGCTGCTGCGGGCCGCCTACGCCCGGGTGAAATCCACGCGGCCGGACGTGCAGGTGCTCGGCAGCGCCGCAGTCAAAATCCCGCTGCCCTACCTGGAAAAACTCTTCAAGCTCGGCGCGCTGGAGTCCATGGACGCCGTGGCCGTCCATCCCTACCAAACGCCCGAGACCGTCGGACGCTCGCTGGCCGGCCTCGTGGCGCTGGTCAAGCGGTACAACGGCGGGCGGGCAAAGCCGATCTGGGCGACGGAGTGCGGCGACGCGCACGATTTTTCTCCCGACCGCGCGCAGGCCGCCTCGCACCTCGTACGCATGATGACGCTCGAATCCACCTTTCCGGAGGTTGAGCGCATCGTCTGGTATCTGGCGCGGGATTTCCGCGGCTTCACGAACATGGGCCTCCTGCACGCGGACACCGATCCCAGCGGCGCGTACACGCCGACGATGCCGTTCGTGGCCTATGCCAATCTCATCAGCCTGCTCCACGGCGCGCGCTTCGTCGCGCGGGAGAAGACGGACGACCGTACGGCGGTCTACCGGTTCGATCAGGCCGGCCGGACGGTCTGGGTGTGTTGGTCGGAGGTCGGCACGGCGCGCATGACGTTCGCTGGGTCGGTGCGTTGCCTGAGCCTGGTCGGCTTCGAACTGCCGCCGGTGGCGCGCGAGGTGAATTTCGGGGCGGTGCCGGTGTACGTCGTGGCGGACAAAGGCGCGGTGGCGAGCGTGACGGAGACCCCGCGCGACGATGGACTCGTCGCCGACTCGCTGCGGGATTTCTCGGACGTGCAGGGCCAGGCCGGCTGGAGCTACCTTTTCACCGGGAACGACAAAACCGGATCCGCCCCCTACAACCCGGAAAAGGCGGCTCCCATGCGCTGGCTGCCATCGCCGGGTGACTGGGCGGACGTGTGGACGGGGCCGGGCAAATATTTTACCCTGGGCGAAGAAGGGGGCAGCGGCGGCGTGATTGGCGGCGGGCAGGGTTGGGCGGTGCTGCGCTGGGCCAGTGATCGCTCCGGCCCGGTGCACATCGTCGCGCATCCGCACGGCCCGACGCAGGGCGACGGGGTGGGGGTCAAGGTTTTTGCGGACGGCAAGGAACTGTTCAGCCACCTGCTGGCCGCCAACGC
>CAXTMD010000377.1:0-4719 GCA_964245035.1 uncultured Chthoniobacterales bacterium
TCGCCGGGTCGACCGGAGCCGCCGGGGCCGCCGGCAGCGATGGGTTCACCGGAGCCGGCACGGTCCAGCCGGCGGTTTCGAGCGAGGTGGAAAACAGCCCGTTGAGCGCAGGCGGGTACGCTGTCTGCGCACTGGCAAGGAACTTGTTCGCGCCGGCCGTGTCCTTGTGGCTGAACGCCAGCGCCGCCTGCGCGTACAGCCCGGCCGGGGTCGCGCTGCCCGCCGCCGGGAGCTTGGCCAGCTTCTTGCGCGCGTCCGCCTCGTCGCCGGAGAGCAGGGCGCCCAAAAACGCCTTGTAGAGCACCAGTTCCCACTTGTTGCCGGCCTTGTAGCGGTCGGTTTGCGCCAGCAGCCGGTCAAAGATCGTCCGCGCCCGCGCGTAGTTTTTCTGCTGGAAGGAAACTTCCGCCAGGTTGAACTGCGCCGCCCACAGCGCCGGGTCGATGGCCACCGCCCGCGCGAACGCCGCGTCCGCCTTGTCGTAGGACTTCTGCTTGAGGTAGACGGCCCCACGCAGGTTCCACGCGTCGGCTTGGTCGGGCTTCAGCACGTCGGCCTGTTCGAGCAAGCGCAGCGCCCCCGCGTAGTCGCCGCTCCCGTAAGCCGTCGTCGCCTGCTGGAACAAAATGTCGCCCTGCGCGCGGTCTTTCGCCGAGGGCACCACCAGCCCCGCGCGCACCCTGGCCGGCGCACTCCACAGCATCAATGTCAAAAGCGCGAATGTCACTGCTACCTTCCTCCAATCAGGGTGGCGTGGGCATTCATCTTTGAGAATTTGCAAAAATTTGTTTGTCATAAAGAATCGCTTCGGAGATGAAGCTAGCTTGAATGCCCGTTTGTCCCGTCCCAAGAGGCACGGGAACAGCGAGTTTTTATCAGCCAACGACGGCGGATCACAGGCATAATTCATGAAAACTTTACTGGGGCGATCCTACGGGGCGGCAGAATCCGGGTTCCGGATGTCGCTTGCCAAGCTACTTCTATACCCGATCCTCGCCGGGGCGGCGCTCTGCGGCGGCAGGGCGGGCGCACAGGAGATGATGCGCGAGACCCTGACCGGCTCCACGCCCTCCTCGACGGCGGTGGCGCCGAGCGGCCCGGCGGACTACAACCTGCGCGTCGGCCCCGTGAAGTTCTCGGCCGACGTGGTCGGCGGCATCGAGTACATCGACAACATCTCTTACTCCCAGGTCAACCGGGAGTCGGACGAGGTGTTCCGGCTCGCGCTCAACATCCTGACGGTCGTCCCGCTGACCAAGCTCAACACCCTGCGCTTTGACATCGGCATCGGCTTCGTGCGCTACATCGAGCATCCCGACGCCACCAGCGGCGACATCTTCATCACGCCCGGCAGCCAGATCGCGCTGGATTCCTTCATCGGCGACTACGTGCGCCTGAACGTCCACGACGCCTTCGACATCCGGCAGGACCCGGTGGACTCCGCCGAGCTGAGCAACGTCACCAACTTCGGCCGGTTCACGAACACGGGCGGCGTCACGGCGACGGTCGACCTGCACAACGGCCTCGTGTTCACGGGCGAGTACGACCACTTCAACTACATCGCGCTCAACGACGACTTCAATTACTTGGACCGCAACGCCGACCAGTTCGCCGCGAGCGTGTCCTACCAGCTCCGGCCGCGCACGTTCGTCGGCGTCGACGGCGGGTACTCGATCACGGACTACGACCGCAGCGGCCTCAACGACTCGAACGGCGGCACGATCGGCGCGTTCCTGGACACGACGCTCACGCCGTACTTCCGCTTGGTGCTGCACGGCGGCTACCAGTTTGCGAGCTTCGACCGGGGCGGCACGGTGGACCAGGGCTTCTACACGTTCGTCGACCGCGTCGACGGCCTGCCGCAGTACGGTTTCTACGGCGACCGGTACAGCCTCTCGACGTTCTACTACAGCGCGACGCTCAACAACCGCATCAACGCGTACCTGACGCACAGCCTCTCGCTCGGGCGCGAGGCCGACCTGGGCTTGCTCTCCAACTACGTGAAGGTGGACTACATCCGCTACAACATCGCCTGGCGCGCGCTGGGCAACGTCACGCTGGCCGGCGACGTGTTCTACGATCACGACGTGGAATCAGGCGGCCCGTACGACGAGCGCATCAACCGCTACGGCGGCGACATCAGCCTGGGCTACCAGTTCAACCGCCACCTGTCGGTGGCGGGGCACTACGCGTACATCCAGAAGGATTCGGATGCCTACCTGCGCGACTACTACCAGAACCGCGTCGGGCTCGATGTCGACTACCACTTCTGAGCAGGCGCCGGTTGCGAGTTGGACGGTGCGGGGCGTCTTGCCGCCGCTTGCTACACTCTTGTCGCACACAACGGCTGCTCGACAAAACGCGGTTACGCCGCGCGTGCCCTGAGAGAGGCGATGCTACTTGCCGGCCGCCAGCCCCGCCCGGAAGGTGTGCCGCGCTTCGCGCCGCGAGCGGATCGCTATGCAACGCGCCAACAGGTCCAAATCCAAGCCGGGCAGCAAGCGACTGCGTCCAGCCTCGGCCGGATCGTAGCCGCTGCCGTCCTCGCGCAACGTGAAAGCTTCCAGCTTTCCCCTGCGCCAGAACCATACCTCTGACACCGCGAAGCGGCCATAAAGTTCCAGCTTGCGTACGCCTCCGCTGGTTAAAGCAATCTCTAGCACGAGATCAGGGAACTCTTTCTCCGTGTGCAAGCACCAACTCACGTCCGGCTCAGCGCCGACCTGCTGGTCGATCAAGCGCATCGTCGCTTGCCCACGAGCAATGACTTCAATGTCGATCTCGTCGAAGTAAAGATCCATGAGGCCGACGAACCACATGATCAGCCGTTCGTGTTCGTTGGAGGTGGTCATGATCTCAAGCTCCCCATCCAAATAGTAAAAACGCGGACCCGGCCGGTCATCTCCAAGCGCCTTGTCAAAGGCCAGGTAATCTTCCCATGACATGCCGCAATGTACGGTCCGACTTTCCGGTTCGAGTCCTTTCTCGGTCGGCTGTGGGTGGAGGAACTTCACATAGGCGCGTGCCTGCTGCGGATCGCTCAGGATGGCGGTCATGGCGGCAGTTTACAGTTGCCTGTCTCGCAAGGCAACGCCGGCCCGGCGGCCAACTCCGCCCCGACCTCCGCGTCGCTGCGCCCGCCAAACCAGCGCGAGAGCGTCAGGCGGTTACCCGACACCAGTTCGCACACCCGCCGCGCGAAGGGCAGCAGCGCCGGACTCGCCAGCCGCTGCGACCATTCGCGGTACTCGCGTAGCGCCCACAGGCACATGATCCACGCGTGCGGCCCCTGGTACACCGCGCCCTCGTCGCTGACGACGAGCAACTCCTTCTCCGGGTGGAACTGCGCGATGCCCGGGAACCGGCAGGGCGTCTGCCAGGATTGCAGTGGCAAAAAGCGCAGTTCCACAAATGCGGGTTGGCGTTCCAGCCAGTGGCGGCAGCGCGAGCAAAGCGCGCACTCGGCGTCGTAGAGGACGTGGAGCGTTTTCACGGGGCGCGGACGGTTTCAGGCGTTGGGGACCACGGCGACCCGGCCCTGGGGTGGGAAGGGCGGCGGCACGGTTTGCAGCAACGCGCGGCGGCGCATCTTGGAGAACACCGCCAGGTTGAAGAAGTGCATTGCGCCGAGCACGAGCAGGACGACACCCTCCTTCGTGCTCAGTGCCTCGAAGACGCCTTGCAGGTTTTCGGGCTTGTCGCCGTACTTGAGCGCCAGGCTGACAAACCCAATGTTGACTAGGTAGAAGCCGACGACCAGCAGGTGATTAATGGAATCGGCCAGCGGTTCGTTGCCGTGGAAGGCGTCCACGAGGAAGATGCGGCCGTTTTTGTGCAGGGTGCGCGCGACCCAGATGGTCACGGTGATGCTCAGGGCGAGGTAAGCGAGGTAGCTCCAGACGGTAGGTGTCATGATGGCGGGTTCTGTTTGTGGTTTTTCCTGTATTTTCAGTAAGAACTGAAAAAATGTGCCGTGCATGATCGTGGGCCGGGACGACGGCAAAAAGAGGGGGTTACTTGAGGAACCGCAGCGCCCAGGGCACAATCCGGCTCTGCTCGGAGCCGGACACCTTGGCGACGACGCTGTCGGCGAGGTTGAGGAAGTCGCTCAGGCCCTTGATCGTCTCGTTGAACGCGGCGGCCTCGGGGCCCTTGAGCCCGCGGGTGCGCGCGGCGCAGTCGCGCAGCACGGTCAGGGCCGGGCGCACCTCGCGGCGGCTGCGTTCGCGCATGACGATGCAAAACATCTTCCACACGTCTTTTTCCGCCTCGAAGTATTCTTTGCGCTCGCCCTTGCGGATGACGCTGCGCACCAGCCCCCAGCTGACCAGTTCGCGCAGGTTGCCGTGGGCGTTGCCGCGGCTGATCTTGAGGTCGTCCATGATCTCGTCCGTCGTCATGGCCTCGGGCTTGGTGATGAGCAGCGCGTGGATCTGCGCCATCGTGCGGTTGATGCCCCAGGCGCTGCCCATCGCCCCCCACTGCGCGACGAACTCGTCGCGCGCGGCGGTGAGCGCGTCCGGTTCGGTGGAGGGTTCGGAGTTCATGTATTTTCAGTATTTACTGAAAAATTGGGCGTGTCAAGCAGCGGGTTTGCCGCCGGGGGTTCCGGGGTTAGCTTGGAGCTTCCTATGACTGCTCCCGCTTCCTCCAAACCGGTGGCCTTGATCACCGGCGCCAACAAGGGCATCGGCTACGAGATTGCCCGCCAACTCGGCC
>CAXTMD010000378.1:0-1477 GCA_964245035.1 uncultured Chthoniobacterales bacterium
CCATGCCGCCAGCCTGCCACTCGCTCGCAGCTTAATCAATCGATCTACGCTCTAAGTCCCACCCGCAAGTCACAAAGGCATAGGTAGGTGAGTAGTTGAGGCTTATCGGTTGGCGCGAGTGCTTCCTTCCCCTTTACATCCACAATCACCTGATTATCTACCAACAGGTCGAGGCGCAGCTCGGTTGCCAAGCTGATGTTTTTGTACCGGATCGGCACCCGCTGCTGCCGCTTGAACGGAATGCCTCGCAGATGAAACTCGTGGCAAAGAGCTTCTTCATAAACTGCTTCCAACAGCCCCGGTCCGAGCAGTCGATGGACTTCAATGGCGCTGCCGATGATCTCTCGCGTCAGTTCGGTGTCGAGCATGGATCACTCCTCTTCTTTTCCGCCCTCCTCCGGCCTCTGTGCTCCTCCGTGTCCTCTGTGTTCAAACAACACGCGCCCTTCACTCCCGCCCCACAAACCGCCGGAAGTCCCGCACCGTTTCCCGCAGCGCACTCGGCAGGTTGCCCGACGCGCGGAACCCCGCCGCGCACAGCTTTGCCACCGACGCCACGGAGTGCTGCACGTCGCCGGGCCGGGCGGGCTCGTGGCGGATCTTCGAACGCGAGCCGGTCTCCGCGAGGATCGTGCGCACGATCTCGTTGACCGTCGTTTGCCGGCCGTACCCGATGTTGTACACGCCCGCCAGCTTCGGCGTCTTCGCCGCGAACGCGTACGCCGCCACCACGTCGCGCACGTGGATGAAATCGCGCGTCTGCTCCCCGTCGCCGTAGACCGTGATCGGCTCCCCCGCCATCGCCCGCCGCAAAAAGATCGGCAACGCCGCCGCGTATGCGCTCGCCGGGTCCTGCCGCGGCCCGAACACGTTGAAGGGCCGCAGCGACACGACCTCCAGCTTGCGCGCCTCGGTGAACATCGCCCCGTAGTATTCGCCGTCGAGCTTGGTGACCGCGTAGGGGCTGCGCGGTTCGGGCGTCATCGTTTCGAGCTTGGGCACCGCCGGGTTGTTGCCGTACACCGCCGCCGAACTCGTGTAGCACACCTTCTTGACCCCCGCCGCCGCCGCTTCCTCCAGCACGTTGAGGTAACCCGTCACGTTGAGGGCCACGCACTCGTTTGGCCGCTCCATTGATTCCACCACGCTGACCATCGCCGCGAGGTGAAACACGCAGTCCACCCCCTGCACGGCGGCGCGCACCGCCTCGCGGTCGAGGATCGAACCCTCGATGAACTCCGCCTGGAGACCGGTCAGATTCGCGCGGCGGCCGGTGCGCAGGTTGTCGAGCACGCGCACCGCCGCCTTGCCCTGGAAATGCTCGACGATGTGGCTGCCGATGAAACCCGCCCCACCGGTGACAAGGATCCGCTTCATGCGCGCAGGTCGGCCGAGTAAGCGCCCGCGCGCACCAACGCCGCCAGCGCCGCGGCCACAGCCGGCCGGTCCTCGCGGTACGTGACGCCGAACCACGCCG
>CAXTMD010000378.1:1487-1812 GCA_964245035.1 uncultured Chthoniobacterales bacterium
TCCGTCGGCAGCACGCGCACGCGCGCGGCCCCGGCGGCAATCGTCTCGGCCACGGCCACCGGGATGTAATACTCCGCCTTCGGGTCATCGAGGTTGGCGTGTAGGAAACGCTCCAGCCCTGTTTCCAGCAGCGGGAACAGCGCGGGCGTGAAGCCCCAGAAGTTCATCGACACCGTCTCGGCCCCGGTGAACTCCGCGAACGTCCCGTCCGGCCGCGGGCTGCGGATGGCTCCACCGGACGCGGCGCGGGCGATGCCGGTGCATTCCTCGACGCGTTGCAGGTCGCCGCCGGGGTCGACCACGCAGACGCCGCGCGCGACCGACC
>CAXTMD010000378.1:1822-4712 GCA_964245035.1 uncultured Chthoniobacterales bacterium
CCCGTGTTCGGACAAGGTGCGGTCGAGTTGGTAGCCGACCATCGCGAAACGCGAGGGTTCGTGCGGCGAGGTGGCGAAGAAGTCCGCCAGCGTGCGGTAGGCTCCCGCCCCGTAGAAATCGTCGGCGTTGATGGCGGCAAAAGGCGCAGCCACCTCGCCGCGCGCGCACCAGATCGCGTGGCCGGTGCCCCAGGGCTTCTGGCGGGTCGTGGGCCGGATGAACGGGGCGGGCAGGTCGTCCAGTTCCTGGAAGACGTAGCTGACCTCCGTGCGATCCTCGTACCGGCGGCCGACCGCGGCGCGGAACTGTTCCTGGAAGTCGCGCCGGATGACGAACACCACCCGCCCGAACCCCGCGCGCAACGCGTCGAACACGGAGTAGTCCAGCAGCGTCTCGCCGGAGGGTCCCATCGGGTCGAGCTGCTTGAGGCCGCCGTAGCGGCTGCCCATGCCGGCGGCCAGGACGAGCAGGGTGGGTTGCATCGCGCCAACAAAGCCGTAAAACGCAGCAACCTGCAACCAGGAAAGACAAACCTCCGGCCGGCCGCGGCGCGGCGTACGCGCAAAATGCAACTTATTTGCATTTTGCCTTGCAGGCTTGCCCACACTCCGCTACTTCATGGGCCTTCCACTTCCCGTGAAACGCTCCGCCGTGCCCTCGCCTTGTCACCGCTTCATCGCGGGATTGGTGCTAGCGCACCTGCTGGCGGTGCTGGTGCTGGCGGCCTCGCCGCGGTTGCACCACCTGATCCACCCGGACGAGGACGATGACGACGGCGACTGCGCCGTGGTTCTTTTCCTGCACGGCGGCTGCGACCAAGCCCTCGCACCCCTCGTCGTGCCGATGCGCGTGGAAGTCTGGCACGCCGCCGCCGCGGCCGTGACCGCCGCGGTGCGCATGCCTTCCGTGTTCGCCGTCTGCGGCGTGCTGGAACACGCCCCGCCGCGCTAGCTCCGCGCCCGGTCTCTCCATTCTTCGTTGTGGCCTGACGTTGCGTCCGCCTTCCGCGGCTCTGCCGTCTTGCCGCGCCCACCTTTCCACGCCTGCGCCTGCCTACGAACGGCACGCGCGTAGCCAACGCTTTGCCTTGCTTTACCAACCCATTTTTGAACCCGTGAAACTTCCGCTCAACCGCTTCTCTCTTTTTCTGCTCTGCACGCTCATCCCTCCCGCCGCCCTGCACGCCCAGGTCCGCGACATCGGCACCGGCACCAACCCGGCCGCGACCAAGCCTGACCACTCGGACCTCATCGACAGCGGCAACGCCGACACGGTGACCATCGTCGGTTCGCTCGACGAAAAGCGCAACGACATCGTCCCCAACTTGGGTGCCACGAGTTACGGCATCAGCCAGAACCAGATCGCCAACCAGTCCCAGGGCAGCGACGCCCCGTTCAACCAGACCCTCCTGCGGGTACCCGGCTTCGCGCAGGACTCCTACGGGCAACTCCACGTCCGCGGCGAACACGCCAACCTGCAGTTTCGCATCAACGACGTGCTGATCCCCGAGGGCATCGCCGGCTTCGGCCAGGAGTTCGACACGCGCGTCGTTGACAGCGTCCAGGTCATCACCGGGTCGCTGCCCGCGCAGTACGGCATCAACACGGCGGGCATCATCGACATCCACACCAAGAGCAGCGCCTTCAACAGCGGCGACGAGATCGGCTTCTACGGCGGCAGCTACAACACGTACCGGCCCTCGTTCGAGTTGGCGGGCACGCAGGGGAAGCTCGGTTACTTCTTCACCGGTGACTTCCTGGCCAACGGCATCGGCATCGAGAGTCCCGACGGCAAGGATTACCCGATCCACGACCAGACCTCGCAGTACCACGGCTTCGGGTATTTGCAGTACCTCATCGACAACACCAGCCGCCTGAGCCTGATCCTGAGCGCGTACGACGCGGACTTCCAGATCCCCAACAATCCGGGCCAGGTGCCCGCGTTCGCCTTGGCAGGTTTTCCGACGATCCCGGGCAGCGTCGTGCCGAACCCGCCCACCGGCGGCAACGGCTTCGGCTCCAACCCGCCCACTTCGGGGGACAACGGCCCGTTCCAGCCCTTCGGCGTCAGCCAGTTCTCGTCCGCGCACCTGAACGAAAACCAGAACGAGCAAAATGATTTTGCCGTGTTGGCCTACCAGAAGTCGGCGGGGAACCTGAACTTTCAACAGTCGATCTTCATCCGTAACAGCTCGATCCTGTTCACGCCCGACAGCAGCGGCGACCTGATTTTCAACGGCGTCAGCAGCCGCGACGACCGCTACACGCTGACCGGCGGCGCCGAACTCGACGCCAGCTACCAACTGTTCGCCAACAACACGCTGCGCGGCGGCTACGTGGCGCTGTTCCAGCACGCGAGCAACCGCACGGTGACGGGCGTATTCGCGACCGACGCCAACGGCACGCAGCTCTCGACGGTGCCCGAGGTCATCAAGCTCAACCAGGACAAAACGGGCGAGATCTACGGCGTCTACATCCAGGACGAATGGCACCCGTTCGCGCCGCTGACGATCAACTTCGGCGTGCGCTACGACCGCGTGGCCGAGTACGTGCACGAGGGGCAGGCGAGCCCGCGCATCAACGCGGTCTACACCCTCACCCCGAGCACGACCTTGCACGCGGGTTACTCGCGCTACTTCACGCCGCCACCGCTGGAGGCGGTGCAGGAGCAGGGCATCATCGCCACCCAGAACACCACCAACGCGGCGGCCATCACGCAGAACTCGCCCGACAAGAGCGAGCGGGCGAACTACTTCGATGCCGGGGCCACGCAGACGCTCTTCAAGACGCTGCAACTGGGCATCGACGGCTACTACAAGCGCGCGGTGCAGCAACTCGACGAGGGGCAGTTCGGCACGGCGATCATCGAGAGCCCCTTCAACTACCGCTA
>CAXTMD010000379.1:0-949 GCA_964245035.1 uncultured Chthoniobacterales bacterium
CCCTCCAAGCGTTGCAACGCCGTTCCCGCACCGACAGATAATCCATGAAAAACACCGCCCTCCCCACCTCCGCCGCGCCGTTCCGCCTGAGCCTCCATCCCAGCCGCCGCGGCCTGCGCCGCGGGGAGGCGACCGAACTCGATCTGCTCGTGCGCGTCCACACCCCGGCATCCTCCGCCGCGGACGCCGTCCGGCCGCCGCTCAACCTCGCCCTCGTGCTCGACCGCTCCGGCTCCATGGGCGGGCAGAAGATGGAGTACGCCCGGCAGGCCGCCGCGTTTGCCGTCGACCAACTCCGCGCCGGCGACCGCGTGAGCGTCGTGGCTTTCGACGACCGGGTGGAAACCGTCGTCCCGTCCACGCCCGCCGCCGACAAGGCGCGGCTCAAGGCCGGGATCGCCGGGATCGAGGCGCGCGGCTCCACGGCTCTGCACGCCGGCTGGGTGGAAGGCGGCGTGCAGGTTGGCGGCCACCTGGAGGCGGGCCGGCTCAACCGCGTCATCCTCTTTACCGACGGCCAAGCCAACGTCGGCGAGACGCGGCCCGACGCCATCGCCAGCGACGTGCGCGGCCTCGCCGCGCGCGGCGTGTCCACTTCCACGCTCGGCATCGGGGCGGACTACAACGAGGACCTGCTCGAAGCCATGGCACGGGCAGGCGACGGCAACTACTACTTCATCGAGTCGCCCGGCCAGTTGCCGAGCCTCTTCGAGGCGGAGCTGCGTGGGCTGCTCGCCACCCTGGGCCGCAGCGTTTCTTTCGGGCTGGAACCCGGCCCCGGCGTGGAAATCCTGGAGGTGTACACCGAACTGGCGCGCAACAAATACGGCCGGTTGCTCCTGCCCAACCTGCTCGCGGGCGCGGCCCCGGTGGAAGTCACCCTGCGCCTGCGGGTGCCGGCGGGCTTCGACCCGGCGCGCTCGGTTTGCAAGTTCCGCCTCGCCTGGGA
>CAXTMD010000379.1:959-4707 GCA_964245035.1 uncultured Chthoniobacterales bacterium
GCGCCAGAAGCTGCGCGAGAAACTGCGCCTGCCGCTGCTCGCGTCCGCCGAGGTGGACGCGCTGCCCGAGGACGCGGACGCCGCCACGGCGGTCGCCCTGTTGCGGGCCGCGCGCGAGAAGCGCCAAGCTGTCGACGCCTTGGAACGCGGCGACCGGCAGGCGTACAGCGCCAGCAGTGCGCGCGCACGTGCACACGCCGCTTCCGCCCCGCTGCCCGCCCCGGCGGGGGCCGAGTTGGCGGACTTGGACAAGCTCGACGCACAGGTGGCCGGCAGCGGCGACCTGTCCGCCCCGACCAAGCTGGCCAAGGAACAGATCTACCGCCGCCACCGCAGCAGCGGTCAGAAGTAAGATCAGCCTTTGCCGCGGGCGGCCTGTACTTGGCAAGCGGAGCAGGTACGCTCGCGTCGCGCATGCCAGCCTTCGCCACCACCCGTACCGGCCGCTTCCCCATCGGGTTCCGCCGCCGTGGTGCCTGGCAACAGGACACCGATGCCCTCGTGGTTTGGGCGGCCGCCAACGGCTTCGCCGGCTTCGACCTGACCGGCGGCGACATGCCGAACGATCTCGCCAGACTCGCCGCCGCCGGCCTGCGCGCCGGCTCCGTGGACCTGTGTGATTGGGGTCGATGGTCGGCGTTGCTCTCCCCTGACCAGACCCAACGAGACGCTGCCGTGGCCGCCGCACGCACGCGGATCGAAGCCTGCGCGGCGGCGGGCGTGCGCCACTTTTTCACCCTCCTGCTGCCCGAGGACCCCGCCCGGCCGCGCCGCGCGGACTTCGCGCTGGCGGTGGAAAGCTATGGCGCGCTCGTGCCCACCCTGGAAGCGGCAGATGTGCGCGTCGTCATCGAAGGCTGGCCGGGCCGGGGTGCGCTCTGCTGCACACCCGAGACCTTCCGCGCGTTCTTCCGCGCACTGCCCAGCACCGCCGTGGGCATCAACTACGACCCCTCGCACCTCGTGCGCATGGGCATCGACCCGCTGCGCTTTTTGCGCGAGTTCGCCGGGCGCGTGCACCACGTCCACGCCAAGGACACGCGCCTGGCGGACGCCGACGCGCTTTACGAATACGGCCGGGAACTGCCGGCGACCTTCGCGGAGCCACCCGCCTTCGGCGCAGCGGCGTGGCGTTATACCATCCCGGGTCAGGGGCAGACGGACTGGCCGGCGCTGCTATCGATCCTGCAAGGGGTCGGCTACCGGGGCGGCGTCAGCGTGGAACTTGAAGACGCCGATTTCCACGGCAGCGAGGAAGCCGAAAAGCGTGGGCTGCTGCTCGCCCGCCGCTTCCTCGAAGGCTGCTGACAGAGTGTTTTACGTTTGGATTGCCTTCTGAACAGGCCGCGCAGCGGCCTGTCGTCACGACAGGTCTTGACGGCTCTCCGAGCCATCCGTGGAGTTCTCTGCTGGACACGTCGATCCACGGGCACGTTTAACCAATCCAATCTACGGACGGCTCGGAGAGCCGTCCCTACCCTCGGCTTGGATGCCGCTGGCGCGGCGGGCTCACGCCAGTGCGACGCTTTCAAAGAGTTGGTGAGACCTGCGACCTGTGGACGCAGCGCCGACAGTCAGGCGGGCACCCCGCCGGCCGCGACGGCTCAAACCATCATCCCGCCCGACACCTCGATGCGCTGGGCGTTGACCCAGCGGTTGTCCTCGGTGAGCAGCGACGCGATCATCGGGCCGATGTCCTCCGGCAGACCCGGGCGGCCGAGCGCCGTCGCGTCCGAGACCATCTTGTTGACCTGCGGGTTGTCGCGCACCATGCCGCCGCTGAAGTCGGTCTGCACTGCCCCGGGCGCCACGGTGTTGGCGGCGATGCGGCGCGCCCCGAGTTCCTTGGCCAAGTAGCGGGTGAACACCTCGACGGCTCCCTTCATGGAGGCGTAGGCGCTGCTGCCCGGGAAGGAGAAGCGCGTCAACCCGGAGGAAACGTTCACGATGCGCCCACCGTCACGCAGCAGCGGCAGGAGTTTCTGCGTGAGGAAGAAAACGCCTTTGAAATGGACGTGGTAGAGGCTGTCCATGTCCTCCTCGGTCACCTGGTCGATGGGCGCGTGGTGGGAAGTGCCGGCGTTGTTGACCAGGTAGTCGAAGCAATCGGTTCCCAGGCTCGCCAGCGCGTTTTTAACCTCCTGCACGAAGGGGTCAAAGGCGCCGACCTTGCCCGTGTCCAGCGGCAAGGCCACCGCCGTGCTGCCCGCCTCCTTGGCGGCCGCCACGACCTTGTCGGCCTCGGCACGGTTGGAATGATAGGTGAAGATCGAACGCACACCCCGGGCGGCGAGGCTGAGCACGGTGTTGCGCCCGATGCCACGGCTGCCGCCGGTGACGATGGCGATCTTGTCTGATGTGATTGATGTAGGCATGGGGAAGCCTACCGCGTCAAATTTGCGGCGGAATGTCCGAACCCTCCGACTTCTTGCCTATTCCTGCCTGGCCGCCTACCTTGCCGCGAGCCCATGTCGGAAACGTTGCTGGAAGCCGTCAGACGTTATACGGAGTCCCGGATCGGTCGGAGTCCTTTCGTGACGCCGATCCCCGGCGTGATCATCCTGCGTGCGGAACACCCGCAGCCGCCCTCGCACCGGGTCTTCAAGCCCGCGCTGTGCGTCGTCGTGCAGGGCGCGAAGCGGACGACGTTCGGCGACCGGCACTTTGACTATCGGGCCGGGCAGGCGCTCGTCGTCAGCCTAGAGATGCCCTCCTACGGCCGGGTCGTCGAGGCGTCGCCGAACCGGCCTTACCTGAGCGTGGTCATCGAACTCGACCTCACCGCGATGCGCGAAGTGCTGGAAAGCCTGGGCGACGACCTGTCGCGGCCGGACGGCGAAATGAGCGGCGGCGTGTTCGTGGCCGACTTCGACGGCCCTACGGAGGACTGCGTGCTGCGCACCGTGCGTTTGTTGGAGACCCCCAAAGCTATCGCGGCGCTCTACCCAGCGATCATGCGCGAATTGTGCTACCGGCTGCTGGCCGGTCCCCGCGGCGGCGACATCGCCCGGATCGTGCTGGCCAACGGCCATGACCGGCGCGTGCTCGACGCGATCCACACCCTGCGCGCCCGCTTCGCCGAGGCGGTGCGCGTGGAGGAACTGGCCCGGGTGGCGCGGATGAGCCCTTCGGCGTTTCACCGCGGGTTCAAGGCGCTGACCGCCATGACGCCGCTGCAATACCAAAAGCGGCTGCGCCTGCTCGAAGCCCGCAACCTCCTGCTCGCCGACGCGGCGACCGCCGAGACCGTGGCCTTCCGCGTCGGCTACGAGAGCCCCTCGCAGTTCAGCCGGGAGTACGCCCGGCTCTTCGGCGCGCCGCCGCGGCGCGACGTGACCCGGTTCCGGGTGCAACTCCCCGTGCCGGTTTGATCCATGGACCTGTTCGAGACGATCCTGGTGTTGCTGTTCGTGACGATCCTGCTCTTGCAGGTGTCGCGGCGGCTGGGCACGCCGTACCCCTCGCTGCTGGCCCTGGCCGGGGTCGGGGTGGGCGTGCTGCCGCACGCGCCGCACTTGGACATCGAGCCGCGTCTGGCCCTGGCGCTCTTCGTGGCCCCCGTGCTGCTCGACGCCGCCTTTGACACGGACCCGCGCGAATTGCGCCGCAACTGGTTGCCGCTGGTCGGTCTGGTCTGTGGGGCCGTGGTGCTGACGACCGTCGTCGTCGCGTTCGCCGGCCACGCGCTGGGCGGTCTGCCCTGGGCGGCGGCGGTCGCGCTCGGGGCCATCGTCGCGCCGCCCAGGGC
>CAXTMD010000380.1:0-1633 GCA_964245035.1 uncultured Chthoniobacterales bacterium
AACCACACCACGCCCGAGGCGATCCGCACCCAACTCGACCAGGAACGCGAGGGCATGCACCGGCTCGAGGCGGAGATCCGCGAGCGCCGCGCCACCGCCGGCGGGTCGGAGGCGGCCGAATGGACGCGCGTCTATCGCGAGGCGCTCGGGGCGCTGGGCAATTGTGCATTCGCCGCCGGCCGCTACGGCGACGCCCTCGGTCTGTACCGGCAGACGTTGGATCTCATTGACCGGCAAAAGGAACCAAAAGCGTGGCGGACCGCCGCCCTCGTGCTCGCCCAGACCATCGGCGCGGCGGGCCGGTTCGCCGACGCCGAGGGGTTGGTCCGTCAGGTGCTCGACCAGGCGAACGCCGCCGCCGGCGGCCCGGACCTGCCCGGCACGTTCTCCGCCCTCGAAGACGTGGCCAACGTGCTGCGCGCCAAGGGCGACCTCGCCGGGGCGGAGGCTCTCTACCGCCGCGCGCTGGCCGGCCGCGAACGCCACGACGGCAAGGAGGCTCCGGGGACGCTGGAAAGCGTCGACACCCTCGCCGGCCTGCTCAAAGCCAAAGGCGACCTCGCCGGGGCGGAGGCTCTCTACCGCCGCTGCCTGGAAGCGCGCGAACGCACGCTCGGCAAGGACGATCCCGACACGCTCGGCTCCGTCAACAACCTCGCCAGCCTCCTGGCCGCCAAGGGCGACTTCCCCGCCGCCGAGGCTCTTTATCGCCGCGCGCTCGCCGCTCAGGAACGCACCCTCTCCCCCGACAACGAGGACACGATCACCACCGTCAAAAACCTCGCCCACCTGCTTTACGCCAAGGACGACCTCGCCGGCGCGGAGACCCAGTACCGGCGCGTGCTCGCCGCCCGCGAGAAGGCGTTTGGCGAGGATGGGAACTACACCCTCGAAGCCGCGGCCGACGTCGCCGAACTGCTGCGCGCCAAGGGCGACTTCGCCGGGGCCGAGGCGATGTTTCGCCGCTGCCTAGACGCACGCGAGCGCGAGCACGGCGACGACGACGCGGACACGCTGGAGAACGTCAAAGACGTGGCCGACACGCTGTCGGCCGCCGGCAAGTACGCCGAGGCGGAGCCCCTTTACCGCCGCTGCCTGGAGGGGTTCACCCAGTTGCTGGGCGAGGAAGACGCCAGCGCGCTGGAAAGCATGAACAGCCTCGCCCGCGTGCTCACGGCCAAAGGGGACCCGGCCGGCGCGGAGGTGCTGGCGCGGCATTGTCTGGAGACCCGTGAAAAGGTGCTGGGCAAGGACAACCCCGACACGCTCGTCAGCGTGGCCAGTCTCGCCTGGGCCCTCGAAGTGCGCGGTGATCTCGCGGGGGCTGAGCCTCTTTACCGCCACGCCGTAGACGGCCTCGCCCGCGCGGTGGGCAAAACGCATGGGTATTGGATGAACGCGGCGTACCACTACGCGCTGCTTTGCCAGAAACAAGGCCACACGGACGAGGCACAGGCACTCGCCAAAGAGGTGGCCGACAATGCGCGGAAGGTCCTGCCGGCTGCCAACCCGATCCGGAAGAAGTACGAGGCTGGGCTGCCGAAGGAATCGGCCAAATAGCAGGCAACGTAGTTGCCGGTCGTCCTCGACAGGTGCGGACGCCCCCGCGGGGCGGGCCGGCCCCGGGAATTTT
>CAXTMD010000380.1:1643-4694 GCA_964245035.1 uncultured Chthoniobacterales bacterium
TCGGAGAGGCGTCAGGACCTGTCAATTTGGAAGCCGCTGGCGCGGCAAGAAGGTCACGCCGAAATCTGGTGCCGGTACGTCTCGGCGTCCAGCAGCGCGTCGGAATCCTTCCCCTCAACGTCCTTCAGCTTGAAAAGCCAACCCTCGCCGTACGGATCGGTGTTCACCAAGGCCGGGTTCCCTGCCAGCGCCTCGTTGACCTCGACCACCTCGCCGCCCACCGGGCAATAGATGTCGCTCGCCGCCTTGACGGACTCCACGACCGCCACCGTCTGGCCCGCCGCCAGCTTCGTGCCGACCTTGGGCAGGTCGACGTACACGATATCGGTCAACTCCGCCTGCGCGTGGTCGCTGATACCCACCGTGCCGTCCGCGGCGCGCAGCCATTCGTGGGTCGGGGCGAATCGAAGATCGTCGGGAACGTTCATGCGCAGCGAGGATGATGCAAAACGGCGCGGGGCGAAAGGCAAAATTCACGCCGCGTCGCCGGCCGGCTTGGGACGATCCTCGCGGCGTTTGTAGAGCGGCTTCTTTTCCACCACCGCGGCGTAGCGCTTGCCGCGGATGTCGATGTCGATGGGCGAACCCGGCTTCGCCAGCGCCGCCGGCAGGTACGCCAAGCCGATGCCCGCACCGTCCAAGCTCGGCGCGAACCCGCCGCTGGTCGTCTCGCCGACCCGCTGGTCCCCGCCTGGCGCGTAAACGGCGTAGTGCGAGCGCGTCGGCGGGCTCTTGTCGGTCATGCGGAAGGCCGCGAGGCGTTCGGCGGGACCACCGGCGTCCTTCTGCTTGAGCAAGGCGTCGCGGCCGATGAAGTCCCCCTTCTCCTTGAGATCGACGAAGATCCCCAACCCGGCCTCGGCTGGCGTGCGCTCGGGCGAGAGGTCGGAGCCGTTGAGCGGATAGCACACCTCCAGCCGCAGGCTGTCGCGCGAGCCGAGCCCGCAGGGGATCAACCCGAACGGCGCGCCCTTGGCCAGCAGTTCGTCCCAGACCACCTCCGCCGCCCGGGCGGGGACGAACCACTCGAAGCCGTCCTCGCCCGTGTAACCCGTGCGCGCGACGACGAACGTCAGCCCCTCGTGCTCGATCACCGCCACGCCGAAGCGTTCCGGCAGCGCCGCCTTGGGGCCGAAGAACGCGGCGAAAATTTCCGGCGTGCGCGGCCCCTGCAAAGCCAATGCGGCGAAGCGGTCGCTGCGGTTGCTCAATTCCAGCCCCTCGTCGCCTGCCGGCAGGTGCGCGGTGAGCCAGCCGAAGTCCTCGTCGATCTTGGACGCGTTGACCACCAGCAGAAACTCTCCCTCGGCGTACTCATAAATGATCAGGTCGTCGATGACCCCACCGCGCTCGTTGAGCAAAAAGCCGTACTGGCTCTGCCCCGCACCGATGCGGGCGAGGTTGTTGGAGAACACGGAGTTGAGCCACCCCTTCGCCCCGGGGCCGCTGGCGATGAACTGGCCCATGTGGCTGATGTCGAACACGCCGGCGGCCGTGCGCACCGCGCGGTGTTCGGCCAGGATGCCGCTCGGGTACTGGACGGGCATCGACCAGCCGCCGAAGGAGACCATCTTGCCGCCCAAGCGCACGTGCGCGGCGTGGAGCGGGGTTTGTTTGAGCGAAGCGGGCGCGGAATCCACGGTTCACCGATAGACCGCACGTCGGGGGGATGTCAAAGGGATGCACGCGAGCGCGTGCGTTGGGGGCTGCGGTGTGGCTTGCAGCCACCCCGCAATGGTGCGCCGCGCCGCCGCCAATCCGTCCACTCACCCGCCGCGGGCCGTTTTGTCTGTGTCATGCGCTGGATCAACGTCCTCGAACGCCGCTACGGGCAACTCGCCATCCCGGGGCTGATGCGCATCGTCGTGGTGTTCAACGCGGTGGTGTTCCTGCTCGCCTTGCAGGCGCCGGGCTTGGTGGACCTGCTCCGCCTCCAGCCCGACCGCATCCTGCACGGCGAGGTGTGGCGGTTGGTCAGCTACATTTTCATCCCTCGGGTCGGCTTCGGCACGCAGTTCACCGTCTTGTGGGTGCTTTTCTACCTCAACTTTCTCTGGGTGCTCGGCGAGGGCCTCGAACAGGCCTGGGGCAGCTTCAAGCTCAACCTGTACTACCTGATGGGGATGCTGGGCACGACCGTCGCGGCGTTTTTCTTCCACGCCACCGACTCGACCGGCGTGTACCTAAACATGTCGCTGTTCTACGCCTTCGCGACGCTCTTCCCCAATTTCCCGATCCTGGCGCTTTTCATCATCCCGGTGCGCGTGAAGTGGGTCGCGCTGTTCAGCCTGGCGTTCGTGTCGCTGCAACTCGTCGTCGGCGGTGCGGCGGATCGCCTGGCCATCCTCGCGGCATTGGTCAACTACCTCCTGTTCTTCGGACCGGAGTGGCTGACGTACTGGCGCGAACAGGGTCGGACGGTCACGCGGCGGCAGGAGTTCCAGGTCTCCCAGGGGCGCGCCTCCGAGGAAACGCTGCACCACTGCAAGGTGTGCGGGCGTACGGAGGTCAGTTCGCCCGAACTGGAGTTTCGGGTGGCGAGCGATGGCGAGGAGTATTGCGCCGCGCACCTGCCCTCGCGCCGGGTACCGACCCCGCCGGCCGAGATGGGGCGGCCTGCGCCGGGCGAGAACTAGGCGCGCAAGCGCTCCAGCACCTGCCGCGCCCGGCCGCTGGCAATGGCCTCCCGCGCGCGTTCGACGCCCGCGCCAAGGTTCGCCGACAATCCAGCCACCACGAACCCCGCCGCGGCGTTGAGCAGGACGATATCCAGGCGCGGCCCCGTGATCTCTCCGGCCAGGATGTCCGCCAGCGTGCGGGCGTTTTCCTCGGGCGAGCCGCCGCGCAGGGCATCGAGGCTTTCGGCACGGGGTAGCCCGGCGTCCGCTGGCGTGACGGCCCAGGTGTTGCCCCCGGAGGAACTGACCTGCGTTGCGCCCAAGGTGGAGAGTTCGTCCATGCCGCCGGCTCCATGGACCGCCCACGCACTTCGGCGACCGAACCGGCGAAGGGTCTCGGCGAATGTCCCGGTCAGCGCCGGGTCAAACACCC
>CAXTMD010000381.1:0-4688 GCA_964245035.1 uncultured Chthoniobacterales bacterium
CCGCCGCCAGCGGCACGCCGTTGCCGATGCTCTTGGCCATCGTCACGATGTCGGGGATGACGCCCTGCGTCTCGAAACCCCAGAAGTGCGTGCCCGTGCGTCCGAAACCCGCCTGCACCTCGTCGGCGATGCACACCCCGCCGGCCGCCCGGACGTGCGCGTACGCTTTTTTCAGGTAGCCATCGGGGAAAACCACCGTGCCGCCGACGCCCTGGATCGATTCCGCGATGAACCCCGCCACCTTGCCGGAAGTCGTGTAGTCGATGACGCTCTTCACGTCGTCGGCGTACTTGCGACCCGCCTCCGGGTCGTCGTAGCCGAACGTTCCCCGGTAGCGGTCCGGGGCGAGCGCGTGGTGCACGCCAAAGGAGTGCGGCACGTTGAACTTCCACGTCGAGTGCGCCGTCAGCCCCATGCCCGAGCTGTTGCCGCCGTGATAGGCGTTGCGCAGGGCGACGACGTCGTAGTTGCCCGTGTAGGCGCGGGCCATGAGCAGCGCGAGGTCGTTGGCCTCCGAGCCGCTGTTGACGAAGTAACAAGCCTTCAGGTCGCCGGGCATCTTGGCGGCGAGGTCGCGCGCAAACTCGACGATGTTTGGATGCAGGTAGATCGTCGGCGCGTGCTGGAGGAGTTCGTTCTGGCGGTTGGCAGCGGCGACGACGTGCGGATGGCAGTGCCCGCAGCCCACGGTCACGATGCCGCCGATGGCGTCGAGGTAGCGGCGGCCGGTTTCGTCGTAGAGGTACTGCGCGCGGCCTTCGACGAGCAACAGCGGCTTCTGGTAGTAGTGAAACAAGCCGGGATTGAGGAATTCCCGGCGCAGCTGATGCACCTCGTCAGCCGAAGGGCCGGCGTACGGCGCGGGCGTATGGTCAAACGGCGGCAGCGTGGGCACTTGCATAATCAAAGGATAAGCCGTGACGGCGACGTGGACAAAACAAAAGGCCGCCGGTGAGAGGCGGCCTTTCAGAGAATTGGAGCGGAGATCAAACCATACGGCGGCGGGAGCGCAGCATTGCCAACGCTCCAAGGCTGCCGAGAGCCATCGTGGCGTAGGTGGACGGCTCCGGGACGCTAGCCACCACGCCGCTATTAAATTGGACATTGTCAATCCGCACGTTGCCCGTCGCGGCGGTCGCGCCCGCTAGAGTGGCGCGGATTGTCAGGGCTGCTTGGTTCTCAGCCGCCGTGGGCAAGCTAAACGACAGGGCGCCTGTCGCGGCAAACGAGGCGGCGATCGCCGTTCCGCCGGCTCCGGCGGTGCCGAACGTCACGAATGGCCCCGTGTCACCAGTCGTGCTGTATGCGAGGGTGATTGTTGCGAAGCCCGTCGCGGTGCGTTGTGCAGCGAAGCTCAGCGCCAAGCTAGCTTGGGCAGTCGTGCTCAAAGTGAACTCGAAATAATCTCCGTTGTTGCCGCCTGTGCCGCCGGTCGCCGCGCCAGTTCCTCCCTGGAAGGTAAGGGCGTTGCCAGCGGCGTCACCCGCGACGGCGTTCACGGTGGTGCCGGCGAAGTCAACGACGTTTGCGGCGGTAAAATTTGTGGTGATCGACGTGCTCTGCGAACCTCCTGTGGAAGCAATCGGAGTGGTAATTGTCGCGCCGGAAGCACCGCCGTCGTTAAAGTTATAGGTCGTGATGAGCATCTGCGCGGAGGCATGAGTCATGGTGGCACACGCAGCAATCGCTAGAAGCCCTGTTATCTTCTTCGTCATATTTTTTCGATGGTAGTGAATGTTTAGATTTGACGATCCTCGCAAACTTGAACGGTGAGCAGACCGGGTCTTGCCGGGAGCTTCACCTTGAGGGCTGCCCGGGCAGCGACCAACCGTCTCTGTGTGACGATTTCGTGACTACCAGAGCCTACCCTCAAGCCTTGTTCCCTGGCGTTTGGAAGCGACGGAGTTTTAGGTGTTAGAACGGGAACTGTCAACACAAAACCGGTTCTTTCCCTGGGTGCAGAAAAAAATTCACATGATCTTGTGCCCGCCCAGCTTGTGGAACGTCAAATAAGCCGCAAACGCCACCGCGAACCCCAGGAACCACGCGTAGTCGTACGCCGCCACGAAGAACGCGGGCACGCTCGCGGCGGGCAGCCACTTCACCGCGACGAGGAAGCCCGGCAGATTGGGCAGGATGGCCAGCGCGAGTGCGCCGAGTCCGGCGGGCGACCAGCCGTTGGCATGGGAGTATTTGCCGTTTGGTGCGTAGAGCGCGGCCGCGTCGAGTTGGCAGCGGCGCACGACGAAGTAATCCGCGATCAAGACCCCTGCGATGGGTCCCAGCAGCGCCGAATACCCCACCAGCCACGTGAAGATGTAGCCGCTCGGGTCGGCCACGAGTTTCCATGGCATGATGAGGATGCCGATGATCCCCGTGATCAGCCCGCCCGTGCGGAAGGAAACCCGGCGCGGCGACAGGGCGGCGAAGTCGTTCGCCGGACCGACGACGTTGGCCGCGATGTTCGTCGCCAGCGTGGCCACGCACAGCGCCAGCATCGCCACGACGAGCACGAGCGGGTTCTTGAAACGCGTCAGCACGTCCACCGGGTCCCAGAGCGTTTTGCCATAGATGATCGTCGTCGCGCTCGTCACCGCCACGCCGATGAACGAATAAAACGCCATCGTCAGCGGCAGGCCAAGCGCCTGCCCGGCCACCTGGTCGCGCTGCGTGCGGGCGTAGCGCGAGAAGTCGGGGATGTTCAGCGACAGCGTCGCCCAAAACGAGATCATGCCCGTTAGCGCGGGCACGAAAAACTTCCAGAACCCGCCCGCCTTCGGCTGCCCCGCGTCGAACGCCGACGGCTGCGAGAGGATCGGTCCGAACCCGCCCGCCGCCCCGTACGCCCAGCCGAGCAGCAGCAAGCCCAGAAGGATGAGCAGCGGGGCCTTGATCGAGAGCAAGAGCCGGATGGAGTCAATCCCGCGGAAGATGATCCACACGTTGATCCCCCAGAAAAACAGGAAGCACACGAGTTGCCCGAGCGTGATGCCCAGCACCGACAGCGGCGCGGCGTGGGCGAGCGCGGGGAGAAAGACGCCGAGAATCTTGAAGACCGCGTTGCCGCCGATCCACGTCTGGATGCCGAACCACCCGCACGCCACCAGCGCGCGCAGGAGCGCCGGGACGTTCGCGCCGCGCGTGCCAAACGCCGCCCGGCAAAACACCGGAAACGGGATGCCGTACTTCGTGCCCGCGTGGGCGTTGAGCACCATGGGCAGAAGCACGATCAAGTTGCCCAGGAAGATCGTCAGCACGGCCTGCGACCAGTTCATGCCGCCGCCGATGAGCGAGGAGGCGAGCATGTAGGTGGGGATGCACGCCGACATGGAGATCCACAGCGCGGCGAAGTTCCACACGCTCCAGGTCCGGCGCGCGGCCGGCACGGGCGCGAGATCGGCGTTGTAGAGGTCGGAGTCTTCCAGCCGCTGGTCGTGTTCCGTGGCAAGAGTGGCGACGCTTTCCATGAGGTGTGCTGTTCCTTATTTGTCCGCCCAGATGCTGCCTTCGCCGTGGCTGAACCACCGCGACGTGGTGACCTTCAACTGCGTGAAAAACTGCACGCCCTCGCGTCCCTGCATGTGCAGGTCGCCGAAGAAACTGTCGTCCCAGCCGTTGAACGGGAACCACGCCATCGACGCGGGCACGCCGATGTTAATCCCGACCATCCCGGCCTTCACGCGCTGCTTGAACTCCCGTGCCGCGCGCCCCGAGCGCGTGAAGATCGACGCGCCGTTGCCGTAGGCGCTGGCGTTGGCCAGTTCGATGGCGGCGTCGAGGTCGTCGAAGCGCATGACGTTGAGCACCGGGCCGAAGATTTCCTCGTGGTGGACGGTCGTGCCGGGCTGGACGTGGTCGAGGACCGTCGCGCCGACGAAGAAGCCGCGGGGCGCGTCGGCGATCTTCACGCCGCGGCCGTCGGCGGCAATCGTCGCGCCCTCGCGGCGGCCGTGTTCGATCAGTTCGCACACGCGATCCGCGTGCTGGCGCGTGATGACCGGCCCCATGCCGGGTTGGCGGGCGGTGTCGGTGGGCCCGACGGTGATCGCCCTCGCCGCGTCGACCAGCCCCGGCAGGAAACGCTTGGCCGCGTCGCCGACGACCACGGCGGTGCTGCCCGCCATGCAGCGTTCGCCCGCGCAGCCGAAGGCCGCCTCCACCACGCCGCGCACCGATTGGTCCACGTCGGCGTCGGGCATGATGACGACGTAGTTCTTCGCGCCGCCGTTGGACTGCACGCGCTTGCCGTGGCGCGTGGCGGTCTCGTAGACCGCGCGGGCGACGGGCGTCGAACCGACGAAGCTGACGGCGCGCACTTTCGGGTGGGTCAAGAGGGCATCGACGACCTCGCGTCCGCCGTGGACGAGGTTGAGTACGCCCGGCGGCAGGCCGGCTTTTTCGAGGAGTTGCGCGATGCGGATCGCGGTGAGTGGGACCTTCTCGCTGGGCTTGAGCACGAAGGTGTTGCCGCACACGAGCGCGACCGGGTACATCCACAGCGGCACCATCGCGGGGAAGTTGAACGGCGTGATGCCCACGCACACGCCCAGGGGCTGGCGGATGGCGTCGCAGTCGATGCCGCGCGCGACGTTGGGCAGGATCTCGCCCATGAGGAGGGAAGGGAGGCCGCAGGCGAACTCGACCATCTCGATGCCCCGGCGCACGTCGCCGCGCGCCTCGGCGAGGGT
>CAXTMD010000382.1:0-4680 GCA_964245035.1 uncultured Chthoniobacterales bacterium
GCTTGGCGGGTGAGCGTGTCGTCGGTGGTCAGCGGACCTTTGCCCGGCTCCGCGGCCGGAAGCACTGGCGCGGGTGGAGGCGGGAAGAAGAACGACCAGACCAACTGCGCTGCCCCGGAGAGCGTCTGCATGGCACGTGGGTGGTGTTTCATGGCAACAAAAGCTGACGTGTGCGGCCGATCATGCCGCAACGGCGGGTCCGCGATCAAGCCTGCCGCACGGTCATTCTGAAACCGGGGCCTTTCCCGCTACGGACGGGGTGCTTCCATCCACTCGGGCGCGTATTCAATCGTCCCTCTCAAGCCCGCAAGTCCGTCCGCGCACAGGGCAATGATCGCGCAGTTCTCGGGCCGGACCTCAAACGGCACCCGGACGGGATACAAGCTCAGCGGCACGTAGCCAAACCGCTGGTAGTAGCCCTCGATGCCGACGACGACCACCGAGCGAAAGCCCAACTCGCTTGCCCACCGGTGTGCCTCGTGGATGAGGGCACCGCCGACGCCTCGCCGTTGGAAGGCTGGCGCGACCGACAAGGGAGCTAATGCCAGCGAGGGGACGGACCTGGCCCCCTCCCGGACGGCGATTCGCGTCAGCAGAAGGTGTCCGACGATCTCGCCGGCGATCTCGGCCAGCAGCGAAAGCTGCGGGACGTACGCCCGCGAGGCACAGAGCCGGCTCACCATCAGGTGTTCCCGATGGTTGCTGAAGGGGATGTGCTCGTACGCACGACGAACCACTTCCGAGATGGCCTCGGCATCCTCCGACTTCTCCTGCCTGACCAAAATGCTCATCGCCCGCAGCCCACGCGGCTACCCCGCCGTCAGCGCCGCGCGCTCGTCTTCCAACTCGCCCGCGGTCTTTTCCAGGAAATAGTCGTACCCGCCGACGTACGGCGAGACCTTGCCCGCGTTGACGTGCAGCACCTTCGTCGCCAGCTTGCGGATGAAGTACACGTCGTGCGAGATGAACACCAAGGTCCCCGCGTAGCGTTCCAGAGCCAGCACGAGCGATTCCACCGTGAGGATGTCCAGGTGCGTCGTCGGCTCGTCCATGAGCAGCAAGTTCGGCGGATCGACCAGGAACTTGATCAGGTTCAGCCGGCTTTTCTCACCGCCCGAGAGCACCTCGGTCTTCTTGTAAATGTCGTCCTTGCGGAACAGGAACGACCCGAGGATCGCCCGCGCCTCCTCCTCGCGCACGGTCGGCGCGCTGTCCATGACCTCCTCCAGCACGCTCTTGCCCACCGTCAGGGTGTCGGCGCGGTGCTGCGAGAAGTAGCCGATGCGCGGGTTGTGCCCCTCGCGGCGCTCGCCGGTTTGGAACGGCAGGACGCCGGCCAGGATCTTGAGCAGGGTCGATTTGCCCGCGCCGTTGGGGCCGACGAGCACCGTGCGCTCGCCGCGCTCGATCTCCAGGTTTAGCCCGCGGTAGACGACGTGGTCGCCGTAGGCCATGCCGATGTTTTCCAACGACAGCGCCCGCTGCCCGCCGCGCGGCGGCTCGGGGATCTGGAAGCGGAACGGCTTCTTCGGCGGCATGGGTTTGTCGATTTTCTCCATGCGCTCGATCTGCTTGAGCTTGCTTTGCGCCTGCGACGCCTTGGAGGCCACCTGCCGGAACCGCTCGTAGAACTCCTGCAAATTGGCGATCTCCTTTTGCTGGTTCTTGTAGGCGGCGACCTGTTGTTCGTAGTGAGCCTCACGCTGGCTCAGGAACTCGGAGTAGTTCCCCGAGTAGTGCACCAGCCGGGCCTCGGCCACGTCGTAGACCGCCTCGGCAATCTCGTCCATGAACGCCCGGTCGTGCGAGATGGTCAGGATCGCGCCGGGATACGTCTTCAGGTAGTTTTGCAGCCACAGCAGCGAGAGCAGGTCGAGGTGGTTGGTCGGCTCGTCGAGCAAGAGCAGGTCCGGCTCCATGACGAGCAGCCGCGCCAGGTGCGCACGCATGATCCAGCCGCCGCTCATCTCGCGCGCGGGCCGCCCGTAATCGCTGACCCGGTAGCCCAACCCGGCGAGCATCTTCTTGGCCTTCGCTTCGACCTGCGGGTTGTCGAGCGCCTCGTGCTTGGCGTGGGCTTCGAGGTACTCGGCGCTGGAAACGTCCCCCGCCGCTTCGAGTTCCTTCAGGCGGGCTTCGAGCCTCGGGACTTCGTCCAGGCGACCGGTGGCGAGATCGAGCACGGTTTCATCCCCGGCGGGTTCGCTCTCCTGGGGCAGGTAGCCCACCATCGTCCACTCGTCGCGTTCGACCGCGCCAGCGTCGGGCGGCTGGTGGCCGAGGATGACGGAGAACAGCGTCGACTTGCCCGCGCCGTTGGGGCCGACCAGCGCGACGCGTTCGCCGTAGTTGACCTGCATCGCGGCGTGTTCAAAGAGGGTCCGGCCGCCAACGGTTTTTTTCAGATCGCGAATGGTGAGCATGGCGTTGGAAAAGCGCGCAATATAGCGCGGTTGCTCCCCCCTGTCAGGAAATTCCGCTTGCGACTGTACCGGCTGGACGGTATATGGCTGCGCGCCGATGCAAGTTTCCCGCTCCGCAGCGTCCTCCATGCCCTTCCGTCCGTCGGAGGGCAGCCCGGCCAAGCCTTCGCTGCGCAGCCGTTCGCACGAGGTGATCCTCGACGCGGCCGAGGCCGTCGTGCTCGCTTCCGGCGCGGGGCACCTGACGCTCGACGCCGTCGCCGAACACGCGGGCGTCAGCAAGGGCGGGCTGCTCTACAATTTTCCGAACAAGGAACTCCTCCTCCAGGCCATGGTGGACCGCAACATGCGCCGGCTCAGCGAGGACCACGCCGCCACGCTCGCCGACTTTCCCGCCGGCCCGGGCCGGGAGCTGAAGGCCTTCGTGCAGATGAAGACCCAGCACTCCGCGTGCGCCCAGAAAAGTCTGGGCGGCTCCCTGCTCGCCGCGTCCGCCAACGATCCCAAGCTGCTCGAACCCGTGCAGCGTTTCCACCGCTGGCGTCTGGAGATGATCGAAGCCGCCGCGCGCGAAGGGTTGCCGTTCGAGCGTGCCGCGGTTGCCTCGCTTGCCCTTGACGGGCTCTGTTTGTTGGAGATGCTCGGGCTCTCACCTTTCTCGGCCGAACAGCGCGACAGAGTCGTCGACGATCTCTCGCGCCTCCTCGATGAACTGGCCACCGGCCGCTAGCTCCCTTTCAATCCGCCGCTTTTCCATGGACACGCTCAAGTCTTATTCGGCCACCGCCGACCTGCCGCCCAACCTGCCGCGCCAGCCACGCCAACGCACGTGGGGAGCCTGGTTGGGGCGCCTTCTGCTCACCCTGCTGGCGATCTTCCTCGTCGTCGGCGCTGTCTTCGGGGTGAAGTACCGCCAATTTCAAGGGCTGAAGGCGGCGATGGCTGCCGGAAAGTTTGACCCGCCGCCCGCCACGGTGACGACGACGGTCGTGCGCACGGCCCGCTGGCAGCCGACGCTACACGCCATCGGTTCGCTCGAAGCCGTCCAGGGCGTGACGGTCAGCGCGGACCTGCCGGGTATCATCAAGGAAATCCGCTTCGAGAGCGGGGCGACCGTGCGTCAGGGCGACGTCCTCGTGCGCCTGGTCATCGACCAGGAGCAGGCGCAGCTCGACGCCGCCACGGCCCAGCGCGACATCGCCGCGCTCAACCTCACCCGCCAGCGCGACCTGCGCGCCAAGAACGCCAATTCCCAGAGTGACTTCGACACCGCCGAGGCCAACGAGCGCCAGATGGAAGCCATGGTCGTCAACGCCCGCGCGGCGATTGACCGCAAGACGATCCGCGCGCCCTTCGACGGCCGGTTGGGCATTCGCCGCGCCAGCCTGGGGCAGTACCTCAACAGCGGCGACCCGGTCGTGGCGCTCCAATCGCTCGACCCGATCTACGTGAACTTCACTCTGCCGCAGCAGAACCTGCGCGACTTCGGCGTGGGCGCGGACGTGGAAGTCCGCACGGATGCGACGGGCGACACGGTGTTTAAGGGCAAGGTCAACGCCATCAACTCACTGGTGGACAGCGCCACGCGCAACTTCCAAGCGCAGGCCACGATCAAGAACGACGACAACCGGCTGCGCCCGGGCATGTTCGCCAACGTGGACGTGCTGCTCGGCGGCGAGAAGGACGTGCTGCCCCTGCCCGGGTCGTCCATCGCTTACGCGCCGTACGGCAACTCGGTGTTTGTCATTGCGCACAACGTCAAGATCCCGGCCGACCCGGCCGACCCAGATTCCAAAGAGAAAACGCTGCCGCTGGCGGTGCGCCAGCAGTTCATCAAGCTCGGTCAGACCAAGGGCGATCTCGTGGCGATCCTCTCGGGGCTGAAGGAAGGCGACGAGGTCGTGAGCAGCGGCACCTTCAAGTTGCAGAACAACGGGGCCGTGAAGATCGACAACAGCGTCAAGCCGGAAGCAGAAACGAACCCCAAGCCGGAAGAAAGCTAACTTTGGCAGCACGCGGCATCCAGCCTCCCTACCTTTCATGAAACTGACCGATCTTTTCGTCCGCCGGCCCGTGCTGGCGCTGGTGGTAAATTTGGTGATCTTACTCGCCGGCTTCCAGGCGATCCGCTCGCTCAACGTGCGCCAGTATCCGCGCAGCGACCTCTCGGTCGTGGACGTGCAGACCGTCTACGTCGGCGCCAACGCCGACCTCGTGCGCGGCTTCCTGACGACACCCCTGGAGCAGGTCATCGCCA
>CAXTMD010000383.1:0-4675 GCA_964245035.1 uncultured Chthoniobacterales bacterium
CGAGCCCCTGCTTGGCGGCCGGGGCCGGTGCGGCGGCCAGCGCGACGGAGGATGCCCGCGCCGCCGGCTTCGGGGTGCCATTGGCGGGCTTGGCTTCGCCGTCCGCCTCGATCTTGATCGGCACGCACCGCTTTTGCTCGATGAGCTGGATCGCCGTGGTGCGGTCGCCGGCCTCGACCTGTCCCTCGACGAGTTTTCCTTCCGGGTTGCGGGCGCGGTACGAATAACGGGGCATGGCGAGAGGCGGGGGAAAGTCGCTTTAACTAAGCACGGATCGCCAAGGGGAGACAGCGCGGAGCCCGGCGGCGTTCAGCCAACCCCGGGTGCGCCGCCGACAGTTTTGACTTGCGTTTCGCCCGTTCAAAATGATCTTGCCAGCCGCTTTCCGCTGCCCGTGACCACCCCTCCCGCGTTTTTCTTCGTATGGCGAACACCGTTCTTGTAGGCGCGCAGTGGGGCGACGAAGGCAAGGGCAAGATCATCGACGTGCTCACCGGCCACGCGGATCTGGTCGTGCGCAGCCAGGGTGGCAACAACGCCGGCCACACCATCGTGCTCCAAGGACAGAAGTACGTCCTGCACCTGATTCCTTCCGGGATCCTGCGCGCGGACAAAATCTGCGTGATCGGCAACGGCGTCGTCATCGACCCGCTTGCGCTCGTCAAGGAGATCGACGGCCTGCGCGCGCTGGGCATCGCCGTCGAGAAGAATCTTCTCATCAGCGACTGCGCGCACCTGGTCATGCCCTACCACCCGCGCATCGACGAGCGGCGCGAACAGCTCAAGGGCAACCAGAAGCTCGGCACGACCAAGCGCGGCATCGGTCCGGCGTACGGCGACAAGGCCGCCCGCACCGGGCTGCGGATGTCCGACCTCCTGCAGCCGGCCGTGTTTTCCGCGAAGCTGCAGGCCCGTGTCCACGAGGCCAACCAGATCCTGGAAACCTTCGGGGCCGAGGGGCTCGATCTGAAGAAGGTCGAGACCGATTACCTCGCCGCCGGCGAGCAGTTGCGGCCTTTCGTCACCAACACGGTCGTCTACCTGCACAACGCCCTGGCCGAGGGCAAGCAGATCCTCTTCGAGGGGGCGCAGGGCACGTTCCTCGACCTCGACCACGGCACGTACCCGTACGTGACGAGTTCCAACACCACGGCGGGCGGCGCCTGCACGGGCTCCGGCGTGCCGCCGCACCGCATCGACCAGGTCGTGGGCGTGATGAAAGCCTACACGACGCGCGTAGGCGAGGGGCCGTTCCCCAGCGAGGACGCGGAGATCACCGCCATGCTCCACGGCATGGGCCGGGAGTTTGGCGCGACGACCGGCCGGCCGCGGCGCTGCGGCTGGTTCGACGCCGTGGCCACGCGCTTCGCCACGATGGTCAACGGCATCGACTTGCTCGCCGTGACCAACCTCGACGGCCTCGACACCGTCGAGCGCATCAAGATCTGCACGGCCTACCGCCTCGACGGCGCGACGCTGGCCGTGCCGCCTTCCGACCACGAGGCGTTTGCCCGCTGCGAGCCGGTATACGAGGAGATGCCCGGCTGGGGATGCTCGGTCGCGGAGGCGCGGCGGTACGAGGACCTGCCGGCGGCGGCGCACCGCTACCTGGACCGCCTCTGTGCTTTGACCGGCGCCAAGCTGTCGGTCGTCAGCGTCGGTCCGCAACGCGACCAGACCATCGAGCTTTAGGCTCGCCCGCGGCCGTTCTCCCCATGAAGCCGCGCCCTGCCACCGTCCCCCGGCACGTCGCCATCATCCTGGACGGCAACGGGCGCTGGGCCAAGCAGCGCGGGCTCGCGCGCATCTTCGGCCACGAGGAAGGGGCTAAGGCCGTGCGCCAGAGCGTCGAGGGCTGCGGCGAACTCGGCGTGGAGTTTTTGACCCTCTACGCCTTTTCGCAGGAAAACTGGCAGCGCCCCAGGATCGAGGTCACGGCGCTGATGCACCTGCTCCAGAAGTTCCTCAAGGACACCACGCCCGAACTGATGGAGCGCAACGTCCGCCTCCAGGCCATCGGCCGGCTGGACCAACTGCCCGACAGCTGCCGCGCACAGCTCCATGCCTCCATCGAGCAGACGGCCGCCAACACCGGCCTGACCCTCATCCTGGCGCTGAGCTACGGCGCGCGCGCGGAACTGGTTGACGCCATCAAGAGCATCGTGCGCGAGGTCGGCCAGGGGCACATCGATGACGCCATGATCGACCCCGAGTTGGTCAGCCGCCACCTGTACACGCGCTGTTACCCCGATCCCGACCTGCTCATCCGCACCTCCGGCGAGATGCGCTTGTCCAACTTCCTGTTGTGGCAGCTCTCCTACGCCGAAATTTACTTTACGCCGACCCTGTGGCCCGACTTCCGCAAGCAAGATTTGCTTGAAGCAGTGCACGATTACAGTAATCGTCAGCGGAGATTTGGCTCCCTGTAGGCAAAAGGTCTCCGGCCACTTTCTCGTGCGGCCGAATGCAAACCATTGTCATCGTTGATCCGGAGAGCGATTTCCTGGAGTGGGCGGTTCACCAACTCGAAACCCCCACCACGCGCGTGCTCACGGCCACCCGCGTTGACGAAGCCTACAAGCTCTATTTCGGCGAAAACGCCGACCTGCTGATCACCGACACGCACATGCAGCCCTACAGCGGGCTGGAACTGCTCGCCCGCGTCCGCCAGAAGGATCCGAACGCGATGGTCGTGCTCACGAGCGCCTATGGCACGACGCAGAGCGTCATCGAGTCGATGAAGCTCGGCGCGTACGACTTCATCCGCAAGGAGTCGCTGCCCTTCAACCTGAAGGTCATCGTCGACGCCGCGCTCAAGGCGCAGACCGAGATGCGCGCAGCCACCGCGCCGAAGCCACAACTCACCGTCGACCAGCACCAGGACAGCATCGTCGGCCAATCGGAGGCCATGCAGGCGGTCTTCAAGATGGTCGGCCGTGTCGCGCACAGCGAGGCCCCGGTGATGATCACCGGCGAGAGCGGCTCCGGCAAGGAACTCGTCGCCCGCGCGATCCACCACTACAGCCGCCGCAGCGACAAGTTCTTCGTCGCCATCAACTGCGCGGCTATCCCCGAGACCCTGCTGGAAAGCGAGCTTTTCGGGCACGAAAAGGGATCGTTCACCGGCGCGGTCACGCAGCGGATCGGCCGCTTTGAGCAAAGCGACGGCGGCACGCTCTTCCTCGACGAGATCGGCGAGATGCCCATGCAGGTGCAAAGCAAGATTTTGCGCGTGCTGCAGGAGGGCGAGTTCTCGCGCCTCGGCGGCAACCAGACGCTCCACACCGACGTGCGCATCGTCGCCGCCACAAACAAGAACCTCGAACAGGAAGTCGCCCGCAAGCAGTTCCGCGAGGACCTGTTTTATCGCCTCAACGTCGTGCGCGTGCACCTGCCGCCGCTGCGCCAGCGCGCCGAGGACATCCGGCTGCTGTGCGAATACTTCCTGGCGCGGATCAGCTCGCAGAAGCACCTCCCGCGGCTGCGCCTGTCCGAGGATGCCTTGCGCCTGATGGAGAGTTACCCCTGGCCGGGTAACGTGCGCGAACTGGAAAACACCCTCCAGCGTGCCTCCGTGCTGGCGACGGCCGACGTGCTGCTGCCCAAGGACATCCCGCTCGGCACCGTTGGCGTGGCTCCGGCCGTGCTCTCGGCGGAAGCCGAAGGCGCGGGCGACGCGGCGGCCAAGAACGATTTGGGCATCGGCGCGTCCAGCGTGGACGCGGCGCCGGCCGACGCGGTCCAGGCCGCCATTGAAACCCTCTTCCGGGCCGCCGCGCAGGACAAGAGCTTGCACCTGCTGCCGTGGCTGGAGCGCGAGTTCACCATCGCCGCGATGAAGTTGACGCGCGGCAACCAGTTGAAGGCGGCCAAGACGCTCGGCGTCACCCGTGCGACGCTGCGCAAGCGCATCGAGCGCTTCGGCATCACGCGTGAGCTGAACATCCAGTGAGCTTTTCCGCCGCGTCAGCGGCGTTCGCCCCCCAAGGTCCTGATGCCTCTCCGAGGCAATCCCTAGATTTTCTGAAAAAGGAACGTCACCGGACGGGCGCGTTTCTCCAATCCAAAATAGGGATTGCCTCGGAGAGGCATCAGGACCTTGGGGGACGAACGGCAGCTTGCGCTGTGTGATTGCCCCGAATTTGCCGCAGCGTGAGCGTCCGCCGGTGCCGTTGCGAGCGAACAGTTTTCCTTGCTGCCGTCCATGAACGATTCGGACCAACCTTTGTTTGAAGCCGCGCTGGAAGCGTTGTCGAAGCATCACGATCTCGGCCGCCCTCCGACCGCGAAACGCCCGCTGGTGCTCCCGCACGTGGCCGAGGCCGCACGTCCCTTTCTCGTCGCCGCACTTGCCGCTCACTGGCGCGGCAAGGCTGCCAACTTCTGGGTCGTCTGCGAGACCGAGCGCGCCCAGGAGCGTTTCGCCGCCGAACTGTCCAACTGGCAGTCCGACGCCCTGGTGTTCCCGCACCTGGAAATCGCGGCCGTCGAAGGCGCGGTGCCCGACCCGGAAATCTCCGCCGAGCGCTTAGGGGTGTTGCAGCGCCTCAACGCAAAAACCTCCGGCGTGACGGTCGTGGTCACCGGGCAGATCCTCGACGAACCCGTCGCCGCGCCCAAGGTGCTCGGCACCGCCACGCGCAGCCTGCGCGCCGGCGACCGCGCCGACCGCGAC
>CAXTMD010000384.1:0-4659 GCA_964245035.1 uncultured Chthoniobacterales bacterium
AGGATAACCAACCCGCGAACGCCTCCGCCGAGCCGCACAACCCCGCCGTGCTCGTGCGCGTCCACGGCGCGCTGCCCGCCGACGACCCCGCCGCGTCGTCGCCCGCCGGCGCGGCCCCGAACATCGGCACGGCGGCGGACAACCAGGCCACCGTCTACTGCGACGCGGCCGGCACGCTGACGTTCCTCTTGAAATCCAGCGCCCTGCCCGAGCCGATGCGCGGCACGCTCCAGCCCGGCCAGCCGATCAACACCGGCTGGGCCGACTGGCAACTGGAAGCCCTCCAGAGTGTGCCTGTCGCCTTGGCGCACACCGAGTTCCACCCCGCCAAGGACCTGCCCACCACCGACGACAAAGCGGCTACCAGCGGCAACCCGAACCTCGTCAAAAGCGGCGGCGGCAGCAACGACGCCGCCCCCCAGGCCGCCAACAACCCGGCTCCCAGCCGCTTCGAGGGCATCCGCGTGCGCCTGACCCGCGGCGGCGCGGTCTTTGAACAATGGGCGGCCAGCGGCTGGGAGTTCACGCTGCCCACCGCCCCGCGTCCGACGAAGCTGTCGTACGACTTCCGGGTCGAGCCGCTGCCCATCGGCCTGCAACTGGACGCCTTCCACGTGGAGTTCATGGAGGGCACGGACACTCCGGCGAGCTTCCGGAGCGACCTGCGAGTCACCGACGTGGCGGGCGAAACAGGCGCAGGCTCCTGTTCGATGAACCACCCGTTCAACTTCCCCGGCAACTGGTGGAACACGTTCACGGGTTTGACCTACAAGATCTCGCAGGCGTCGTGGAACCCGCAGAACCGCGACATGAGTATCGTGCAGGTGTTGCGCGACCCGGGTTGGTCGCTGAAATGGGTGGGCTCCCTGGTGATCTGCGCGGGTATCTTCATGCTGTTCTATCTGCGCCCGCCGCAGCGGGGACCGTCCAAATAGCCGGCTTCTCCGCGGGTCGCTTGGAGGTGCTGACCCCGCCCGCGTCGGGGAAACCGGGTCCCCGAACCTCCGGGAAAACACGATGCTGCCGTCAGAGCTCCGTCGGAATATGAAACGTTCGTCGTCAGGCGTTTACATCTTTCGACTTCACATGAATAGTCACCCGGCCTACCGGGTCCTAAGATGTACCTCCTCCGGGAGCAACCAGTCTGGCCGCCGACGGCCGGCGGAACCCGCAGAAATCATCCGCCGCTTCGACCCTGACCCTTCTGCCGTTTCGCCTCATGACCGCTTCCCATGCTCCCTCCCGGGAGGGAACCACCCTCCCTCCCCTGCTCCGTCTGCTGTTGGTGGAAGATGACGCCTCCACCCGCGACCTGCTGCGCGGGATCCTGGCCGGCACCTACGAGGTGGAGGCCACCGATACCGGAGAGCAAGCCTGGGAGGCGGCCCAGAGGGAGACGTTCGACCTCGTGCTCTGCGACGTGTTCCTGCCTGGGTTGGACGGCGTCGAGCTGACCCGGCTCCTGCGCGGAGCGGAGCGGACGGCCGCCGTGCCCATCATTCTGCTGACCGCCGGCCGGGAGAAAAGCCTCGTGCTGCTGGGGATGGAAGCCGGCGCCGACGACTTCCTGACCAAACCCTTCCATCCCCCCGAACTCCAAGCCCGCCTGTCCTCGCACCGCCACCTCTTCGAGCTGCGCCGGGAGATGGGTGCCCGTGAGGGCGACGAGCGCTACCGACTCATCGTCGACAGCGCGCGCGACTACGCCATCTTCACCTTCGATGCCCAGCATCAGGTGACCAGTTGGAACGCCGGAGCGGAGGTCATGACCGGGTTCTCGGCGGCCGACGTGGTGGGCCGGCCGGTGGATCTGCTCTTCACGCCTGAGGACCGGGATCAGGGCGTGCCAGGCATGGAAATCGACCAGGCCCACCAGACCGGCCGCTTCTACAACGAGCGTTGGCACCTGCGCAAGGACGGCACGCAGTTCTGGGGCAGCGGCATCGTCATGCCCCTGCGCGAGGACGGACCGCAGCCGGGCTGCATGAAAATCCTGCGCGACCAGACGGCGCTCCACCAAGCGGAGGAGGAACGTGCCCGTCTCCTGCAAATCGCGCAGACGGCCCGCCAGGAGGCGGAGGCCGCCAACCAGGCCAAGGACCAGTTCCTGGCGGCGGTCAGCCACGAACTGCGCACGCCGCTCGCCCCTGTGACGCTCGCGCTCCACTACCTGGCCCAGCAGGGCGGCCTGTCCGACCAGGTGCGCGAGATCCACGAGATGATTGGCCGGCACGTGGACACCGAGATCCACCTCATCGACGACCTGCTGGACCTGAGCCGCATCGCCCACGGCAAACTGCCTGTCAGCCGCGAGCCGGCGGATTTGCACGCCATCGTGCGGCAGGCGCTGGAAACCTGCCGGGGCGAGTTGGAAGCCAAGGCGCTGCACGTGGCGGTGGAACTCGTCGCCACCCAGCACCAAGTTCTGGGCGACGCAAAACGCCTGCAACAGGTCTTTTGCAGCCTGCTCAGGAACGCCGCCAAATTCACCCCGGAGGGTGGACGCGTCGCCGTGCGCTCTAGCAGCACCGGCGGCAGCGTCGTGGTGGAAGTCAGCGACACCGGACTCGGCATCGAGGCCGACGTCCTGCCCAAGGTGTTCGACGCCTTTGAGCAGGAAGAAGCCACGCACACGCAGGCGCACAGCGGGCTGGGCTTGGGATTGTCCATCTCCCGCGCCATCGTCGCGGCGCACGGCGGCCAGGTCACCGCCGAGAGCTTCGGCCGCCACCAGGGGGCGACGTTCCGGGTGCGGCTTCCCGTCAAGGCGGACTGAGCAGAAATCCTGCCCCTCCCGCGGCGCGGGAGGGGCCGGGCACCGGCTTGTCTTTCCCGCCGTCTGACGCGAGGTTTCCGGCTCCATGCCGACTCCGCCGTTTTCTTCCCTGCTGTCCGTCGCCTGTTCGCTCCCGCAGAGCGACAGGTAAGAAGGCACGTTTCTCCGCAGGGTTATGGCGCGCGTCCATCTGGTTTCCGTCCAGCAAAAATCCCCCCTGGACGGGCGAACGTACCCGGACATCTCGTTTTTGTTGCGCGACAGCCAGCGCGCCGACCGTTTTGGTGTCCACACCCTCACCGACGACCCCGATGCGGCGGACCTGATCCTCTTCGTCCGGCCGCTGGGCGAAGGGACGGTTTTCGGGTATCTCTGGCGGCATCCGCTGGTGCGCCGCCACCGGCGCAAGTGTTTCCTGTACGATCCCAACGACCGGATCGTGCCACTCCTGCCCGGCATTTATCCCTCGGTGGAACGGGCGTGGCATCGTCCCGGGCGCACACGTTCCGGCGCGTACCTGCTGGCGAAAGAAAATCCGTTCCTCGACGAGGACCACGGCAGTGACGAACGCCGCTACCTCTACAGTTTCCTCGGCACGTACTTCAGCGCGCCGGTGCGCTCGGACCTCGGGCGACTGGAGGACCCGCGGGGTTGCTGCCGCGACACCTTCGCCGAAGGCGAACGGGTCTGGCGGCACGGCACGGCAGAGGAAGGCGATGCCTTCCGCCGGCGCTACCTGGAAACAACGTGGGCGAGCCACTTCGTGCTGTGTCCGCGCGGCTACGGGGCGAGCAGCATCCGGCTGTTCGAGACGATGCGCGCGGGCCGGCCGCCGGTGATCCTGGCGGACGATTGGGTTGCGCCCGAGGGGCCGTGTTGGGAGCGGTTCAGCCTGCGGGTGGCGGAGGCGGACTGGCGTTCGCTGCCCGCCCGGCTCGCCGCCCGCGAGTCCGAAGCCGCCGCGATGGGCCGGCTCGCGCGGCAGCAATGGGAGGAGTGGTACGCGCCGCCGGTGCTCTTTCACCGCACCGTGGAGGATTGCCTGAGCATCGCGCGGGCGCGCCGGCTGCCCGAGCCGGTGGCGAGTTGGGTGGCGGCGTTGCAGATGCTGCGGCCCTCGCACCAGCGCCACTGGGCGCGGCAGACCGGGCTGGCAAAGCTGATCAAGCAGCTGTTGCGGCGTCCGGCCGGGTAGTCGTTCACGCCGCTTCCGGAGCGGCGTCAAAGAAGCCGGTGACGTGCGTCAGCCGGCCGTCTTCCCCGAAGCGCGCGTAGCTGCTGCCGGGCTGGACTTCCTTGCCCTGCGCGTCGTACAAACTCCACTCGGCGTGCGACTGCGCGTGGTGCGCGGTGAACCGGTGGTTCTTGAACGACGCCCCGGGCATGCTCTGGCGGAATGCTTCGATGTAGCTCTGCAAAGCGTCGTGCCCCCGGCACACCGCCAGGGGGTCCGTGTAGACGCCGTCTTCGCTGACGCTGCGGGCGAGCAGTTCGCGCCGGGTGGCGGGGGAAACGTCGGACCAGGCTTTCTGGTAGGTTTCCCAGGTGGTTTGTTGAGTGGGGTCGGGCATGGGTTTTTCTGGATGGGCGGTTGGCCGTGGTGGTAGGCTGCTTGTCGGCGGGTGTGCCAACTCCACAACTTTACATGATTCGTCGAAATGTAAAACGATCACCCACGCAAAAGCCGGTTCCGCCCCAGCCAACCGACCGGCGTGCCGGGATCGTGCGCGCGGCCGTGGACGTGTTCCTGCGTTACGGCTACGCACGCACCACGATGGGCGACATCGCCGCCGGGGCCAGGATTTCCCGACCTACGCTCTACGACGCTTTTCCGGGCAAGGAAGACGTGTTCGACGCTGCCGTGGAAGAACTGGACGCGCAAA
>CAXTMD010000385.1:0-4655 GCA_964245035.1 uncultured Chthoniobacterales bacterium
TTCCCGGCGCCGGCAACCGCGGCCAGCGCCGGGAAGGCGGCCCCGGCGGCCCCGGTGGTCCGCGCGGCGGCTCGCCCGAACTCCAGGCGCTCCGCGCGACGCTCGACGACGACAACTCCACGGTCAACGACGTGAAGGCCAAGCTCCAGGCCGTGCGGGACCAGCGCAAGCAGGCCGCCAGCGAGTTGGCCGCCGCCCGCGACGAACTGCGCAAGGTCCTCAACATGCGCCAGGAAGCCGCCCTCGTGATGGACGGCATCCTCGACTGATTTCACCCTTTTCCCTCCGATGACCTCCGAACTCACCGCGCGCATGGTCGAGAGCCGCCAGCTCTCGGCCCTGGATGCCGACGCGCTCGCGCGCATGAACGGCACCGCGCCCGAGAGCGAGGAGGACATCCTGCGCTGGCTGGCTGGCGAGTACGGCCTGGAGTTCACCGCGCTCGAAAACGCCGAGCCCGACCGCGACATTCTCGCCCGCTTCCCGGCGCGCATCCTCCTGCGCGAGGAAATGCTGCCGCTGCGCCAGACCGACGGCCACGTCGAGGTCGCGCTCAGCCGGCTCTTCGCCGCGCCGGGTCTGGACAGCCTGAAGTCGTTCACAGACCTCAAGCTGCGACCCGTGCTCGCCCCGAGCGCGGCGCTCCAGCGCGAGATCAAGAAGCACCTCGGCGTCGGCGCGGACACGCTCAACCTGCTCGAACAGGAGGAAGGCTTCCAGGTCGTCGCCGACGACCGCCAGGACGACGGCGACCTCGACAAGGCGGCCGAGGACGCGAGCATCATCCGCTTCGTCAACCAGATCCTTGGCGACGCGCTGTCCATGCGCACGAGCGACATCCACGTCGAGCCCTTCGAGCACGAACTGCGCATCCGCTACCGCATCGACGGCCTGTTGCAGGAGGTCAGCGTGCCGGGGCAGATCAAGCGTTTCCAGCCGGCCATCGTTTCGCGCATCAAGATCCTCAGCAACCTCAACATCGCCGAGAAGCGCGTGCCGCAGGACGGCCGCATCAAGATCCGCGTGAAGGGCGCGGACGTGGACATCCGCGTGTCGGTCATTCCGATGCTCCACGGCGAGGCGGTGGTCATGCGCCTCTTGCGTCAGAGCGGCGGCACCGTGCCCGGCCTCGCGGGCCTGAACATGGCCGAGCGCGAACGGAGGCTCTTCGAGCGGGTGCTCGACATGCCCCACGGCATCGCGCTGGTGACCGGGCCGACGGGTTCGGGCAAATCGACCACGCTTTACTCCGCGCTCAGCCAGATCAACGACTCGGTGCGCAAGATCATCACGGTCGAGGACCCGGTGGAGTACCAGATCAAGGGCATCAACCAGATCCAGGTTTCCGAGAAAGCCGGGCTGACGTTTGCGCGGGGGTTGCGCGCGATCTTGCGGCATGACCCGGACGTGGTCCTCGTCGGTGAGATCCGCGACCAGGAAACGGCGCAGATCGCCGTGCAGGCGTCGCTGACGGGCCACATGGTTTTTTCCACGCTGCACACGAACGACGCCCCCGGCGCGCTGACGCGTCTGGTGGACATGGGCGTGGAGCCGTATCTCGTCGCCTCGTCGCTGGAGGCCGTGATGGCGCAGCGGCTCGTGCGCAAGCTTTGTCCCGAGTGCAAGCGGCCGGACACGACCGTGCGCACGCGCGAGTTGCGCGAGAACATCCCGGCCCTGCGCGAAGTGGAAATTTTCGCCGCCGTCGGCTGCAAACACTGCCGCACGACCGGCTACAGCGGCAGGCAGGCGGTGTTCGAGTTGATGAGCATGAGCCCGGACATCCGCAAGGTGCTCCTGCGCGGGGGCAGCAGCCTGGAGGTCAAGGAAGTCGCGCGCAAGGAAGGCATGCACACGCTCATCGAAGACGGCTGGCGGCTGGTGCGCGAGGGGATCACGACGCCGTCGGAGGTGATGCGCGTGTCCAAGGACGAGGACGCGGCGATGATCGAGAGCCAGCGATGAAGACGCGCCGCCGCTATTTCTGGTCAGGCCGCGCAGCGGCCGGTCGTTCCAAGGTAGGGTTGCCTCTCCGAGGCAATCCTAGATTTTCCGACGCAGGGAACGCGGGAGCACGGGCACGTTCATCCAGAGACATTTGGATTGCCTCGGAGAGGCAACCCTACCTTGGACGAAGCCGCTGACGCGGCACTCCTCCCATGCCCATCTTTGAATACAAAGCCCTCGCCGCCGGCGGCGCCACGACCCAGGGACGGGTCGAGGCGGGCGGCCGTGCCGAGGCGATGGGGCTGATCGAGGACAAGGGCCTGACCCCGCTGCGTCTCAGTGAGGTCGGTGGCAACGCCCCTGCCCTGCGCGCCACAAAACAGGTGTCCGTTGCACCCGCCGCCGGAAAGACACCCGCCTTCTTTCAATCCAAGAAGGTCCCCTTCTCCGCGCTGGAGGACTTCACCCGTTCGCTCTCCAGCCTGCTCACGGCCGGCGTGCCGCTCTCCCGCGCGCTGACCATCCTCTACAAGGAAACCTCCAACGCGCCCGCCGCCGCCAAGTGGCGCGAACTCCACGACGCCGTCATCGACGGCGCGCCGCTCGCCGTCGCCATGGCGCGGTCGCCCGACGTGTTCCCGCGCATCTACGTGGCCATGGTGGAAGCGGGCGAGGCCGGCGGCTTCCTCGACGTGGTGCTCGCGCAGATCGCCGAGTTCCAGGCGCGCGAAAAGGAACTGCGCGCCAAGGTCACTGCCGCGATGATGTACCCCGCCGTGCTGATGACCCTCGCCACCGGCGTCGTCATCTTCCTGCTGGTGTTCTTCATCCCGCGCTTCCAGACGCTCTTTGCCGGTTTCAACGCCACGCTGCCGCTCATCACGCGCATCATCGTGGGCGCGAGCGACCTCCTGCGGCACAACGGCCTCATCCTCCTCGGTGTCGTCGCGCTCGCCGTGTACTTCGGCCGCACGTGGTGGCGCGACGACCGGACCCGCCGCACCATCGAAGGCATCCTCCTGAGCACCCCCGTCATCGGCCCGCTGATGTCGCAGATCGCCATGGCGCGTTTCTGCCGGATGCTGGGAACCCTGCTCAACGCGGGCGTGACGCTCGTCAACGGCCTCAACGTCGCGCGCCGCTCGCTCGGCTACCAGACGCTCATCGACCTCGTGGCTGATTCCACGGAGCGCGTCAAAAAGGGCGAAACGCTCGCCGGCAGCCTCGCCGAGAACCGCGCGCTCTTCGGCGGCTCGACGCTGGAGATGATCTCCGTCGCCGAGGAAACCGGCCGCCTCGACACCGAACTCGTGCGCCTCGCCGGCGTCACGGAGGTCACGCTCGACCGCCAGCTCAAAACCGCCGTCTCGCTCGCCGAGCCGCTCATGCTTTTTGCCATCGCCGGAGTGATCGGCGTCATTTTCATCGGCATGGTGATCCCGATTTTTGCCATCCAGGACCAGATCAAATGAGAAACAACCCACCCATGAAACTCCGCCCTCGCTCCGGCTTCACGCTGGTCGAAATGCTCCTGGTCCTCGTGATCCTGGCGACGCTGGCGGCCATCGTCATCCCCAAAATGGCCGGCCGCAGCCAGCAGGCCAAGGTCACCGCCGCGGCGACGCAGATCTCGGCGTTCAAGACGGCGCTGGAATCCTACGAGGTCGACACCGGCGCGTTCCCGAAGGGCGGCAACCTCGGCGAACTCGTCAACTCCAGCGTCCAGGGCTGGCACGGGCCGTACCTCGACCGCATCCCGCCCGATCCGTGGGGCAACAACTACGAGTACGACTACCCAGGCAAGCACGGCACCTACGACCTGATCTCGCCCGGTCCCGACGGCCGCACCGGCACGGACGACGACATCAACAACTGGAACGGGAAATAGCTCCATGCCACGTCCGGCCGCCGCGTTCACGCTCGTCGAGTTGGTGCTCGTCATGGCGCTGCTGGTGACGCTCGCCGCCGTGGCCGTGCCCACGCTCGCGCGCTCCCTGCGCGGGCACAACCTCGACGCGCAGGCCGACCGCCTGCTGGCGCTCACCGAGTACGGACGCGACGAGGCGGCCTCGCAGGGGATACCAATGGTGCTGTGGATCGACGCCGACGGCGGCCGGTTCGGCGTGGACACCAAGCCCGGCTACGGGTCCGGCCAGGAAAACGCCCGCGTGCGCGAGTACACGCTCGGCGACGACGCGCGCTTTGACCCGGTCGGGCAAGGGATGGTGTCCACCGCCCCCGCGCCGGCCACGTCAGGGCAAGGGCAGACGAACGCCAACGCTCCGCAGGCGACCCACGGCGGGGTCGTCGCGGCGGAGTTCGAGCCCGACGGCACGCTGGACCCCGGCAGCCTGCCCAACTTCCGCCTCACGGACCGCGCGGGCGAGTCGCTGACCGTGGCGCAAACCGCCGACGCCTACGGCTACGAGATCGGGAAGGGAAACCCATGAGAATGCGCAATGCGCAATGCGGAGGGCGGAATGGCAGCAGGCAAAAGCGGAGCATCCGACGCTTTTCAAGATGGTTGCACCGCAGAGCACCACACCAGCCGCCGTCTCTTCACCCCGGAGGGGTGGAGGACCATAGCCGGGGGTGCCGCACCACCGGTATCATCGGCACGGGCGTCGCACCCCGGCAGGGGGGCGCAGCGCCAGACGCCGACGGCCAGCGGCCCCACCACCCTGAAGGTTGGTGCAAGCCACCGCCCC
>CAXTMD010000386.1:0-4654 GCA_964245035.1 uncultured Chthoniobacterales bacterium
CCGGTGGCCCGGCGGGACGCGCGCGGCCTCGCACGCCTGGCGGTCATGGGCGGCGCTTACGGCAATCTGCCCGCGTTGCGCGCCTGCCTGCAGGACGCCCGACGAGCGGGCTGCGACGGCTATGCGTTCCTCGGCGACTCCACCGGCTTTTGCGGGCACAGCGACGAGACGGCCGCACTCATCGGCCGCCACTTTCCGTTCCTCGTGGCGGGCAACTACGAACAGAAGGCCGCGGCCCGCGAGGAAGACTGCGGCTGCAACTACGCCGACCCCGCCGACAACGGCTACGGCAGCCTGGCGCACCGGTGGGCGATGCGTTCCCTGAGCGACGCCCACCGCGCGTGGTTTGGCACCTGGCCGGATCTGCTCGTCCTCGAAACCGCCGCCGGGTCGATCCTGCTTTGCCACGGCAGCCCGGCGCAGACCAACGAATTTCTCTACGGCTCGCAGCTTGACGAGGTCCGGCTGGAAGGATGGCTCGACCAATTTGGCGCGGCGGGTTTCGTCTGCACCCACTCCGGCTTTCCATGGGTGCGCCTGCTGCGGGGCGGGCGGTTCGCGGCCAACGGCGGCGTCGTCGGCAAACCCGACCACGACGGCGACCCAGCGGTACATTACGCCATCGTGGAGTTGCGCGCCGGGGCGGTGCCGAGTGTCGGGATCGCCCGCGTGGAATACGACCACGCCGCCTGGGCCGACCAACTGGACGCGGAGGGCGTGGACGAGGTGTTCACCGCCTCGTTGCGCGACGGGGTCTGGCGGTGCGGCTTGCGCAGCCTGCCCGCGGCGGAGCGCACGGACCGAACGAGCAGGGATTTGCACGTGACGAGCGGCATCCAAATGCCCCCCGCCCGCGGATTGTTGCCGTAGCTCATTGCTTCCCTTCTCCCCCGATGAAAACACGACTTCTTGCCGTCGCGCTCTGCTCCCTGTCCCTCTTCGCCCACGCCGCACGGACGCAGGACGCGGACAAATTCGTCGTTCAGTACGACTGCATCCCCAACTACGCGAACTGGGGCGGCGTGACCGCGGAATACCTCAAGGAAACCGGCGTCAAAGTCCCGCCCGACATGAAGGGCAGTTCGGCCGCGATGGCGGCCCTGGAAGCCGAGCAGGCAAACCCGCAGGCCGACCTGGCTTATTACTCCGGGGCCATCGGCTACCAGGCGACGGTCAAGGGACTCCACCAAGGTTACAAGCCGGCCGGGTTCGACAAGATTCCCGACGGTCTGAAGGACCCCGAAGGCAAATGGTGGACGGTCCACACCGCTTCGGTCGCCATCCTCGTCAACACGAGCGCGCTCAAAGGCGCGCCGGTGCCGAAATCCTTCGAGGACCTGCTCAAGCCCGCCTACAAGGGCATGGTCGCCTACGATGACCCGACCTGGGGTGGGACCGGTTACACGTTCGTCTACGGCATCAACGCCGTGCTCGGCGGCGGACCCGATCTCGGCAAAGGCTTTGAATACCTCAAGAAGCTCGACGCCAACGTGCTGAGCTACCCGCGCGAGAACATCTACAACGACCTCCTGCGCGGGGAAATCCCCATCTGGATCAACGCCGACGGCAACGGCCTCAAAGCCAAGTACGTCGATCACGCGCCGATTGAAACGATCATCGCAGCGGAGGGCACCGTCGCCATGCCGCTGGTGATCGGCATGGTCAAGAACGACCCGCACCCGGAAGCGACCAAAAAGTACCTGGATTGGCTGCTGACCGATAATGCGCAGAAACTCTTTGCGGAGGCGTTTTTCCGTCCGGTGATGAAGGTCGATCTCGGCCCCAAGCTTTCGGGGCAGTTCCTGCCCGACTCCGCCTACGCGAAGACCGTGGTGCTGCCGCTCTCCGAGATGGCCGCGCAGTCCAACGCCGTCAAGGAACGCTGGACCAAGGAAATCCGCGGCAGCCGCTGAAGACCTCTCGTCCTGATGGTAGTGATAGCTCTCCGAGCCAGTCCCTAGATTGGCTTGGTAACCATGGGACGTACGAAGCACCTCGCCGGAAATTTAGGGACTGGCCCGGAGAGCCGTCAGGACCATTGATGAACAGGGGTACTCCGGCCTGGCTGGTGCTGCCGCTCGCGGTGGTGGTGTTCGCGTTGCTGGTCTGGCCCTTGTGCGTGTTGGCGTACGGGAGTTGGCACGGTGCGGGCAGCCCCGACGGCAACGCTTACGTCCGGCTGTGGCACAGCTCGGCGTACCGCACCGCCTTGCTGCACTCTCTCGTGTTGAGCGTCGCGGTGGCGGCGGTGTCCACGCTGCTTTCCCTGGGGCCGGCGTGGCTGCTGGCGCGGCACCGTTTTCCGGGAAAGCGTTTCGTGCGGGCGGCGTTCGCGCTGCCGGCCTCGCTCTCGGGCATCATGGTTGGCTTCCTGGCGGTGGTGATGCTGGGGCGGGTCGGCGTCGTGCCGCAGATGACGGCGCGGCTGCTCGGCACACCCTGGCTCTCGGGCGCGGCCTACCAGATGACGGGGCTGGTCATCGCCTACCTGTATTTCGAGGTCCCCCGCGGAGTGCTGGCGCTCGAAGCCTCGCTGAACCGGTTCGATCCCCAGTGGACCGAGGCGGCGGCCTCGCTCGGGGCTAGTGCGGGGCAACGCTGGTGGTGGTTGACGCTGCCGATCCTGCGTCCGGCGCTCCTGTCCGCCTTTGCGTTGACCTTCAGCGTGTCGCTGGGTTCCTTCGGCGTCGCGCTGATCCTGTCACGGCGCTTCTCGGTGCTGCCGCTAGAAATCTTTTACCGGTTCACCGGCGCGGCCGACGCGCCGCTGGCGGCCGCGATGGCGCTCAGCCTCACGGCCGTCGCGTTGGCGGTGCAGCACGCGCTGCGGCAAAGGAGGGGGCGATGAACGGGCGACGCGGCGGCGGGTTCTGGCTGTTGGCGGCGGGTACGGCCGCCCTGTTGGTCTGCGTGTCCGCGCCGTTTGCCGTGGTCGTCCTTGGGTCCGTACTCAACACGAGTTTCCTTGGGCTCTCCACCGAACAGTGGGCCGGCAAAACGGGCACCACCCTCTTCTCATTTCACTGGTTCGGGTACGTCTGGGACCTCTACCACGAGTCGCTGGGCTTCAGCCTGCGCCTGGCTTCCCTGAGCACGGGGGCGTGCCTGCTCCTCGGCGTGCCCGGTGCGTGCGCGCTGGTGTTGGGACGCTTCCCCGGACGGGCGTGGCTGGAAACATTGGTTGCCCTGCCGCTGGCGCTGCCGGGGATCGCGCTGTCCATCGCCTTGATCCAGGCTTATGCCGCCGTGCGCGGCTCCTGGTGGCTGATCTTCAGCGGGCATCTGCTCTACACTCTGCCGTTCATGGTGCGGATCGTCGCCGGGGCACTCCGCTCCTTTGACTTCGCCGCGCTTGACCTCTGTGCCCGTGGCTTGGGGGCCGGGTTCCGGCAGCGTTTCGCCTGGATCATCCTGCCGAATTTGCGGCGCGCCACCGTATCCGGCAGCCTGATGGTCTTCGCCGTTTCCTGGGGCGAGTTCAACGTGAGCTACCTGCTCAACACTCCGCTGCACCAGACGTTCCCGGCGGCGCTGTACGCCACCTACACGTCCAACAGCTTCCAGGTCGCCGGCGCGGCCACGACGATTTTTTTGGGCGGCATCGTGCCGGCGTTACTGGCCATCCAGTTCCTCGGCGGCGAGGCGCGTTCGCAAACCACCACCGCCGGCTGAACCCCGTTGTGAACCACCCCGCCCGGTGCGATGTTAGATGCCCGCCACCGGGGCCTTCTCCTTCGCTCCCCTTTATGAGCAACCGCTTCGATTCCACGCTGGCCGCGCACGGCCTGCCGCTGCGCCACACGAAGACGCGCGTCTTGCAGGTCAACGTCGGCAAGCTCTGCAACCTGACGTGCGCGCACTGCCACGTCAACGCCGGCCCCAAGCGCAAGGAGATCATGACGCGCGACACCGTCGACCGCATCCTCGCCTGGCTGGAGCGCACCGACATCCCCACGGTCGACCTGACCGGCGGCGCGCCCGAGATGATCCCGGACTTCCGCTACTTCGTCGCACGCCTGGCCGCCGTGACCCCGCGCCGCCACGTCATGGACCGCTGCAACCTGACGATCCTCCTGGAACCCGCCCACGACGGCCTGGCGGAGTTTTTGGCCGAGCACCGCGTGGAGATCGTCGCGTCGATGCCCTGCTACTCGCCCGCCAACGTGGACGCCCAGCGCGGCGACGGCGTGTTTGACCGCTCCATCGCCGCCCTCCAACTGCTCAACCGCCTCGGCTACGGGCGCGAGCCCGAGTTGCCGCTCCACCTCGTCTACAACCCGGTCGGCGCGTCGCTGCCCGGTCCGCAGGGCGAACTGGAAGAAGACTACAAGCGCGAACTGCTTACCCACTTCGGCATCGTCTTCAACCGTCTCTACACGATCACCAACGTGCCCGTGAGCCGCTTCGCCTCCTGGCTGCGCAACAACAACCAGCTCGCCCCCTACATGGACCTGCTGGTCGAGTCCTTCAATCCCGCCGCCGTGAACGGCCTGATGTGCCGCGACACGCTCAACGTGAGTTGGACGGGCGAGGTGTTCGATTGCGACTTCAACCAGATGTTGAAGATGCCATGGCGCGACGAGGGTCGCAGCCTGTATCTCTGGGACCTCGACCCCGCGACGGTGGAGAACCGGGAGGTGCTCACCGGTGACCA
>CAXTMD010000387.1:0-4645 GCA_964245035.1 uncultured Chthoniobacterales bacterium
AAAGGCAAGACGGTCATCGCCATCGCGCACCGGCTCTCGACGATCCTGAAGGCGGACAACATCGTCGTGATGGACGCCGGCTGTATCGACGAGCAGGGCCGGCACGCGTTCCTGTACGAGAAGGGCGGCACGTACCGGCGGCTGTACGACTTGCAGTTCGACCACGACGCGCACTTGCAGGAGACCGACGCCCACGATGAAAAGCTTCCTGCGCTCACAGCTTGAGCAGCGCGCCCCGGCGGCTTCCAACTTCCTGCACACGGTCAGCAACCGGCTTTATTTCCGCCGGGCGTTTGGGCAACGCCAGGCCAACTTCCGGGCGCTGCTGTTCCCGCACAAAGCCGACATCCGCGTGCAGACTGGCCCTTTCAAGGGTTTGCGTTACTTCGATGCGGCGGTGTGGGGTTCCATTACCTCCAAATGGCTTGGTTCCTACGAGGCCGAGCTTCATTCGGTCGTCCATCAGATCGGGGAGCGTTCCTACCGCACGATCATCGACGTCGGCTGCGCGGAGGGCTACTACGCCGTCGGGTTGGCGGTGCTCAGTCCGGGCTCGCAGGTGTTTGCCTTCGACACGGACTTCATCTCCCGCGCGCAGGTTCGCCGTCTGGCCGCGCTCAACCAGGCGGCGGACCGGGTGCGGGTCGGCGCGTTCTGCCGCCATGCCGATGTGGATGCGCTCTCCGTTGGCCGCACGTTGGTCGTGTGCGACATCGAAGGCTTCGAGCGGCAGTTACTGGACCCGCAGGCAGCCCCGGCTTTGTTGCGCGACGACATCCTGGTCGAGGTTCACGAGGCCGCGGACTTCTCTTCCGAAACGGAGGAACTTCTCCAATCCCGCTTCGCGGCCTCGCACCGGATCGAGCGGATCGTAGCGGCGGACCGCGGCGCGTGGATCGAGGAACACGGCGGGGAACTCTCCGCCGCCATCCCGGCGGACGCACTCCGGCAAGCCACGGAGGAAAACAGGGCCACCGGGCGCGTCTGGCTGTGGATGCAAGCCAACGCGGCCTGAGCGGTCAAACCGCGGTCGTGGCGGCGTGCGGCAAACCCTTCAGAATCCGTGCGCGATCCTTGGGCAACTGTCCCGCCAGCCGCACGATGGACTGCGCCGGGTCCGCCTCGGGATTGTGCATGCCGGTGACGCCCAGCAAGCGGCTGAGTTCGCTCTCGAAGTGGAGCATCGCGCGACGGGTCGGCGCGTTCTTATCGAGGAAATCCAGCGCGCGCCGCAGCAGGTCGTAGACTTCCGGCACCGGTTGCTCGAACTCCGTCGTCAACTCCACTAATTCCACGAAGTATGCCGCCATCTGCGTGCGTTCGTACTGCGTGCGCAACCCCTCGCGCGAGTCCCGCAGCGCCACCTCGCGCAGGCCGTGCAGTTCGCTCTGGCGGCTGCGCGAGTACGTGATCTCCGCCGCGTAGAACAGATCCAGCCGACCCGCGAACGGGCTGCGCGGCCGGCGCGCCCCCTTGGCGACGGTTTTCAGCTTGCCGTGCTCCTCGGTGAACCACGTCACGATCAGGCTGCTCTCGGTCAGCTTGATGCGGCGCAACAGGATGGCGGGAGTCGTTTCCAAAGGTGGGACAACGTACCCCAAAGACGCCGGAAAAGATAGCTCGTAAACGCGCCGTCCGAAGGAACTTCCGCCGCAGGCGTTCCTACTGCCCCCAGTAGCTGTACGATTGCAGTACCGTCACCTTGCCGCCGACAAAATCCCAGTCCTTCTGGTACGAAAACTCGCCTTTCCGTGTGTCGTAAATCATGTCGCGCGGCGCGCCGGGATGGTTGGGGTCATAGACAAAATAGTGAATTACTCCCGCCGCTTCGTCCCGCGGCGTGGTCGGTCGGCGGCCGTAGATGACGACGGCGTGGTTGACGCTCAGGCTCGGGTACGTCGTCAGGTAGGCGATGAACAGATCGTTGCGCGCCAGACAACCCTCTACCCGCTCCTGGGTGTGATGCTGCTGCGTGGGGCCGTTCAGCGGGAAGAAAAACATGCGCCAGTTGCCAACCCGGCAATATGCCGTCCAGCCGAGGCCGATGTTCTTTTGCACAACCAGCGGCCGGGCCTTGCTCAAGGCGCGCAGATCGGCGTAGCCGGGGATGGTCGTGCGTTCCTCCGGCGGCAGCGGATCGCGCCAGGCCGCACGGCCGGTCACGCGACGCACGAGGCGGGCCAGCGTCTCGTCGTCGGGCGGCGGCTGCGCCGGGTCGAACCGCGCGAAGTTGCGAAACTGCTCCGCCGCACGGCTCATCACGAAGCAATGCAGCACGAACGCCGGCGGCTTCTCTCCGGGCTTGAGCTTGCGCTTTTCGGCGTAGCCGTTGGGATAGACGTAGACCGTCTCGTTGGCGAACGCGAACGTGTCCTGGTCGAAGCGGAACGCCGGTCCCGTCACGACGCCGTTCGCCCGCCCGCCGGACGCCGACGCCAACAGCAGGGACAGCGTGCCCAGGCTCACGGCCAGGGCGCGGAACACAACGCCCCGGTTCATCACGCGCTGATCGTGCGGCCCTCGACCGCGAGCGCGGCCTCCTTGACGGCCTCGCTCAACGTCGGGTGCGCGTGGACGGTGCGCGCGAGGTCTTCCGAACTCCCGCCAAACTCCATCACCGACACGGCTTCCTGGATCAGTTCGCTGGCGGCCGGGCTGAGGATGTGCGCGCCCAGGAGCCGGTCCGTCTTGGCGTCTGCCACGAGCTTGACGAAGCCCTCCGCGCTGTCGCTGGCGAGCGCGCGGCCGTTGGCGCGGAAGAAAAACTTGCCCGTTTTCACCGGCACGCCCTTTTCTTTGGCCAAGTCCTCGCTCAGCCCCACGCTGGCGACCTCCGGGTGCGTGTAGACGACGCCGGGGATCACGTCGTAGTTGACGTGCCCAGCCTTGCCCGCGATGAACTCGGCCACCGCGACGCCCTCCTCCTCGGCCTTGTGCGCGAGCATGGGACCGGCGATCACGTCGCCGATGGCGTAGACGCCGGGCACGTTCGTAGCGAAGTGCTTGTCCACCTTCACGCGGTGACGTTCGTCAAGCGCGAGGCCGAGTTCGGGGGCCACGGCGTTGCCGAGCGCCGCCTTGCGGCCGACGGCGACAAGGACCTTCTCGGCTTCCAGCGTGAGCTTCGAGCCGTCCTTGGCGGTGGCGCGCACGGTGGCCTTGCCTTCGCCGAGGTCGATGCCGTCGACCTTCGTTTCGAGGTGAAACTTCAGCCCCTCCGCTTCGAGCGACTTCTGCAACCCCTTGGCCAGCTCCAGGTCGAAGCCCGGGGCGATCCGCGGCAAAAACTCGACCACCGTGACCTGTGCGCCGAGCCGCGACCACACCGAGCCGAGTTCCAGCCCGATGGCCCCACCGCCGATGACGACCATCCGCGGCGGCACCGCGTCGAAGGCCAGCGCCTCCGTGCTGGTGACGGTCACCTTGCCGTCGACCGGCATGGTGGGCAGGTCAATGGGCACGCTGCCCGTAGCCAGCAGGATGTGCTTGGCCGAGAGTTCCTCGTTCTTCGCACCGGTCACCGCGACCTTGCCCGGCGCGGTGATGCGCCCCTCGCCGGGATAAACGGTGACCTTGTTTTTCTTCATCAAGAAGGCCACGCCGCCTGTCAGCGTGGAGACGGCCTTGTCCTTGCGCTTGAGCATCGTGGGCAGGTCGAGCCGCACGTCGCCGATGACGACACCGTGGCTGGCGGCTTCCTTCTTGGCAAAATGAAAGTGGTGGCTGGAGTTGAGCAGCGCCTTGCTGGGGATGCAGCCGATGCGCAGGCAGGTGCCGCCGAGCGCTTTTTCCTTTTCGATGATGGCGGTCTTCAGGCCGAGTTGCGCCGCACGGATCGCCGCGACGTAACCGCCCGGACCCGCGCCGATGACGATGAGATCAAATTCCGACATGGGGATAGGCCAACAACTTAGCCCCGATCCGGCCCTTTGGGAAGGAGGGTTCGCGGCGCGCAGCTTTCCCCATCGGAATTGCAGGCTTGACCCTGGACGGAGTTTTTTTGCAAAGTGTTCACCCCAACTTGGTTGCAATCTCCATGAAGACCTTCCCCCGTCGATTTTTCGTCTGTCTGGGTGCGATCCTGATCGCCCTGCCCTGCCACGTCCGGATGGCCTTTGCCGGCCTGGAGATCATCGCGCCTGCCAACCACAAACGGCACTACAAGCACGCCCCGGGCTGGACCGCCCCGAACAAAGGCCCGGTGGCCGAATCCAAGACGCTCCCGGTCGAGGAACCGCCGACGATCAACCCCGAGGCCGCGCCGTCGCTGACCTTGCAGCCGTTTCTGGAAGCGCACCTGGACAAGATCCTCGCGCCGCTGGGTACCGCGGCCTTCTCGCAATCCGATCTCGTCGCGTACGTGCGGGAGGACTACGCGCAGGCGCTGCCCGCCGCCACCGACGCCCACCGGCCGGCGTACCAGTTGGCGACGGGAGTGTGCGACGCCATGATCAACTGCATCGCGGAGCGCGAGAAGGCCGTCGACGCCCTGAACGGCGTCTACGAGCGGCGCAGTTCCGAGGCCATCCAACCCCGCGGCGGCAAGCAGGCGGTGAAGGATCAGGACAAGGACGAAGCGTTTTTCTACAACAGTCAGAAAAACAATTGGCTCCAGAGCGCGGCAGGGTTGCGCCAGCAGGTGATG
>CAXTMD010000388.1:0-4623 GCA_964245035.1 uncultured Chthoniobacterales bacterium
CGGCTGGGCGAGCGCGCGGGCGAGTTGCGCCTCGGCGCTCTGGCGCAGATGCACCTCTGCTTCCAGGGCGCGGCGCAGACGCTGGAGTTCCAACTGGGCGTGCAGCCGGGCGAGCACTTCCTCGGGCTCGAAGGGCTTGGAGATGTAGTCTTGCGCCCCGGCGGCGAAGCCGGCCAGCCGCGCGGCGGTGTCGGTCAGCGCCGTCATGAAGAGCACGGGCACGTCGCGCGTCGCCGGGTCCGCACGCAGGCGGCGGCAGGTCTCGAAGCCGTCGAGGCCGGGCATCAGGGCGTCGAGCAGGATCAGGTCGGGCCGCCGGTGGGACACCTGCAACAGCGCGCGTTCGCCGCTGTCCGCCACCAGGACCGTGAGGCCCGCGCCCGTCAGCAAGTCAAGCAGCACCGAGAGGTTGGCGGGGACATCGTCCACGACCAGGACGGTGGCGGGCGGGAAGGGCGGTGGCATGTCCCCAAACTTGGCCTCATTTCACCCCGGCGCAACGCTCCAACGCCGCCCGGACCTCCGGCACGCGCACGGGTTTCGGGACGTAGTCGTCCATGCCGGCGGCCAGGCATTTTTCCCGGTCGCCCTCCAGGGCCTCGGCCGTCATGGCGATGATGCGCGGCCGGCCGCCGTTCGGCCAGCGTGCGAGGATGCGGCGGGTGGCCTCGCGGCCGTCCATCTCGGGCATCTGCATGTCCATGAACACCACGTCGAACGCCTCGCGCTCCAGCGCCGCCAGCGCCTCGACCCCGTTGCTCGCCATCGCGGGCTGGTAGCCCATTTTCTTGAGCAGCGCGGTGCCGACCTTGCGGTTGACCGCGTCGTCGTCGGTCAGCAGGATGCGCAAGGGCAGCCGCTCGGCCAGAGTGGTGTCGAGCGCGGCGGGCAGACGCGCATGGCCCGCGGCGAGGTCGGCGGCAGCCGGCGCGTCAGGCAGACCCACCTGGATGACGAAGTGGAACGTCGAGCCCTCGCCGCTGACCGATTCCACCCAGACGCGTCCGCCCATCAACGAACAAAGCCGCTGGCAAATCGCCAGCCCCAACCCCGTGCCGCCGTACTGGCGCGTGGTCGAACTGTCCACCTGGCTGAAGGATTTGAAGAGCCGGTCGAGCTTGTCGGCCGGGATGCCGATGCCCGTGTCGCGCACCGCGAAGCGCACCCCGAGCTTGCCCGCCGAGGGGCTGGCTTCGGGCTCGACGGAGATCGTCACGCCCCCGGCGTGGGTGAACTTGATCGCGTTGCCCACGAGGTTGACGAGGATTTGCCGCAGCCGGGTCACGTCGCCGACGAGGGTCGCCGGCAGCGCCTCGTGGACGGAGCAGGCGAGTTGCAGCTTTTTCTCGCGCGCCCGAGGGCCGAGCAGGTCGAGCACGTCCTGGATGCAGGTACGCAACGCGAACGGGTGCTGCTCGATCTGCATCTGGCCGCTCTCGATCTTGGAGAAATCCAGGATGTCGTTGATGATGGTCAGCAGCGAGTCGCCGGAGGTGTGGATCGTTTCCACGTAGTCGCGCTGCTCGTCGGAGAGGTCCGTCGCGGCCAGGAGCGCGGTCATGCCGATGACGCCGTTCATGGGCGTGCGGATTTCGTGGCTCATGTGGGCCAGGAACTCACTCTTGGCGCGGGTGGCTTCTTCCAGGCGTTGGTTGAGGGAGAGCAGCGCCGTGTTGCTGTCCATGAGCTGCTGTTGGCTGGCGCGCAACGCCCGGTAGGCCTCGTCGCGCTGCAAGGCGTTCGTGTAGGCGCGCGAGTGGTAGCGCACCCGCGCGATGAGTTCGATCTTGTCCGGCAGCTTGACGAGGTAGTCATTCGCCCCCGCCGCGAACGCCTCGCCCTTCACCACGGGGTCTTCCTTGGTCGAGAGCACGACGACGGGCGTGTTTTCCGTGAGGGGATTGGCGCGGTAGGCGCGCACGAGCGTCATGCCGTCGATGCCCGGCATGATCAGATCCTGCAGGATGACGGTAGGATGAAGCTGGTTGGCCAGTTCGACGGCCTTGGCCGGGTCGGTGCAGTAGTGAAAATGCAGGTCCGGCTCGCCTGCCAACGCCCGCCGGATTGCCTCGACGACGAGGACTTGGTCGTCGACCAAGAGCACCATGGCCGGGGACTCGGACGTGGGAAGCGGGTTCATCGGGGTTCAAGCAACCGTGGCGGCAAACCTTTGCATCGCCACGGCGATGAGGTCCAGCGGCAGGATTTCCGCCGCCGCGCCGATGGCCGCCGCGTGCTTGGGCATCCCGTAGATTGCACTGGTGGCCTGGTCCTGGGCAACGGTGTGGCAGCCTTTGGCGCGCAGGGTTTTCAGTCCTTTGGCCCCGTCACGGCCCATGCCGGTCAGCAGTACGCCGAGCAGCGGATTGCGCCAGTGGCGGGCGGCGCTTTCAAAGAACACGTCCACCGACGGCCGGTAGGCGCACTCGGCCGGCTGCGCCGTGTAGCCAAGGCTCACTGGGCCGGTGAACACGAGATGATCCCCCGCGCCGGCCAGCAGGACCGTGCTCCTTTGCGGTGCGTCGCCGGTCCGCGCCAGTCGCACCGGCAGCGGCGACTGGTCGTTGAGCCACGCCGCCAGGCCGTCGGCGAACTTCGCGTCGAGGTGCTGGACGATCACGACCGCCGCCGGGAACTTCGCCGGCAGGGCACCCAGCACCGCCGCCAGCGCCGCCGGCCCGCCTGCCGACGAGCCGATGGCGACGAGCCGGGTGGCCGTTGCCACCGGGAACTTCTCCTTGCCGCCGAACGTCTTCAGCCGCGCTTCCGCCCCGACGAGCCGGCTCATCGTCTCGATCTTCGCCAGGAAGTCCGCTGGCACAACGTCGGGCGTCGGCGGGGCAACCACGTCGAGCGCGCCTGCGCCCATCGCCTCGAACACTTTGCCGGGCAGCGCGCGGGCGTTGGCGGTGACCAGCAGGATCGCGCACGGCGTCTTCTCCATGATCCGCCGGGTGGCCTCGACGCCATCCATGCCGGGCATGACCAGATCCATCAGCACGAGGTCTGGCCGATCCTCCGAACACCGCTGCACCGCCTGCGCGCCATCGCCCGCTACCCAGGCGAGCCGGTGGCGCGGGGCGGGGCCGCCGGTCAGGGTGCGCCGCAGGGCTTCCACGGCAAGCGGCTGGTCGTTGACGATACCGATCCTCACGCGATGGCTCCCCCGATAAGATCGTCCACGGCCTGCAGGAGGCTGTCGTCGTGGAACGAGCTTTTGGTCAGATAGTAGTCCGCCCCGGCGTCCAGGCCGCGCCGTCGGTCCTCCTCGCGGTCCTTGTAGGAGACGATCATCACCGGCACCGAACGCAGCCGCGCGTCGTCCTTGACCAGGCGAATGAGTTCGATGCCGTCCATGCGCGGCATGTCCACGTCGCTGATGATCAGGTCATAATCGCGCGAACGCAGGGTGTTCCAGCCGTCCACCCCATCGACGGCAACCTCCACCTCGTAGCCGCGGCTGGTGAGAAGTTTGCGCTCCAGTTCGCGCACGGTCAGCGAATCGTCGACCACCAGCACGCGCCGACGCTGGCGTTGGGCTTCTTCCGAGGCGGCCGTGCCGAAGCGCAGGGCGTCCAACCGGCTGCCGGACGCGAGGGTTTCCACCGAACGCAGCAGGTCATCCACGTCCACGATGAGCACCGGCGCGCGGTCGGCCAGGATCGCCCCGGCGGCGATGTTCTTGAGTTTGCCCAAGCGAGGATCGAGTGTTTGGACGACCAGTTCGCGCTCGCCAAGGAAACCTTCCACCGCCAGCCCGATGCGCCGGCCGGGTTCGCCGAGCACGACGACGGGTAACTCGGCCGAGACCATGGTGGACGCGTCGAGTTCAAGGATCTGGTGCGCCGCGACCAGCCCGACCGCCTGGCCGTCCAATTGGAAATGCTGTCGGCCTTGCAGAGTTTCGATCTCCGCGCGCGGCACCTTCAGCGTGCGGGCGATGCGCGCCAAGGGCAACGCGTAGGGTTCGCCGCCGATCTCCACGAGCAAAGCGCGCATGACCGACAACGTCAGCGGCAAATGGAGCGCGCAACGCGTACCCTTCCCAAACTGCGTGGTCAGCCGCACGCTGCCGCGCACCTCGCGCACCATCGAACGCACCACGTCCAGCCCCACGCCGCGGCCGGAAATCTCCGTCACCCGGTCGCGCGTCGAGAACCCCGGCAGGAAGAGAAATTCGAGGAGTTCCTCCTCGTTCATGCGCGCGGCGGTGTCGGCGTTGGTGTGGCCCTTGCGGACGACTGCCCCGCGCAGGGTTTCCAGGTCGATGCCGCGGCCGTCGTCCGACAGGGTCACGATCAGGGTCCCGGCGCTGTGGCGGGCTTCGAGGGTGAGCGTGCCCTGCCGGCGGCCAAGCGTTCGGCGGGTATTTCCAAGCCGTGGTCGAGGGCGTTGCGCAACAGGTGGGTCAGCGGGGCTTCGAGTTTTTCGAGGATGTCGCGGTCCACCTGGGTTTTCGCGCCGACGACCGCCAGCCGCGCCTCCTTGCCCAACCCGGCCGCCGTGTCGCGCACGAACCGCGGGAAACTCTGCGCCCGGTCGCCGAAGGGGCGCATCCGGCTCAGTTGCGCCTCGCGGTACAGGCGGCCGGAGAGGTTGGCCGAACGCCGCACGAAACCTTCC
>CAXTMD010000389.1:0-4616 GCA_964245035.1 uncultured Chthoniobacterales bacterium
CCGTCCGGTGATCGCCGCGGCGGCTGGCACGAGCGCCGCGTCCCGCCTCGTGCGCACCAGCAGAACCGCCAGCGGCAGCAGTCCGCCGGGCCAGACCCCGGCCGCGACCACGTGCACGGCGTCCAACGCCAGCAGCCACGCGCCGTGCGACGACGCCTGCGCATGACTGGTCCAAACCAGGGTCACCAGCACCGCCGCCATCAGCAGCAGGTTCGCCGTGTCCAAGGCGACGAGCAAACGCCGCCGGTTCTGTCGTGCGTACGTTCCAGCGAGCCCATTCACCGCGAACGTTCCACCCAGCAAACCGGCGCGCACCAGCCAGACCGCGCCGAAGCGGCTGCCGGTGAGCACGTCCGCGATCGAACCGTCCCGCAGGACCGTCGGCAGCGACTGGCCGGCCATCGCCGCCGCCGTCAAGGCGAGAACGCCGCCTCCAGCGAGAACCAGCGTTCCCCAGCATCCCCAGGCCAGGCGATTCCAACGCACCTGCCCGTGGACACCCGCCTTCCAGGCCAGCAACCGCAGCCCCAGCGTACCCGCCAAGACTACGGCGGCGGCCGACTGCACGGCACGGACGATCAGGAGGAGGTTCAACTCAAGGGGCCTTTGCGAAGGTGAAGTCCCCTTGCGTGACGTGCGTGTCCTTCGACACCACCCGCCAGACGACCTTGTAAGTGCCCGCGCCCAGCGCACCCGGCAGCGAGACGATCAGCACGCAGCCGTTTTTCGGATCGGCGTGGACGTTCTTTGCATCCACTTGCTTGCCCGCGGTGTCGAACACCTGGACCTTGCTGAACGCCGGTTCCAACTCTTCGGTGAACGTGAGCTTTACCTCTTTCGGCTGGTCTTTGATCGTTTTGCCCACTTCAGGGTCGGCATGATCGAGGAAGGCATGCGCTTGCACAGCGGCGGCCGTGGCCAAGCTGAGAACTGCGGCGAGGAGAATCGTTTTCATTTGCCGAGAATTGCAGGATTGTTGTTGGATGGTTTGCCGCCGAACAGCGGACGGCCGAAGGTGGTCGGAAACAGATCGTCGAGGTAGAAATGCACCTGCGCCAGGACGCCGACGCGGCTGCCGCTGCGCGCGTTGGCGGGGATCAGGGCTTCCACCCCGAACTGACAAAATCGGCCCGACCAGATCACGCCGGGATTGATCGAGGCCGTAGTCAGTCCCGATTGCCCGCGGTCGAGCGGGGTGGTGACCACGAACTCCACCAGCGGGATCATCCGGGCGAGTGGCCTCGGCAGGCCGACGTTTCTGACGTTGCTTTGCAGGTAGATCAGGCTGTACTCCAAGGCGAAGTTTGTCTCCAGGGCAGCGGCGTTGCGTTCCGTGTCCACGCTGCGCAAACCCGTCGTTGGGTCCACGTCGCCGGTCGAGCGCGTGCTGGCGCTCGACGGGACGTCCACGCTCACGTTGCCCGTGAGCGCGAGCGGGCGCAGCCACGGCAGGTCCGTCGGCAGATCGCCGAAGCCTTTGCCGAAGAAGACCCCCGGCGACCAGGTCGTGAACGGGTCACGTCCCACCTGCCGGCTGCCGGTGCCGCCCACGTCGACGTTGACGCCGAGCGAGAGGATCAGCTCGTGCGGCGCGTTCGTGTAAAACTGGAACTTGGAGCCGAGTTCCAAGTTGCTGAACCCGGTCTTGCGGTGCCCGGCGTGCGGGAAAAGGTTGGCCTCGTCGATGCCGACCTCGAAGTCGAGGTAGGGAGTGATCCGCTTGGAGATATCTACGGACACGTCGAACTCCCGGGTGCCGCCGTTGTCCGGCGTGTGGAAGGTCTGGAGCGTGGGCAGCGACACCTCGTCGGCGACGAAAGGATCGTCCGTGGTGAGCGTGGCCGGGAAGAAACGTGCTCCCGCGAAGCCGTGTGCATCGGCGAGGCGAGGCAGGACGGTGAGACCGAAGGTGATGATCAGAGCGTGAATGGTGGAAGTCGAACGAGAAGGAAAGTGCATGTTAGTCAGATGGAAAAGGGCAGAAGGTTGGATGTTAGAAGGCGGGTGCGAAGACACCACGCCGCAGGCGTTCGTCCCCCAGACAGGGATGGCTCTCCGAGCCGTTCCCTAGATTTCCCGGGGCGCCAACAGATGGGTAAGATTATCCAATCCAAAACAGGGAGCGGCTCGGAGAGCCATCCCTACCTTGGGGGACGATCAGGCCACGCGTCGAGGCGGTGGCGTCGGCGGCCGGTCCGTGTGCACCGGACCGAGCGAAGCTGCCGTGCGGAGAAGAGAAACCTCCGTCACAGCATTCAAAACTGGCGAGATCATCGGCTCCGCCAAAACGGCTTTCGCCTTGGCGTCCTGCTTCAAGCCGGGGGCGGCAGGAGTTTCCTTGCGTTCGCGAGACTTTGCCACGGCGATCTGCCGGCAAAGCTCGCAGGGATGCTCCCCGTCAAAGGTCTCCGCGGCGGCGACGGCCAGACTCCCGCTGCGTTGCGCGTAGCGGTACAGCATCGTTGCCTTGGCGGCGGTTTGCAGCGCCGCCCAGTGGCCGCCCGCCAGCGAGAACGCGGCGAGCAGAGCGCAAAAGAGGCCGAACCGGCGGAACACGGCCCCACCTTAAGCCACCAACGGCAATCCGCGCAAGGCCGGTGCTTCCTGTCCGCTGGCGACAGCCTCCGACTGCGCTGGGACCGGTGCGCGCTCCTCCATGTGCAGGTAGCGCTGCCAGAACGCGGGCGAGGTCAACTCCGTCTCGCGCTCGCGGAACGCCGCCGCGCGCTGCGGCCACTCGCGCCGCAGGGTCGCCAGCGCCGTCTGCGCGCGCCGGTGCAGTTCAAAGTACACCTTCGGCTGCTTGCGGTAGACGTAGATGCCGGGCACGAGCGCGTGCTTGACGCCGACCTCATCGAAATAGGTCACGTCCGACCAGGCCCAGTCACCGATGCCGAGCACCTTGCGCGGCAACCCGCCGACGGTGTGCACGGGCTTGCGCCACTTCAGCGGCAGATGGCCGTTGTGAATCCAGCGCCGCCAGCGCATGTCCCACGGCTTCTTGACCCGATAATGGGCATTGAGCGCCGTCGGCTCGACATCCTGGCGGTGCTCCGGCGCAAACTCCTTGCTGGCGGTCATCACCTGCCGGAAGCGCGCCTCGCAGTCGGTTTCCATCAGCCATTCCGGCCCGAACAGGAAGTGCTCCAGCCCGAGCACGCGCATCGCGGCCTGGTCGTACTCCAGCCGCTCAAGATAGTGGTTGATCTCCTCCCACACCGCGTCCACCAGCGCCTGCGCCGGCAGCCCCGGGTGCCGCAGGCTGCGGATCAGGAGGTCATTGTACATGTTATAGTAGTACAGCCACGCGGCGGTCTTGGCGTAAAACGGCATGTGCCACACCCCGATGCCCGGCACGGCGAGGGTGGGCACCCCGCGCTGGGTCATGCGGAAGCCGAGTTCCTTGTCGTCGCCGCGGATGAAGCAGGGCAGGGGCAGACCGTTGGCCTCCACCGCCGCGCGCGAGATCGCCATGAACCACCACGCGTTGTAGTGCGCCTCGGGCATCCGGCCGAACTTGTCGAGCGCGCCGGGCGTGGCGAGTTCCACGTCCGCCACGCACGCGGCGATGCTCAGTAGCTTCGGCCGGCCGATGGTCGCGCCGAGTTCGTGCAGGTGCGTGGGGCGGTAGAGGTCGAGCATCCCGCCGCCGACGCACTGGTCGACCTTGAGGTGGCGCAGCCAGTTCATCGCACGCAGGACCATGTCGGGCTCCAGGTCGATGTCGTCGTCCATCAACAGGAAATGCGTCGGCGGCGTGCGCCCGGTGGCGGACAGGCCTTCGATCATCCCGCGCGCCGCTCCGCCGGCCCCACCGACGTTGCCTTGGTGGACGATCCCCACGTTGGGATAGGTGAACAGGTCGGCCGGCAGTTCGGACGCGTTGTCGGTGACGGTGATGAAATAGCGGTCGCGCGGCAGCCGGTCGTACTCGGCGATCTGGCTGATGGTGCGCTCGATGAACTCGCGCTTCTTGTAGGTGCAGCAGAGGATGTCGAGCTGCACGTCGCGCCGGGGCTTGGCCGCCGTCCACCAACCGCCGGCGGTGACCTCGCCGGCGGCCGTCAGGCAGGTCAGGTGGAAGGCGAGCCGCGAGCCGAGCGGACTCTCGGTGGAAAGCGGGATTTCCAGGGAAAGCGTTTCGCCGTCGTGCCGGCCCGGGTTTTGCGCGGTGGCGACGAGCTGCGGCGCGCGGCCCTGCGCGAAGCGGAACACCTCGACGAAGAAGCGGCCACGCAGGTCGAGACGCAACTCGATGGACGGCCAGCCGATGTGCTCGGCCACGAGGCTCTCGTAGAACGCGTTGAAGTACCCGTCGAACGTGAAAACCTCCCCGTCCAGCAGCCGCATGCCGCCGGCCGACGTGCGCGGGTGCGCGCTGGCGTTGTGCGAGATCTTGCGGTGGTAGAGTGGACCCCGGATTGGGTCGGTCGTGAACAGCAGGTGCTGGAACACCTCTCCCGCCGCCGGCGGCCTCGGTGCGGCCGCCGCCTCCGGTGCGCCGATGCTCTCACGGGCCAGCTGACGCAGCGTCGCGCGGCGGAACGGCGCTTCCGCGAACACCTCCTGGTAGAACTGCGTCTCCCGACGCAGGCGGGCGGCCACGGCGCGGCGCG
>CAXTMD010000390.1:0-2254 GCA_964245035.1 uncultured Chthoniobacterales bacterium
GCTGCTGCGGCACGGGACCGTCGCAGATCGCCGCGATGGCGGCGGCGTTGCGTGACTTGGCTCCGGTGACCAGCAAGGCGTTTGTGCGTCCCATCGAGCCGCCGCCAGGGGCGTTTGCCGCGACGCGGGACATCGCCCTTCCAGAGGTGACCGAAGCGCCGCCGTCGCCCGACGCCTCCGAGCCGGAGGAGGAAAGCATCCTTGATCGCATCGCGCAGGGCAAGACGGTGGTCATCACCGAACTCGACCCGCCCAAGACGCTCGACCTGGAAAAGTTCCTCGTCGGGGCCAAGGCGTTGACGGACGCCGGCTGCGACGCCATCACGCTGGCGGATAACTCCCTCGCCATTCTGCGGGTAAGCAACCTGGCGATGGGTGCGCTGCTGAAGGCGCGCTACGGTATCATGCCGCTGTTGCACGTTTCCTGCCGCGACAAGAACCTGCTCGGGCTGCAAAGCGAGTTGATGGGCCTAGCAGCGCTCGGCATCCGGCACGTCCTGCCGCTGACGGGCGATCCGGCGAAGGTTGGCGACCACCCGGGCGCCAAGTCGGTCTACGACGTGAACAGTGTGCAGCTCATCGGCATCATCAACCGGCTCAACGAGGGATTTAACCACGTCGGCAAGTCGGTCAAGCAGCCGACGCGCTTTGTGACTGGCTGCACGTTCAACCCCAACGCCAAGGGGCTCGACGCGCAGATCGCCCGGCTCGAACGCAAGCTGGCGGCCGGCGCGCGGTACGTGATGACCCAACCCGTCTTTGACCCGGCGCTGGTGAAAACCGTGGCCGAGCGCACGGCGAGCCTGGGCGTGCCGATCTTCATGGGCGTGTGGCCGCTGCTCAACGGTCGGCAGGCCGAATTCTTGCACAACGAGGTGCCCGGCATCCTGATCCCCGATCCCGTGCGCGAAAAGATGGCCGGCAAGGAAGGTGCCGAGGGCCGCAGGACCGGAGTAGAACTGGCCAAAGAGGTCTGTCGCGCGGCGCTGGACCATTTCCCGGGCGTGTACCTGATCACACCGTTCCTGAACTACGAGTTGACGGTGGAGTTGACGGCGTTTGCGCGGGGGCGGTAGCGTTTGCCATTCTGCCGCGTTTCTGGCACGGTGTTGTCATGAGCGACAAAGAACCGGCGATTAACGAGGTTGCACCGCTTGATGAGTATCCTCCAGAGGAAGTGGGCGAGCGCCGGGAGGAGCTTCTTGCAGGGATCGAGAAGGCTCTGCGTCAGGTAGAGTGCGGCGAGACGTACACCGCCGAAGAAGTACGAGAGATGATGAAGGAATGGGTGCGCCGGTAGAGTTCTCGTCGCAAGCGACGGAAGACCTGCGGGAAATCGTTGCCTTCATCGCACGGGATAACCCGGTCCGCGCCAAAACGTTTGGCGAAGCGCTGCTGAGCAAGGCAGAGAGCTTGGGCGATCATCCGAGAAGAGGGCGAATTTTGCCTATCCAGAGTGACCCCACCGTGCGCGAGATCATACACGGCGCTTACCGCATTATCTACCGGGTCACCGCCAACCCAGACCAAGTGTTCATCCTCCGCTTCTGGCACGCGGCGCGCGGCACTCCGCAGATCGTGGAAGACTAGCCGCCCATGTCCCTGCCCAAACCCGCCAAGGCTGCGGGCCTGCAACTTATCTCCTTCGCTGTCGCGGCGGCGGCGGTCCTCGCCCTGAGCCGCCTCTACCCGCTCGACGACCTTTTGCGCCGGCTCAACGCCTTCATCCGCGATCACCAGCCCTGGAGCACGGCGGCGTACCCGTTCCTGCACGCCGCCTGCAACCTGCTCCTGCTGCCGGCCGGCGTGCTCGTGGTCGGCAGCGGATTCCTGTTCGGATTGTGGCAGGGGTTCGCGCTCGCGCTGACCGGCCACCTCCTCAGCGCGGCGGGGGCGTTCTGGATCAGCCGGACATTCGGGAGGAAGTTCATCGAACGCCACCTCGCCAGCCGCCCGCAGTGGCGCGAACTCGACCTCGCGGTCGCGCGCGAGGGTTGGAAGATCGTCTTCCTGAGCCAGCTCAGCCCGCTTTTCCCCACGAGCCTGTTCAACTACTGCTACGGCCTGACCCGCCTGCGTTTCTGGCCGACGCTGGGTTGGATCGCGCTGGGCTGGTCGCCGGGCATGTTCCTCTACGCGTACCTCGGCCGGCTGGGGCATTTCGGCTGGCAGGCGTGGCGCGAGGGCAACCGGCCGAGGGCCCGCCCCCCCCCCCCCCCGGGCGGCGGGGGGCCGGGGGCCCCGGCCCGGGCCG
>CAXTMD010000390.1:2264-4603 GCA_964245035.1 uncultured Chthoniobacterales bacterium
ACCGCCGGCCAGACCGCGCTCCTGGCCGGCGGTCTCCTGCTGACCCTGACGGTGACGTTCACCCTCGCCACGGTCGCCTATCGCCTGTTGCGCGAGGCGCGCGGACGGGCCACGGCTCTGGATTCCGCGTCCGCACCCGTCGGCCTCCGCCGGCCCGGGCGCGCCGCCGCTGAGACCCCGCGTTGACAGCTTTTCGCCGGGTGCTAGCTTGGTTGGTGGAGCGGGGCTTATTGGCTCGGCTCCCTCCGGTTGCGCAAGTTTTCGTTCCCCGCGATGACCTCGGACCTTTCCGGCCGCACAGCGTCGATCCACCTGGATTACGACGCCGACTGCGCTCCTTTTGACTTCACGAGTCTGCACATTTGTGAACGGGGAATGCGTTTGCACACGCGCTGGTTCTTCGAGGCGGGCACCGAGTTAAGCGTCAACTTCCAGATGACCAATCCCGGGGGCGGAACCGCCGACAAGCCGTGTGCCAGCCGCATCCTGCGCACGGAAGGCTACGTCGTGGACTGCCAGCCCTTGCGCAGCGGAGCCGGTGGGTACGAGGTGACCGTCGCGTTCTGGGAAGTCACCGACGACATCCTCGCCGCGATCCGCGATTTGGTGCCGTCCGCGGCCATCCACGGGTGATGAACGTTCATCACCTTGAACTTTTCTACTACGTCGCCAAGCACGGCGGCATCAGCCAGGCCGTCCGCAACATCCCGTACGGCATCCAGCAGCCGGCGGTCAGCGGGCAGGTGCTCGCGTTGGAGGAAGCGCTCAACACGCGGCTGTTCCAGCGGCGGCCCTTCGCGTTGACCCCCGCCGGGCAGCGGCTGGCCGAGTTCATCAATCCTTTCTTCGAGAACCTCGCCGAGGTGTCCGCTGAACTCCGCGGCGTCGCCGGGCAGCGGCTGCGGCTGGCGGCGAGCGCCCAGGCACTGCGCGACCACGTGCCCGAACTCCTCAAGACGCTCCACCAGCAGCAGCCGCTCACCCGGCTCTCCCTGCAGGAAGCGTATCAGGCCGAGGCGGAGGCGCTCCTAGGCCGGCACGAGATCGACCTGGCCATCACGGAGATGGCGGACCGCCCGGCAGCCGGCATCAAGGCGCACACGCTGCTGCGGCTGCCGATGGTGCTGCTGGTGCGGGAGGATTCGCCGCTGAAGTCGGCCCGCGAACTGTGGGCTGAGGATCCGATTCGCCACCCGCTCGTCGCCCTGGCCGAGAGCCAGACGTTGACCCGTCAGTTCAGCGACGAACTCCGCCGCCGTCACGCCCGGCAGTGGCCAGTGAGCATCGAGGCGAGTTCCATCGAGTTGGTGGAAACCTACGTGGCCGAAGGCTTCGGAGTCGGGCTGTCGGTGCAGGTGCCCGGCAAACCGGCGCGCCACGGCGGGCCGGCCTTGCGCGCGCTGGGGCTGCCCGGGTTCTCGCCGCTGATCGTGGCCGCGCTGTGGCAGGGCAAACTGCCGCCGGTGCCAGCGGGGTTCTTAGAACTGGCAAAGAAACGGGCTGCGGAAATGCAACGCAAGGGGTAGCCTAAGCATGACTATGAGGCCGGGATCAGGCTTGCCCTGACGGGTCTGTAGAGTTTTTGCTTGTCTCATTCAAGACTGGTTTGGGATAGTTCGCCGATGACCCACTTTTCCCGTGTCTTGCTGTCGGCATCTCTCCTTGCGCTTGGTGGCTGCGCTCAGTTGACACAGTCCGATCACGACGTGCGCACGGCGGCCACCAATTGGCTCAATCTTCTCGACACCCACGCCTACAAGCAGGCGTACAGCGAGGAGGTTCCCCGGGTGAAGCAGGAAGGCGGCGAGGATCGCTTTGTGCGGTTCATGCAATCGCGCCGCGCGCCGCTCGGCAATGGTAAAACGCGGGAGTTCATCCAGGTGGTTCCGAGTCGCACGATGAATAGCGCACCCGATGGGGAATATATGACCATCACCTTCCGGACCAAATTCGCTCGGAAGGCGCTTTGCTACGAACGGGTGACCCTGTCCACCGAGACCGGCCGCTGGCAGGTCTCGGGCTACCAGATCCAGTAGGTGCGGCTCGCGGCGGCGTTTAGCCCTCGTCGCTGATCGCCTGCTCGATGCCGTCCACCAGCTCGGTCGGGCTGTAGGGTTTGCCGACCACGCCGCGGAAGCCGTAGTCCCGGTAGCGGCTCATCATCGGGTCCTGCGAATAGCCGCTGGACACGATGGCCCGCACGTCGGGGTCAAGATGCTTGAGGCGCAGGACGGTCTCGCGTCCGCCCATGCCGTCGCGCACCGTCAGGTCGAGGATCACCGCATCGTACGGGCGGCCGGCGTCGCGCGCGGCCGTGTACTTGCGGATCGCCTCCGCAC
>CAXTMD010000391.1:0-319 GCA_964245035.1 uncultured Chthoniobacterales bacterium
CCGTCGCGTCCTGCGACCGGGGAACGGGCGAGCAGCCGAAGGGTTATCTGTTCGACGATCCGATCCTCGCCTGCCTCTTCGACGAAAACACCACGATGCCCCTGGCCGGGGTGGGCAACGCCGACGATGCGCTCGGCAAGACCTACGCGGTCCCGGACCAGTTCCACAAAAAGAACGTGGTCCTCATCCTGGTAGACGCCCTCCGCGCCGACCACCTCGGCGCGCGGGGGTTACCCCGCCCCCCCCCCCCCCAGCACGCCCCCCACCAACCCCCCCGCCCCCCGCCCCCCGGGCGGTCGTTAAAAAACCCCCCGGGCGG
>CAXTMD010000391.1:329-4593 GCA_964245035.1 uncultured Chthoniobacterales bacterium
ACCCCACCCCCTTCCTCGACGCCCTCCAACGCACGGGCCACCTGCGCGCCGTGCGTTCGTACTACTCCGCCTCGTGCTGCACCTACGCCGGAGTAATCACGATGCTGCGCGCCCGGCATTGGTTCAAGATGACGCTGCACGGCTTCGCGCTCCAGGACGTGCTCAAGCGCGCGGGCTACCAGTCCCATTTTCTTCTGACCGGCGATTTCACCTATTTCTGCGACCTGAAGTCGTTCTACGGCCCCAACGTCGATTCGTTCTCGGACGGCCTCGACCGCAGCCGGCACTACGGGCTCAACGACGACCGCGGCATGTTCGAGTCCTTCGGGCAACTCGCGCCCTACGACGGCACGCCGTCGTTCCTGTTCCTCCACCTCATGTCCGCGCATTCCCTGGGTCTGCGCATGTCCAGCTACGCCGTGTACACGCCCGCCAACGGCCAGCGGGACCCGGTCAACTACGGCAACGGCTACGACAACGGCATCCGGCAGGCCGACAGCAACATCTACGAGATTTTCAAGGAGTTGAAGCGCAAGGGTTACCTGCAAAACAGCATCGTCGTGATCACCGGCGACCACGGTGAATCGCTCGGCGAGCGCGGAGCCTATGGCCACGGGCACAACCTCTACAGCGAAGAAGTGCAGCCGCCGCTGCTGATCTACGACCCGGAGCCGGTCGCCTACGGCAACCTGGACTTCGCCCGGCAGGTGGACATCGCCCCGACGATCCTCGACCGGCTGGGCCTGCCGATCCCGCCCGGCTGGGACGGCCGCTCGCTGCTCCGGGCGGACGAGCCGCGCCTCGCGTACCTACGCTACGGTGACACTTACGCCGTGGTGAACCACGTGCCCGGCCGCACCCTGAAGTACATCTACGACGCCCGCGCGGGGACCGAAGAGGTCTTCGACGACACCCAAGACCCGCGCGAGCAGCGCAACATCATCGACGCAACCGACCCACAGCAGGTGGAGGAGATGCGCCGGGCGATTCTGGCGTTCGCGCCACACCCCGCAAGCTGAGGCAGCCCTGCTCTCACGCTGCTGTCTTCAACCCGCGCTTCTTCAGCGCGGCGGACGGCGCGGCCTCGCGCAGCTTCGCGTTGCCGTACAAGCCGGGACAGCAGCCGTACGTTTCCCAGAAAGCCTTGGAGAAATGACTCAGGCTGCTGTAACCGACCGCGGTCGCCGCCTCGGTGACGTTGTGCTGGCCCTCGCGCAGGAGCTGCGCGGCGCGTTCCAGCCGGAGTTGCCGCAGATACTGCGGCACCGTCTGGCCGACCTGCTGGGAAAACATCCGGCTCAGGTGGAACGTCCCGCAGCCGACCTGTTCGGCGAGCATTTCGAGCGAGGGTGGGTTTTCCAGGTCACGTTGGAGGATCGCGCACGCCTGCTCGACGCGTTCGCGCGAGAGCCTTTTCTGCCGGTCGCAAAACATCTCCTTCTTTGTCTCCGCGCCCGTCGTGGTCGGCGCGAAGAGCAGCAGCGAGAGCAGTTCCAAGATCTTGGACTCGTACCAGAGCCGTCCGGCGGGCGAATGGACGCTGACCGGCGGCTCCGCCAGGGAGCGGGCAATGGTTTGCAGCGCCAGGTTCATCGGCTGGGCGACGGCGAACGCGCGCGCCCCCGGCTTGGCTTGCACGAACGCGCGCACCGCCGCTTCGGTTGCGGCGCAGACCTCGCCCAAGCGGCGCGCGAGGTATTCGCGCGAAAGCTCCACCGTCACGAAATGATGGTGCTCGCCCGGCGTGCGCGTGGCGACGAAAGCTTCCCCGACCGCTGGCGCGTAGTAAGCGACGCTGCGCACCCCCACCGCCGTCTCGCGACCGTCCTTTCCCGCGCGCAACCGCGCTGAACCCTGGAGGTTCAGACAGATTTCCAGGCTGTCGGCGTGGAACGACCGGCTCCAGTCCAGTTCCTTCTCCGAGCGAAAGTTGTGGTACTCGATGCTGACCCCCTCGCGTGCGAAGCTGCCGAAGAGCTGCCGCCATTCGCCCTGGATGTGCCGCCACACGCCGTTTTCCGCGGTGGAGGGAGAAAGGGCTTTGGTGCTCACGGTTTTGTTGAGATTCATTCTCAGCAAAAGCCGTTCCTTTGGCAACCAGAAAGGTTCGGGATCAAACGAACTTTGTGCCCGGCAACCGCCGGGACGCGGCCGGTCGAATCAGCAGAAACCCTTCACGCCCTTTCTCCCTGCCATGCTTCCCACGCTCTACTGCCTCGCCGATTCCAAGGACCACGCCGAAAAGATCATCGCGCAGTTGCAGGCAACCGGCGTTCCGACGGCCCACGTCTCGGCACTCATCCTTTCCGAGGACCCGCAAAACCGCCCCGCGCCACCGGCAGGCCTTGAGTACGCCGGCACGCCCTCCGGCAGCGAGATAGGCAAAGCCGCAGCCGGCGCAACGACCGGAACGGCCACCGGCGCAGCGGCGGGCGTGGCCACGATGGGCATCGTCGGCCTGACGCCGCTGCTGATCCTTGCGCCGCTCGTCGTTGGCACCGGCGCGGTGGTAGGTGCGGCCGCCGGCGCGGCCGCCGGCGCCCAAGGCAGCAGCCTAGCGGACTTCGGGGTTCCGGACGAAAAGCAGCCGGCCTACGAGGAACGGATCAAGACGGGCGGCGTGCTGGTCGCGGTGCGCACCGATGACGAGGACGAACTCGAAAAAGCCAATTCCGCGCTGGAGCAAGCCGGTGCAAAAGACGTGGGTCTCTACCGGCTGACGAAGAAGATTTCGTGAGTGGGAGACGAGGCTTTCCGCAGGCGCGGGTCGAACGTAAAGAATCAGGCATGACTTCGATCCTCGACGTACCGGAGATCCGGGCCAGCGTGCACCGCTGGACGGTGGCCGACTTCCGCGTGCTGGCCGAGGACCAACCGGGATTCGAGCATGCTGAGCTGATCCGAGGCATCATCGTAGAGAAGGAAGTAAAAACGTTGCTCCAGACAAACTGGTCTACCTCGCAGCCGAGTATCTGCGAAGTACCGCACGGGGTACGTGGTGGATAAGGCAGGAGTCATCCATGCGTTTTGTGGACTCTATGCCGGAGTCGGACGTATCTGTGGTGACCGGCACATACAAGGACTACGATGACAAGCCCGCCACGGCGGCTTTGATCGTGGAAGTTGCCGTGACTAGCCTTGCCGCTGACCGCGCGAAAGCCGCAGTCTATGCCGAGGCAGGGGTGGGCGAGTATTGGATCGTGCTAGCCGAGGCTGGGCAGATGGAAGTCTACCGGCAGCCAGAGGGCGGCGTGTACCAGTTCCGTAGGCGCTACAGCCGCGGAGAAGTCATCGAAGCGGTGGCTGTCACCGGCGGCGCCGTGTCGGTCGAGGAGCTATTCGCCTGAGTTCAGACCGCTTCTGCCAACAGGGCTTCCTCCGCCTCGACGACCAATTTGTCCATGATGTAGCTGCGGCGCTCGGGCGTGTTCTTGCCCATGTAAAAATCCAGGATGTGCGGCGTCGCGGGCAGGTTCTCCACCTCCACCTGACTCAGCCGCATGTCGCGGCCGACAAAACCCTTGAACTCTGTCGGGTTGATCTCGCCCAGTCCTTTGAAACGCGTGATCTCCGGGCTGGCGATGGAGTTGATCGCCGCCACCCGCTCGGCCTCGTCGTAGCAGTACACGGTCTTCTTTTTGTTGCGCACCCGGAACAGCGGTGTCTCCAAGATGTAGACGTGCCCGCGCGTGATCAGTTCCGGGAAAAACCGCAGGAAGAACGTGATCAGCAAATTACGGATGTGCAGTCCGTCCACATCGGCGTCGGTGGCGAGGATGACCTTTTCGTAGCGTAGGCCGTCGACGCTTTCCTCGACGTTGAGCGAGCGCATCAGGTTGTAAAGCTCGTCGTTTTTGTACAGGGCCGCACGTTTGAGGTCGTTGACGTTGAGCGGCTTGCCCTTGAGCACGAAGATCGCCTGTGTCATCACGTCGCGGCAGCTCACCAGCGAACCAGCCGCCGATTGCCCCTCGGTCAGGAAGATCATCGAGCCGCCGCCGTTCCCCTTCTTCTGGTTGAGGTGCAGCTTGCAGTCCTTGAGCTGCGGGATGCGCAGGGTCGTCGCGGCGCTACGCTCGCGGGCGAGTTTCTTGACGCTGGCGAGTTCACGCCGCAGCCGCGCGGTGTCCTCGACTTTGGCGGCGATCTTCTCCGCCGCCTCGGGGTTGCGGTGCAACAAGTCGCTGACGATGTCCTGGACCTTTTTGACCAACTCGCCGCGGATTTCCGTGTTGCCGAGCTTGTTCTTGGTCTGCGACTCGAA
>CAXTMD010000392.1:0-4561 GCA_964245035.1 uncultured Chthoniobacterales bacterium
CGCCGACGTGCTCGCCGCGCCCGCGCCGACGTGGGTGGCCGGCGCGCTGGCTGCGTTCGTCTCCCGTTCATGAAACTCTCTGTCTTCCTCGCCGTTTGCGGCGGTCTTTCCACCGTTCTGCCCGCCTCCGCGCAAACCCCGGCCCCCACGCCGGCCACGCTCTATCCCGACTCGCCCGCGCGGGCCAACCCGCGTCCGGGGTTTGCGCCCAAGCGCGCCGCCAGCAGCGACGACGACGGCAGGCGCGGCCCGCGTGGCCCGCTCGACTGGGAACGCACGCAGGCGCTCTCCCCCAACGGCGAGCTTTTCGTGACCGCCAACCTCGACGGCCGGTGGCGCGTCTGGGAGACCGTCAGCGGCAAGTCGGTGGCGGAACTGCCCGCCGGGGTGGTCGACGCCGTGTTCTCGCCTGACAGCCGCCTGCTGGCGTGCCGGTTCGAGCAGGCGGTCGGCAACGAGACGGGCCGGTATTGGCGGCTTGTGAACGCCGTCGACGGGCAATTCGCCGGGGAGGGACTGGTGAACGCCGGAGTCAACGAGAGCGCGGAAGCCGTGGCCTTCTCGCCCGACGGCAAGCGGCTGGCAGGCTTCGTCGGTGCCGGTGCGAACGTCCGCGTGGCCCTGTGGGACGCCGCCGGGGGCAAACCGGTGGCGGTCCAGCCGGTCAAGGAGCTTTCCGACGGGGGCACGCTGGTGTTTTCGCCGGATGGCAAGACCCTCGCGGCGGTGGGCGCGGGCACGGGCGCGGCGCTGCTGGCGGTTCCGGACCTGAAGGAACTGAAAGGGCTCGCCACCGGGCCAAAGACGCTCGGGGCGGCGGTGTTTTCGCCCGACGGCCGGCTGCTCGCGGTCGGCGGCGAGGAGCAACGCACCGTCAAAGGCAAGCCGGACGGCTACCCCGCCGCGGCGTTGTACGAGGTGGCGACGGGCCGGCTCGTGGCGGAGTTGAAGCTCGTGGCCAACGCTGGCGCGGACGTGCGGCAGGTTGTCTTTGCCGACCGCGGACGGGCGGTGGTCACGGCGACCGACGGCACCGCGCAGGCGTGGTCGACGGCGGACGGGCGGTTGCAGGCGAACCTGCCTGGTGGGGGTTTCCCACTGGCGGTCTCGCCGGACGGCAACACGCTGGCGGGCGCGGAGTATCCCGACCTGCGGTGCTGGGACACGGCGGCCTGGCGGCTGGGGGTCAAAATCGCCAACGCCAAAGCCGGCTACGGCACGGGCAGCGGCCATCTGGGGTACGTGCCGCTGGCGTTCATCCAGGATGGCAGCGGCCTCGTGACGCTCCGCGGCAACAGCGTGGCGGCATGGACGTTGCCCGACGGTCGGCAGGTCATCGAGCACGACGCCACGCAGTCGCGCGCGGTGTACTGAAGGTGCGCGCCTGTGCCGGCACCGCCATGCACCGCCAAGCGCAATCCGCCGTCAACCGGCCGCAAGCGTGCGTTAGCAGGGCTCGCCCGGCTCTGGCAAGCTGGGCATCATGAACGTTCCCTTTTTCCCGCGTCCGCTGCGGCTGGCCGCCGCCGGCTGCTGTTCCGCCCTCGCGCTGGGCGCGACCTCTGCCCGCGCCGAAGGCGGCGGAGTCGCCGAGATCAAGAGCTACCTGACCACCAAGGTCAACCGCATGGACGGCGCGGCGCACGACTTCGTCAAGAATGCCGACGACTACCAGAAGATCGTAGACGCCAGCGGTGGCGACTACGACCGCGTCGCCAACGAGCACGGCCCCGAAGCCCTGGCGCTCGTGGCCAAGATGCAGGGCGACTTCCGCATCTATCACAACGAGGGCTACGAGACTATCGAAGGCATCACGGCCGGCACCAAGCAGATGGTAGACTTCGACAACTACCTCGACGCCGGCGTGCCCAAAGGCCAGGCGACGACTGATTCACCCGCCTCGTCGCTCGTCCTCAAGGATCGTAACGGCAAGATCATCACGGATCGCAACGGCAACCTGTTCCACTACGTCATCGAGCCGACGCTCTGGGGCACGAAGGAAAACTTCGTTCACCGTCTGAGCCCCGACGCCGCCGCGAAGGTCAAGCCTGTGACCGTGCTCCCGCGTGCGGAGGTGCTCGTGTCCGCCTCCAACGACTGCGCACGCAAGCTGGACGAACTCAAGGCCATCGCCGACCGCTGGAACCCCACGCTCGACGAGTGCGTCGGCGCACTCGTGTGGATGACGCCCACGCTCAACGGCTACTTCGACGACTGGCGCGACTCGCGCTACAACCCGCAGGCCTCCCTGGGCCGCTACGTGGCCGAGAGCCGCGTGCTCGACATGCGCGGCATCATGTACAGCCTCTCGCTGATGTGCAACGCCATCCTGCCCGAACTCGGCCAGAAGGATCCGGCGCTCGCCGCCCGGCTCAAGAGCGAGTACGCCGACATCCTGAACTTCATCAACCGCGTGGACGCCCGCGAACGCGCGAGCGGCAGCAAGATCACCGCCGCCGAGATCGAGGAACTCGCCCAGCAGGCCAAGCGCCACACCGACCAACTCACCCCGCACCTCAAGCAAATGGCCGCCGAGATGAACCTCAAGCTGCCGCCCAAGCCGACGCTGGCCTGAGGCCAGGGACCAAGCCGGTTTTCCGATCCGATTGCTTCTCTTGATGAAACCTCGCTCTCTCCTGCTCCTGGGTGCCGCGCTGCTGTCGTTGTGCGCTGGCCCGGGAGCGGCGCTCGTCCGTGCGGATGATTTCGCGGACGCGGTCCACGACGTGGAAAACCGGCTGGACGACGCCGCGCTCGACGTGCAAGCCGGCTCGCTGTCCCCGGAGTCCGCCAGCGCGCTTGCCAACGTTTTCGACACCCTGCGCCCGGCGGTCAAGGATCCTGCCGCGCTCGCCCTGCTCGACGAAAAGCCGGCCGCCGACCTGAGTCCGGCCGCGCAGGTGGGCCAGGACCGCGCCCGGCTCCAGCACGTGCTCACTCTGGAGATGCTGCGCGCGCAGCGCGCCGGAGATTTGGCCGAGACGCGCGAATGGCGCTCGATCATCACCCTGCCGCGCTACGCCAGCGGCGAGGAGAACGCGCTCCTGCTGCAGAACGTCGACCCCAAGCAGGCGGGCCAGCCGGCCATCAGCAAGGCGCTGACGCGTGAAGCCATCGGCTGGCAGACCGCGCGCAGCCGGCAGTTGCTGGATTACCTCCAGGAAGGTTTGAAGCGCGGCGACGCCAACGCGGCGTTTGTCGAGGTTTACACGAACGAGATCCGCACGCTCGTGCACTTCCCGGCTCCGCTGCTCGCGGCGGCCGAACTGCCCGCCGCCAGCCACGAGGCCGCCCCCGCACCGGCTCTGACGGAGCCTTTTGACTCGCCGGAAGATTCGCAGACCATCGCTCTCTGGCGGCAGGACGTGGAGAGCACGCTGCCCAACCTGCTCAGCGACAAAGATGTTTCCCGGCTCGAACGACTGCTGGCCCGCTTCGTCAAGCTGATCCCGCAGGAGTACCACAACGGTGTCGCCAATGGGCACATCCTCATCGCGTTGGAGTACCGCGAGGCCACGCAGTTCAGTCAGCAGGCGCAATCGCTCGTCAACGAACTCGGTCCTGTTTGGCAGCGCGACCAGCCCGACCCCTACAACCGGCGTCACCGCGAACTCGTCGACAAATTTGAGGGTTTGCGCCACGCCGTCGCGCAGAAAGCGCCGCTGGAGGACATCACCGCGCAGACCAAGGCGATCTCCGACATCCTGGAAGGTGACTTCCAACTGAGCGCGCGTCGGGCGGGCGACAAGTCCAACGTGATCGAGGAAACCGCGCTGGAGGCGCGCGCCGCGCTCAACAATTCGCTCGCCGCCGCCAAGGCCGACCAATGGCAGGAAGCCGAGAGCCAGCGACTCGACGCCTACACCAGCTTCGACGCCGAGATCGAGCCGCGCGTGCTGCCTCGCGACCCGGAATTGGGCCGCGGCGTGGAACGCTCCTTCATCGACGGCACGCCCGAGGCGCCCGGCATCAAGGCGTTGCTCGACCGGCAGGCTCCGATGGAAGAACTCGAAGCCGCCTACACCCGCACGCTCGATGGTTTGGACAACAGCGTCAGCCTGCTCAAGACGGCGGTGTCGCCGGGCACACTGGCGTTCACGGCGTTTTCCATCATCGCCCGCGAGGGGATGGAAGCCGTCGTGGTGCTCGCCGCGCTGCTGGCGGGACTGCGCGGCGTCGAACAGGCCGGCACGCGACGCGGCATCGTCGGCGGCGCGTGGATCGGCGTGGGCGCGTCGCTGCTCACCTTCTGGCTTTCCAAGACGGTCGTGCAGTCGCTCAGCCGCTACGGCGAGAAGCTGGAAGCCGTCGTGTCGATCCTGGCGGTGTGCATCCTCCTGCTGGTCACCAATTGGGTGTTCCATAAATTCTACTGGGTTGGCTGGAACGCGAAGATCCGCTCGCTCAGCAAGGCTGCACAGGGTGTCGGCGAACGCCGCTGGGAATCGATGGCCCTGCTCGGGGTCGGGTTCCTGACGGTGTACCGCGAAGGCTTCGAGTCCGCGCTGTTCCTGCAATCGCTCATCCTCGACGGCAACCCGGTGGCCGTGTGGGGTGGCGT
>CAXTMD010000393.1:0-3508 GCA_964245035.1 uncultured Chthoniobacterales bacterium
CGGTAATGTTCGTCGGCGCGGTTGGCGAGACGGTGCACGTCGGCGTCGGGCAGGTAATCCGGTCCGCCCAGCGCCACGGCTCCGGCGAAAATCCGCGCCGCCTTGTCGGTCATGAGCATCGCCGCCAGCACGGATTGCGGCGTCGCCCCGAGCGTGATCACCCCATGGCTCGCCAGCAGGATCACGCGCGGCAGCGTGCCCAGCGATTTCTGGAACTCCGCCACGCCCCCGCGGATCGCCCGTGCCAGGCGCAGTCCCGGATCGGCGTACGGGATGAACACGGACCGTTCCCCGCAGCACACGACCTGGTCGGGAAAAATGCGGCGTTCGGCGAACGCCCGCGCTTGCGGTGAGCACAGCAAGATGTTGACGCTCACCGGATGGGCATGTCCGACGAACCCCACGCCCGGCAGCGAGAGCAGTTCGGCGTGGAAGACGGCTTCCACGGACGGTTTCTTCGCCGCCGGGTCCACGCGGGCGGCGAGGAGGGTTTCGTCAATCTGCGCATCGCCGATCTCGCCGCCGTCAAGCAGGGCGCGCAGCGGCTCGAAGCGGCATTCGACCAGATCGTCCGCTCCGAGCGTGCCGAGGCTGCTGCCGCTGGCCTTGACCAGAAACGTCTCGTCGCCCACGCGCGCGGACGTGTTGCCCTCGCCCAGGATAGCCAAGGCGCGGGGTTCCTCACCGAGAGCGTGCGAAAGGGTAAGCAGGGCGGACCGGGGGTCGGCGGGAAGATGATTACTCATAGATTTTGGAGGATGCGCTCGTAATCATCATGTGCGCCGATCCAGAACTATCCGACGCTTTCACCGCGCATGATTGCCAGCGCGCGGAAGTCGCTGCCGACCCGGGCCGACCAGAACTTTCCAACTGGCTTGAAGTGAATGGAAGGATGGCGCGGATCGCGCAGCCACAACAGGAAATTTTTGCGGGCGAGGGCGCGGACTTCCGGTGAAAGCGCCGCCAAGCGGCTACGAAAGCTCTGCTTGGTCGAGGACTTCATCGAGCGGGGTGTCCGGCTGACCCTCGTTCTCGCGCTGGAGACTCTGATAAAATGAGTCTAAGCGGCCACTCTGTGCGTCCTCTTCGATCTGGCGATCCCAAGCATCGGCGTCGAACCCAGCAAACCAGACACGCAGTTCGATCAGATCGTGACGAGGGAGCCGGCGGATAGCGCTTTCGATCTCCTGGACGGTGCTCACAGAGCCAAGATCAAACAATTTGTTCTCCAGGGCAAGCGCGCAAGGGATCTAAGCTCAACCAGAAGACAAAAACCGGACGCCAAGCTCATGCAAAGAGCCCAGCGTCCGGTGACAAAACGTGCCTGTTTGCGGCCTACTTGCGGTAGGTGTCCTTGCCCTCCTTCGAGGCGGGCTTGGGCGGGGCTTCCTGCGCACCGTAGCGGAAGATCAATGACGCGCTCACGACGTTGACCTGCGCGTCGTAGCTGCCGTTGAGTTGGTGGCCCGAGGTGTCGATGTTGGTGATCGCCGGATCGTTCAGGAACAGGTGCAGGTAGGACGCTTCCACGTCGGTGTCCACGTAGATGCTCTTGAAGATCGGGTTGCGGAACCCGAACACGTGGTACTTCACACCCGCGGACACCAGCCAGCGGTCACCGTCCGGGATGCGCGAGGAGCGCGAGAACTGGTTCTCCACCGGCGACTGGTCCCAGCCGCCGCCCAGGCGCAGCGTCAGGTCCTTGGTGGGCATGTACTCGATGCCGCCGGTCACGCGCACCGCGTCGTGGTAGCGGATCGACAAGCCCGGCGTCTTCAAAGCGGGGTCGGTGACGAGCGTCGCCTGGCTGATCGGGTTGGACAGCGTGATCGGGATCTCCTGGAGCCGATCCCACTTCGTGTACGTCAGATCACCCAGGAAGTTGAACTTGCCGGCGAAGTTCTGGTCGAAGGAGAAGTGGTACGTCTCCGGCAGCTTGAGCTTGGCGCTGGCGCTCTGGCCCTGGAACGCCCCGCCGAACGCCGGACTCTGGAAAATCGCGGGCACGTTGCGGAAGGTCACGTAGCCGCCGTAGTTCTGCGTGATGCCCGAGCGGTAGGAGATGCCGGCCTTGCCCTCGCCCAAGAACGGCACCTGGCCGGGCTGGAGGTATTGGATGATGGCACCGACGTTGAAGCCGTAGCTCACGTCCGAGCCTTCCAGACGCGTGGTGCCGTCCGCCGAGCCGGGGAAGAACCCCGGGATGCCCCGCGAGAAGCCGAGCAGGCCGAAGTCCACCGCGTTGGAGAGCACGGCGCTGGAATACTGCGCGTCGAAGCCCGCGCCGACGCTGATGAACTTGTAGCGGTAGGACGCCGACAAGCCGTAGTCGATGGTGCGCAGTTGCGAGCGCAGCGACTCGTAGCGACCGACCCAGTTCGAGTCGTAATCGACCACCTCGCCAAAGGGCACGGTGACGGCGATGCCGAGGTTGAACTTGCCGTACTTCTCGCTGTTGAGGAGCGTGGCGGACAGAAACGAGTCGCCGAAGCTGGCTCCGCGCGCGCCGCCGCCGCCGTTGCTGCCGAAGATGAGCGGACCCGCCCCGGCGGCCGAGACGTAGCGGCTACCGGAGTTGGAGAAGTCTGCGCGCGGCGAGATGTAGGTGTAGGAGCTTTCCGTCTGGAAGCCGGGCAAAAAGCCCATGGTGGCCGGGTTGAAGAAAATCCCACTGGGGTCTTCGGCCATCGCGGCGCTGCCGGCGAAGGACAAACCGACGGCGCTGGGGCTCTGGTCACTCAGCGAGAACGATCCGGCGTGGGCAGTCGAAATGCCGCCGGCGGCCAGCAGCGCGCCGGCCGCGAGGACGGCACCGCAGGAACGCGGGGACGGACGGGAGAGGAAGGGGAAAGGCATGGTCAGGGGATGATTTATCGGGGAATCCACGGGGGTGCAGCCCGCCGAAGGTCCGGATTGTAGGCAACGGCCTCGGCGAGTTCAACAAAGCAATACAAAAAATTTAGCGTGGTTGGACGGTGGGCCTTTCGCTCGCGGCGCGCAGGGCGTACATCGCCATTGATGCCTGCCTCCACGTCCAAGAAATCTCTGCCGCTCAAGCTGACCTCGCTCGCTTCCAGCGGCGGGTGAGCGTCCAAGCTCGGCCAATCCGCCCTGGCGCAGGTCCTGCGCCAGCTTTCCCGGCGCGCTTCCCCGCGCGACCCGAATCTCCTCGTCGGGGCCGACACCCTCGACGACGCGGGCGTCTATCGTCTCGGCCCCGGGCGCGCGCTCGTGCAGACGGTGGATTTCTTCACGCCGGTCGTGGATGACCCGTACGCGTTCGGCCAGGTCGCCGCCGCCAACGCGCTCTCGGACGTGTACGCGATGGGTGGCCGGCCATTGACCGCGCTCAACCTGCTCGGCGTGCCGGACGACACCGTGCCGCCCGAGGTCATCGCGCAAATCCTCCGCGGCGGGGCCAGCAAAGTGCGCGAGGCGGGCTGCGCGCTGGTCGGCGGACACACGATCCGCAACTCCGAACCGCTCTTTGGGCTGTCGGTGACGGGCC
>CAXTMD010000393.1:3518-4559 GCA_964245035.1 uncultured Chthoniobacterales bacterium
CCACCGCCCACCGGGTGTTGGGGGTGTGGGGGGGGGGGGTGGGCGCCGGGGGGGGGGGGGCCACCCCCGCCGCCCCCCGACCCGGCGACCGACTCGTGCTCACCAAGCCGCTGGGCACCGGCATCGCCACCACGGCCATCAAGCGCGGGCTGGCGACGCCCGTGCTGGCGAAGAAAATCGTCGCGTTGATGGCCCGGCTCAACCGCGTCGGGGCCGACCTGGCCGAGGCGCGGCTGGTCCGCGCGGCGACCGACGTGACGGGCTTCGGGCTGCTCGGCCACCTGGCGTCGCTGTGCCGGGCCAGCGGCGTCGCGGCGGAGATCGATCCGGCGGCCGTGCCGGTCATCAGCCGGGAGGTCCGAGACTTGGCCGCGCGCGGGTGCGTGCCCGGCGGCAGCCGGCAAAACCTCGCGACCGCCCGGCCGGCGTTGCGCCACGGCAAGGAGGTCTCCGCGGCAACCCTGGCGATCCTCGCCGACGCGCAGACCAGCGGCGGTTTGCTGCTGTGCGTGCCGCCGCGGCGACTGGAAGCGACGCTCGCCGTGTTGAGGGAACAACGCACCTCCTGCGCGGCGGTCATCGGGCAGGTCGTCCGCCCGGCCGGCAAGACGCTGCTGCGCCTGTTATAGCTCCGGCGCAGGCGCGAGGACCGGCGGCAGGCATTCCGCCAACTCCGGCACTTGCCCGTTCGCCTGATGCCGACGGGCACCCAGCCGCCAGGAACAAAACCGCTCCATGCCGACCAGCGCGGCCGCGACGAGCACCGTGCCCGCCAGCAGGGGCTTGCCCTCGTCGGAAAGAGGAACATCCATCACCTCCATCGTCGGGGCGGGCACGACGGGTTCCTGGGCGCTGGCCGGCACCGACAGAGCACGGTAGGACAAGAGCGCCACGGCCCCGAACAGCGCGGGACGGAGGTTGGCGAAGGGCAGGTCAACGATCAAACGACGCTTGGCTGGTTTCATAGGATAAAAGCCGGGTGGCTCTATCCCCTTCTCCGCAAACCGGGACAAAAGGTTGCGTGGTCTTTTGTCGCCTGCC
>CAXTMD010000394.1:0-4505 GCA_964245035.1 uncultured Chthoniobacterales bacterium
GCGCTCGTCGAGGGACTTCTGCTGCGCGGGGTTCCCGCCGTGCTGCTCGACCGCAAGGGCGACCTCGCCTGCTACGCCCGGCCCGAAAGCTGGCAGCCCGCGCCCGGTGACGATCCCGCCACCACCGCCCGCCGCGAATTACTCCGCTCCCGGCTCGACGTGCGCCTCTACACGCCCGGCGCGTCCGGCGGCCGTCCGCTGGGGATTTCCTTGCTGCCGCGTGGCGCGGGTGCCTTGCCCGGCCCCGAACGCGAGGCCGCCGCCCGTGCCGCCGCCGCCTCGCTCGGTGCCATGATGAACTACCGCACGGCTGCCACCGCTCCGCGCCTGGCTGTGCTCTCCCGCGCCATCGAAACCCTCGCCGAACTCGAACCCGACGCCGAGCTGACCGTGCCGCGCCTAGTCGATTTCATCGCCAGCGAGGACGACAGCCTCGTCAACGCCATCGGCCACCTGGAGCCCAGGCCTTCAGGATCTGGCGACCTTCCAGGTGGTCAAGGGTCACCTCCTCGCCCCCAGCGACGAGCGAGTGCAGGCCGAGCGGCTCTTCGGCGTGGGCGGGGACGATCCCGCGCCCCCCGGCAAGACGCGCCTGAGCATCATCAGCACAAAGTTTTTCGACGATACATCGGCCGCGCTGTTCTGGACCGCGCAGTTTTTGCTGGAGGTCGGCCGGTTCGCCGCCAAGCGGCCAAGCGCGGAGTTGCAGGGTGTCGTGCTCTTCGACGAGGCCGACCTGTACCTGCCCGCCGTCGGCAAGCCCGTCACCAAGGAGCCGATGGAAAATGCCCTGCGCCGTTGGCGTTCGGCGGGCTTGGGCGTACTGTTGTCCAGTCAGAGCCCAGGGGACTTCGATTACAAGTGCCGTGAGAACGTACGAAATTGGTTTGTGGGCCGGGTCAAGGAAGACACGGCGCTTGCCAAGATGCGCCCGATGCTGCGCGAGGCCAAGACGGACATCGCCGCCAAGCTGCCCGGTCTGGAGGCGGGACAATTTTTTCTGGTGCGCGAGGGTCAGGTGGAAAGCCTCGCCGCCGAACGCTCGCTCGTACGGGCCGAGCAACTCCCTGACGCCGAGATCCTGAGCCTAGCGGCCGGCGGCGTTTGAGGAGGCACGTCCCTGGCCGGACACGGCCTGTTTCGTCGCGGGACGGATTGCCGCGGCTTTATCCGACTTTTTGTCCGACCGTGCCAAAACTTGAGGGTACAAGGGAGCACTTGGGGAATATCATTCAAACTTCAATGGGTGAGTGCCACCGCCTTAAGAGCACGTAAGATCACTTAAGACTAGATGGAGCGAAAATACCCCACCTCGGTGTAAACGAGCCGCTCTACCACTGAGCTAACCGCCCTGAGTTTTGCGTGCTTGTCCGGTTCGCAGCAACTCGGAATCCTGCCCGCCCTCCCGAAGATTCCTCCCCGCGCGCACCGCGGCGCGCTCAGGTGAAGACAAACAGCAGACGTTCGGAAAAAAGGCGGACGGACTCCTTACCACTGCGTGCGCTGACGAAATCATCTTACGCCCAAACCCACACGGCGGCAAGGGGCTTGTTCCGGCTCCACGGAGGATGGAATGCGCAAGGGCAACGGGACCAGCGGTGATGCCACCATGGCAGCCCACGCAAAAATTTGTTCGCTAAAAAAGTTCTCTCGGCTGGTGGTAATCGTAAAAATCCGCGGCGTCCCGGTCTTCTTCCCCGTCCCTCCACCCACTTTGCACGGTGCGCGTCAGGATCTCCCGGCGCATCTCGCAGAGCCGGTGCCGGCTGCGCAGCCGGGCGAGCAGCTCCACGGGCCGGAAGGGTTTGAGCAAAAAGTCGTCCGCGCCGACTTCCAGGCCTTCGAGCAACGTCGGCAGCCGGTTGTTGGCGCTGAAGAGCAAGATCGGCACGGCGGCCGTCCCCTCCTGCGCACGCAGGCGGCGCGTCAATTCGATGCCGCTCAGCCCCGGCATCTCGACGTCCGAGAGCACCAGATCGGGGGACGCTCCCTGTCGAGCCAGCTCCCACGCCCGCTCACCGTCGGGGGCCACCGTCAGTTCGTATTCGTCGCGCAGCATCTCGACGAGCAACTGCCGCAGGGACGGCTCGTCTTCCACCAGCAGGAGCCGGGGCTTGCGCCGGGACGTGGAGCCGTCCGGCGAAGGTGGTTCGGAGCCGTTCACGCGAGGGGTGGGGTTTGGCAAGGTTGCGGCTGATTCGCCTGGTTGGCACGCTTGCTTTGTACCGAAAGCGGGTCGGAATACTTTTTCTTGCTTCCGCCTGTAATGTTTGCCCTGACCCACGCCTTCGGAAAAAACAAACGTCCGGCTTCAGCAAATGGACGATTGATAATCTGGCCATTTCGTCATATGCGCCTTTTGTACACGATGCCGGTGAATCCCGCGCCTCCTAAAACCGATTTGCTCGAAGCGTTGCTGTCGCTGGCACCGCTGCGGCTGCGGAATTACCGCCAGATGCGCTACGGCGGCGACGATCTGTGCGTGAGCTTGGACGAACTGGCCGCCCGCGACCAGACGCTCCTGCGCGGTCTCTACCAGCAGCTGAGCGAACTGCTCTACACCATCGCCGACACCGCCACGACCGACGCGCAGAAGTGGGAGGGCGTCCAGGCCTGGATCGACCGCTACGACCTGGACAAGATCATCGAGGAGGTGCGCGAACTCGGGTACAACACCCACGAGCAGAGCCCGAGCGAAACCCTGGCCAAGGCCATGCACGACGTGCGCGGCGGCGCGCTCAGCCCGCTGCTCGGCCGCCTGCAACTGCTCGGCTACCTGCGCACGACGCCGGAAGGGCTCAACGTGCTCTTCGTGCAGGCGCGCGACCACCTCAAGATCATGCGCAACGCCGTCGTGGGCCTGGACGAGGAGCGCCGCAACGCCGACCGCAAGCCCAAGGCTCATGCCATGCAGCTCATGCTCGACAAGTGGCACGAGAGCGTGGTCGGTCCGCAGTGGAGCGAGCGATCCATCCACCTGAGAATCGACTGCCGCTACGAGGGACCGCTGACGGAGTGCTGCCTGGAGAGCGCCGCCATCGACCGCATCTTCTACAACCTGGCCGCCAACGCGGGCCGCTACGCCGCCGACGAGTCCCTGGAGATGGTGATCTTCCCCGTGCCCCCGCCGCCGACGGCCAGCGACTGCCTGCGCTTCGTGCTTTCCAACGCGGTCAGCGACGCCGACGCCGCCCGGCTGCGAGCCGCGGCCCAGTCCGGTGAAAACTTGTCCGCGCTGTTCGAACCGGCGGTGTCCTCGACCGGCTCGGGGTTCGGGCTGACGGTGGTGGTCGACTTTGTGGCCAAGGCGTTCGGGTTGCGCAACCGCGGCGAGGCGTTGCGCGAGCGCTACGTCGGCGCGCTCCTCGACGGCTCGACCTTCCGGGTGTGGTTCCACTGGCCGATGGCGGACGGCAACCTGCCGTCGAAACTGGACGACTACCACCGGCCCGAACAGAGTCTCAGCGAACCCTGACCGTTGTTTGGGGAGCCTGCTGGCACCGGGCCTGTCGGCCGCCAGCGCACCCCGAACCGGGGGAAGGGACAAAAACTCCTGCCGTATTTCCGACCTCCCAGGTGGTCGGAGAGTGCTCTAACGCTCGTCCGAGAGGGCGGCAAGCACGGCTTCCGGCCGTTCGCGCGGGATGAAGTGCCCCACCCCCGGCAACACTTCGCGGCGGTAGTCGGCCGCGAACGACGCGGCTTGTTTTTCGGTCGCGGACACCAAGGTCGCGCCGTCCTCCTCGCCGTGCAGCAGGATCGTCGGCACGGGGATCTTGGGGTGGGCTTCCAGGCGTTTGTCCAGCGCGGCGAAGCGTGGGTCCTTCGGCGCGTTGCCCCAGCGGACGCGGTAGGAGTGCAGCGTCACGTCCACCCAGTCCGGGTTGTCCCACGAGGCCGCCGTGAGGGCGAACTCTTCCTCGGTGAACTTCAGCGACGGCGCCCAGGTTTGCCAGAGGAAGCGGCACACCTTGCGGCGGTCGCTTTCCAGGGCCTCGCGGGCGCGCTCGGACCCGAAGAACCACTGGTACCAGTAGGCGCGCAGCTGGTCGGGTTCCAGGCTCGCGCCGTCGGGCACGCCGGTCTGGTAGTTGACGGACAGCGCGACCAGGCGCTCGACTTTTTCCGGCCAGAGCGCCGCGAGCACGTAGGCGGTGCGCCCGCCCCAGTCGTGCCCGACCACCGTCGCCTCGCCGATGCCCAGCGCATCCATGAACTGCACGAGGTCGCTGGCCAGCACCGTCGGTCCGGCCGTGCGCGGGGCAGAGGCTTCCTTGAAGCGGGTCAACCCGAAGCCGCGCAGCGAGGGCGCAATCGTGCGGAACCCGGCGGCGGCGAGCGGCGGCGCGATGGCACCCCACGTGCGCCGGGCGGCCGGCCCGCCGGGCAGCAGCAGCCCCGGCGGGCCGTCCGCCGGGCCGCGGGTCTCGTAGGCGATACGCAGGTCGTCGGTCTCGGCGAACTGGGAAACGATGTCGGTGTGGGCCATGGGTTCAATCTACTTC
>CAXTMD010000395.1:0-4484 GCA_964245035.1 uncultured Chthoniobacterales bacterium
GGCTCGCCGACGCCCGCGCGCTCGGCGTCGCCCACCCGGAGCGCGTGCGCCTGCTCGCGTTGCCGCGCCTGCCGCTGCCGCACAACCGCCTCGTGCGTACACTCGGACTGTGGACGGGCACGCTCTCGCAGGAAACGGTCGGCCTGTCTGCCCGCTACGGCATCTTTCTGCGCGTGCCGTTCGAGCGGGACCGGCGGCTGCTCGCCCACGAACTCGCCCACACCCGCCAATACGAACGGCTCGGTGGGGTCTGCCCGTTCCTGCGCCAGTACCTCCACGAGTGTTTGACCGACGGCTATCTTTTCGCCGCGATGGAACGGGAGGCCACCGAAGCCGCCGAGGCGCTCTGCGGCTGAGATGGACGCCCGGGCCGGCCTGTGTTAATTTGCCGCTGCTTCCATGAACGTCGCCAACCCACCCGCGCCCACCGGCGAGATCAAGTACAAGGTTGGCAACGAACGCTTGGTGAAGGTCACCGATCCCGCCAGTAAGAAACTGCGTTCGCTTCTGGAGCGTCAGGGTCGGCCGCAGGGCGCGTTGCGCGTCGCGGTGATCGGCGGGGGGTGTTCGGGGTTGCAGTACAAGATGGACCTCGTGGATGGGCCGGCGAACCGCGACATCATGGTGGAGAGCGCGCAGGTGCGCGTCGTGGTGGACCCCAAGAGCGCGCTGTTCGTCAGCGGTTCGCTGCTCGACTACAGCGACGACTTGCAGAAGGGCGGCTTCAAGGTGACGAACCCCAACGCCGTGGCGCATTGTTCGTGCGGGGAGAGTTTCTCCGCGTGACGGACGACTTTTTCGCGCTGTTCGGCGAGCAGCGCCGGCCGTGGCTCGACCCGGTGGGAATTAAGGAAACGTTCCACCGTCTCAGCCGCACGGAACATCCCGACCAGCAAACCGACGGTGGGGGGGATTTTGCCCGGCTCAACCAGGCGCAGGCAACCCTGCGCGACCCCAAGCTGCGGCTGCGTCACCTCCTCGAACTCGAATATCCTGAGGTCAAGCTATCCGGTCCCTCCGGCGTTCCGGCGGGGCTGGCCGACCTTTTTGTCGCTGTGCACGGGCTCCTGCGGGAGGCCGATGCCGTGTTAGCGAAGAAGGCCGCCGCGACTTCCGTGCTGGCGAAGGCGCTGCTGGCACGGGAAGAGTTTGCCGCGCGTGAGCAAGTCGAAGCGACTCTCGAACGACTCGGTGCGCTCCAGGCCAGCGCAACGGCCGAACTGCAAACCTTTGACGCCCAGTGGTTGGATGCTCGTCCGCCAAGCGCGGCCGCAACCTTGCATGAGTTTTACCAACGTTTCGCGTACCTTTCACGTTGGTTGGAGCAGTTGCGCGAGCGGTTGTTTCAGCTCGGCGCATGATTGAATTGTAGGGCAGGCGCCCCGCCTGCCGCGTTACGGGAAGTCAGTTGTCTACTGCACGCCTCGCTGTTTGCGTCTGTTTTTAAACTTACGTCCCGTCACGCGGCAGGCGGAGCGCGTGCCCTACAAGGCTAAGGCGACGCCTTGGACTCGCCGTAAACCCACGTCGCCGACGCGCAATCCCAGGGCACGTTCGACCACCGGCAGGAAGCGGTCGCTGGCGTCGGTGAGCGCCACCTGGAGCGCGCCCGCGTGCGAAGACGGCGCGGCGAGTCCAGCCCCTTCCAACAGGTCGCGCACCGCCAGCGCGCAGTTGTCCGCCGAGTCCACCAGCCGCACGTCCGAACCTACCTGCCGCGCGATGGCTTCCTTCAACAGCGGATAGTGCGTGCAGCCGAGGATCAGCGTGTCAATCCCGGCGTCCAACAACGGCCGCAGATCGCGGGCGATGTGCTGGTCCGTCAGCGGATCGTCGAGCATGCCCTCCTCGATCAACGGCACGAACAACGGGCACGCGGCGGCGTGGATCTCCAGCTTCGGCGAGAGCTTGCGCAACGCGCGCTCGTAGGCTCCGCTGTTGATCGTCGCATGGGTGCCGATCACACCGACCCGGCCGTTGCGCGTCGCCGCCACCGCCGCGGCAGCCCCGGGAGCGATCACGCCGAGCACCGGGACCTTCAGCGCGTCCTGCAGGCGAGGGACCGCCAGCGCCGTCGCCGTGTTGCACGCCACGACGATGGCTTTGGCCCCCTCGGCCAACAGCAGGCCGGTGAGTTCAAAGCTGTAGCGTTCCACCGTCGCCGCCCCCTTGTTGCCGTAGGGGATGCGGGCGTTGTCGCCGAGATAGAAAATTTCCTCCGACGGGAGCAGCCGGCGCAAAGCGTTGACCACGGTCAACCCGCCGACGCCGGAATCAAAAACGCCGATGGGCCGCGGCCGTGCTGCTTCCAAGTCCACCGCCGTTTGTGACTAGTTGCCGTTTCCGTGCGGAACCACGACGGTCGGCCCGTTGCTGGCCGACGGCGTTCCCTGCGCCGCCGCTTGCGCCGCCTGCTGCTCCTGCATGGCGCGCACCCGGTTGACGACCTGATCAAGCGGCACCGTCGCGCCGATGGTAGAAATGGACCCGTTCGTTTGCACCTGGCCGGGGGTGATGCTCAACGACGGATGGTCGCCCGGGGTGTTGCCGTTGACGAGCATCGGCGGCGGACCGGTGACGTTCGTGGCGCTTTGATAGTTCTGGATGGCCAGCGCGATGGCTTCGGCTTCCGCCTGCCGGTAGGCCGGCTGGGCGATGCGCGATGCCTCGGAGGGGTTGCTCACGAAGCCGCCCTCGATCAGCACGCCCGGGATCGTGCACAGGCGCAGCACGCAAAACCGCGCCCGCTTGATCCCGCGGTCGTACATCGGCAAACGGTTGAGCAGCGAAGCGTGCATGGCCGTGGCGAGGGCCATGTTCTCGGGGTCCTCCACGTTGCCGGCGCAAGGCACGAGGTACGACGCCGATGGGCTGTCATCCCCCGTGGAAGGCACGAAGCGCGGGGCCAGCGTGTAGGTTTCGATGCCGGTCGCCGACTCGCTGCCGGCGTTGAAGTGGATGCACACGAAGATGCCGTCACGGAACTGGTTGGCGAACGCCGCGCGGTCCTGAAGCGGGATAAACGTGTCGTCCTTGCGGGTCATCTCCACGCGCAAGCCGCGCTTGGTCAGCAGGTCACGCAGCCGCAGCCCCACGTCGAGCGCGAAGTCCTTTTCGTTGCCGTAAACGCTCGTCGCGCCGTGGTCGTAGCCGCCGTGGCCAGGGTCGATGATCACCGTGCGGATCGCCGACGTGCCGCGGATGCGGTTCGGGCGCAGGACGGGCTCGACGAGCTTGGTCAGATCCAGGCGCGAAAGCAGGACGCTGCCGCCGGAGTCGACAAGGTCGCTGCTCATGATGAACTTGACCCCGTTGATGATCAGTTCCTTGGAGCCGACGCTGCCCTGGATCGTGCAACCGGGCGAGGACAGCGTCAGCGCGTGGCCTTCCTGCGAGAGGCGCAGGCGGTAGAAGTCCGCCACGTTCTGCATCGTCAGGTAGTCCCGGTTGTCGTACTTGACGACGTTCCACGTGTCGGCCTGCGCGGGAGCAGGCGACAGGCACACCACCGCGGCGGCGAGCCACAGCGCGAGCGTGCAGAAGCGGAAGGGACAGTGGGTCATGGCGGGGCCGAGCCTGGCGAACAAACGCGGACAAGACAAGCCCAGACTGCGGAATGTCGGTGAGAGCCATCTCGCCCCCAAAACGTTCATCCTTTTCCGGCGGGCTCCCTCGTTTCGTTTCTGGACGAACCTTTGGCTGGCGTCGCGTGGAGGGCCGCGTCGGGGTTGCGCTCAGTGAAGTACCGCACCGACCACTCGCTGGGGAACAGCACCACGGGCTGCCCGTCGGTGTCCTCGGCCACCGCCGCGCCGGTGGGCAGTTTCAGCCCGGCAACCGTGTCCGCATCCAACCCGGGTTCAAGCCAGCGCACCCGGTCCCAAGCGGCCGTTTCCAGGCGGCTTTCGGCTCCATACTCGCTCTGCAGCCGGTACTGCACGACCTCGAACTGGAGCGGACCGACCGCGGCCAGCAGGGGGACTTTGATCACGGCATCGCGCAGGTGGAAAACCTGGATGACACCTTCCTGCAAGAGTTGGTCCAACCCCTGGCGGAACTGCTTGTACTTGGCCGTTTGCGGGTTGCGCAGGTAGGCGAAGCACTCCGGCGCGAAACGAGGGATCTCGTCGTAGATGAATTCGTCCTGGTCGCTGAGCGTGTCGCCGATACCGAACGCGTCGTGGCCGACCAACCCGACAATGTCACCGGGAAACGCCTCGTCCACGATCTCGCGCTCCTGGGCGAAGAGTTTCTGCGGGGAGGACAGCCGCACCTTCTTGCCGGTGCGCAGGTGGGTGACGGTCATGTCGCGCTCGAACTTCCCCGAGCATACCCGTACGAAGGCAATGCGGTCACGGTGGCGCGGGTCCATGTTGGCCTGGATCTTGAACACGAAGCCCGAGAACGTCGGCGCGGCCGGCGGCAGGAAGGCGGAACCGGGTTCGCCGTCGGCCTGCGCTCCGGCGGGCAGCGCGGGGTGGGCC
>CAXTMD010000396.1:0-4471 GCA_964245035.1 uncultured Chthoniobacterales bacterium
GGCGACCTGAACATCTTCTACACGTCATCGAGCTGGGCACCGACCTACATTTGGAGCCTGACCGACCGGATTTTCGATCTCACCACGCCGCTTTTTTCAGCGGTCACCGCCATCGACTCCGCGCAGGCTCCGGCGGTGACCTACGGCAACCCGGTGTCGGCCACCACGCCCACCGCGCTTGCTTACGGCAGCCAGCTTTTCTCGGACAACAACTACAACAACGGTTTGGCCGACAACGGCGTCATCGGCTTCGTGCCCCTGATCCCCGCCGCCGGGGAGTACCAGATCAGCTTGATGATCAACTCCACGGCTGCGAACCATTTCGTGCGCGTGCTCGTGGATGGCCAGACGGTCGGCGGCGGCCCCGTCGCCGTGCCAGTGTCCAACGCTGCTGCCAACGTGGTGGTCGCCAACGTTTACCTCGCGGCAGGGCAGCACGGCCTGATCGTGGAAGGCCAGTACACCTCGAACCAGGACTACGGAGACAATTCGTGCGGGTTCACGAGCGTCACCCTCATTCCCGGAACCGAAAGTTACGCCGCATGGGAAGCGCAGTATTTCAGCGCTGGGCAGCAAGCTGATCCCACTGTCAGCGGTCCCGTTGCCGCCCCGCAGGGGGACGGCGTGTCCAATCTGCTCAAGTACGTCTGCAACATCGACCCGGCGCGGCTGATGACTGCGGCTGACCGCGCCGCGCTGCCGACCGTCGGGACCGTGAGAAGCAACGGGACGCGCTACCTGACCCTCACCTACCGCCGGTATGCCCTGTTGACCGGAGTTTCGGTCAACGTGCAAACTTCCCCGGACCTGGTGACGTGGACGACCACGGCAAATCCTGCCATTCTTGCCAGCGGCAATGATCCCGTGACCGGGGATCCGATCACGCAAGTAGGCGTGCCGTTGAATGGCAGCCGCGAGTTCATCCGCCTGAGCGTGACGCAACCTTAACCCGTGTGGAGCCAAGCGGGCCCGGTCAACAAGCCTCCCGGACTCGGCTTGCTACGCCGAAGACTTGGCAGACCAACTGACCGGACGTGCGCAGTGAACGGTGCTCCGGTTGCTTCCCTTAATCCATCTTAAAGACGGTGGTCTCCGGCGCACCGCGTCATTCCGGACGGGAGAAATCAATCCCACATGATCTCGCCTTCCCAGTCGTGAGGCGTGGTGACTTCCTCAAAGTTCTTCGACGAAAAGCGCCAGGCCTGGCCGTCCACCAGGCGCACAAAGACGGTGTCGCCTTCAATCTGTTCGACCAGCCCGTCCATGCTGCCAGCCCAGCCGTCGCGCAGCAGCTGTTTGTAATCCTCGACATCCGCCTCCAGACGGAACTTCAACCCTGCTTTGATCCTCATGGCGTGGGTGGCTCGACCGGAATCTTCTCGAATGACACGAGGGGCATAAAACCAAGCGGCATCCTACTCTGCTTCGGGATCGCCGACATCTTCCGGTTTCTCGCCATCTCAACGGAAGCAGTCTCATCGGTATCCGCTCGTGCCCTGCGGACGATCCCATCTTCCCTGCGAAACCGTCGGAGCTTGACGGCACGTCACGAGCTTTGGCCCTGAAGCCACCGGCTCCTTCAACCGCAAAAGCTGTCCCTTCCGGCTCGCGAACGGTCGATCCACAACGTGCGGTCCCGTCAACAGTTGGCTTACAAGTCTGAGTTGGAGCCAAGTAAAACGGCGCTTCTCTCGGCCAACGCGTCGTCGATCGTCCGCAGAAACATCCGGATGTTGATCGGTTTGGTCAGATAGCTGCGCGCCCCGAGGTCCAACAAGCGTTGCACTTGCCCCTTCGTGGCATCCGCGCTGATCATGATGACCGGGATGTCCCGGGTCGCCGCCTCGGCTTGCAGCTGGCGCAACACCTTGTCGCCGGACACGTCCGGCAGCTGAAGATCGAGCAGGATCAGATCCGGTCGGTGCTCCCGGGCCATGTCCATGCCGAGTTGGCCCTGCATCGCGCCAAGCAGATGAACGTCCGGTCGCATGGCTTCCAGGGCTTGCTCGATCAAGGCAAAGTTGGCGAGGTTATCCTCGATGCAAAGGATGGTGTGGCGGCCGACGTCCGAGTAAGCCGATGTCTCCACCGGTGCCATCTCAGCGGTGTGGGAGGCGGCGGTGCTGCTGGCAAGTTCCACATAAAACGTGCTGCCCTGGCCCACAACACTCTCCACGCCGATGCGGCCGCCCATCGCTTCGACGAGCCCTTTGCAGAGCGCCAGCCCGATGCCGGTTCCTTCCACGTTGCTTTGCTCCGCTCCCAGGCGCTCGAAAGGCGTGAAGAGCTTCGGCAGGTTCTCAGGAGCAATGCCCGGGCCCGTGTCGCCGATGGCCAACCGCAACTGTCCCGGCTGCGCGCCCGGGTCGCAGATGAGGCTGACCGACCCGCCGGGACGGTTGTACTTCACCGCGTTGGAAAGGAGGTTGAGCACCACCTGGCTCAGGCGCTGCCGGTCCGCCCAGACGTTACCTTCGCACGCCGCGCCCGCGCAGCGGCCCAGGCGGATGTTGCGCTGGTCGGCCAGGGGACGGATCAACGCCGCCACGTCGCGGAGAACTTCCGCCACCGGGATTGCTTCGAGCGTCAACTCCATCTTGCCGCTCTCGATGCGCGCGATGTCGAGCACCTCGTTGATCAGGTCGAGCAGGTGCTGGCCGCCTTTGAGGATGTGCGAGAGCCTCTCGCGCTGCCGGTCGCTTTGCGCTTCCATCTCCAGCAACTGCCCGAAGCCCAGGATGGCGTTGAGGGGAGTGCGCAACTCATGGCTCATGCGGGACAGGAACTCGCTCTTGGCCAGATTGGCGCGTTCCGCCTCCGCCTGCGCCTCCTCGGCATCCTGCTTGGCTCGTACCAGCACGCTCTCGGTTTGCTTACGGGCGGTGATGTCGCGCTGCACGCTGACCCAGTGCGTGTACCAGCCTTTTTCGTCGGCCACCGGCACGATGTTCAACTCCACCCAGAACTCACTGCCGTCTTTGCGGTAGTTGAGCAGTTCCACCCGTACCGGCTTCCAACGCTTGAGCCCATGGCGGATGGTGGCTTTCGCCTCCTGGCTGGTGTCCGGCCCCTGGAGGATGCGGGGAGTCTTGCCGAGCACTTCTTCCAACGTGAAGCCAGTGGTACTGGTGAACGCCTGGTTGACGTAGATGATCCGCGGCCCGGGTTCCCCAACGGGTTCCGCTTCGGTGATGACGATGGCGTCGTTCGCGTGCTCGACCGAGCTTTCCAGCATCCGCAGGCGGTTCTCGATGGCGCGGCGGGCGGAAATGTCGCGGATGTGGCCGGTGAACACCGGAGGGCCATCCGCAGCGATCCGGGTGATCGCCAGTTCGATGGGGAACTCGCTGCCGTCGGCGCGCACGGCCGAAAGCTCCAAGCGTTTGTTCAAGACCGGCCCTTCGCCGGTGGCCAGGAAGTGCGCCATGCCGCGGCGGTGCGCGGCACGGTAGGCTGGCGGGATGATCAGCTCGGCCAGTTCCTGCCCCACGGCCTGCTCGGCCGGGTAGCCGAACATCGTCTCGGCCGCGTGGTTGAGTTCGATGACCCGGCCCTCGTGGTTGATGGTGATGATCCCGTCCAAGGCGGCGTCGAGCACGGCGTTCTTGCGGGCCTCGGCACTCCGGCGCTCGGCGATCTCTCCGGCCATGAGGCCAGCGGTGCGGCGTGCTTCGAGCACCTCGACCACCATGGCGGCGAGGTCGCGCAAGGTGGCTGCCTGTGTGTCGTCGAAGGTGCGCGGCACCCGGTCGAGCAAGCAGAGCGTTCCCAGCCGGAAGCCGTCCGCCGTGACGAGCGGCGCACCGGCGTAAAAGCGCGCGAAGGGTGCGCTGACCACCACGGGGCTGCGGGCAAAGCGGCTGTCCTGCGCCGCGTCGGGCACCACGAAGATGTCCTCCTGGAGGATCGTGTACGCGCAAAAGGCCTCGTCGCGTTCCACGCTGGCCGCTTCCACGCCGAAACAGGATTTGAACCACACCCGGTCCTGGTCGAGCAGGGTGACCAACGCGATGGGAACCTCGAAGAGACGGGACGCCAGGGCGGTGATCCGATCAAAACTGGCCTCCGCGGGAGTGTCGAGCACGCGGTAGCGCGCCAGCGCTTCCAGTCGGGCCGCTTCGTTGGAGGGGATGGGAGTCAGCATGACCTTCCATCTCACAGCAGCTTTAGAGCCTGCCTCGACGCGTCGGGCGCGTGACTTTGAGACTGCGAATGCCGACCGCTTTCGCCCATGACCGTCCAGACGGGCCTTCTCAAGTTTCGGAGAAGCGGGGTAGCGCGCACTGCTTGGCGCAAGCAACTCTTTCGCCGGACCATTTGATGGCGGCCGATTCTAATGAATCCGAGCGTAATCAACTCGGCTTCACAAATTGCCTCAAGCCGCGGACCACTACCCGTGGTAGTTTGAACCCGGATTTATGGACCTTTCCTCCAAGCTCGCCGTCCTGGCCGACGCCGCCAAGTACGACGC
>CAXTMD010000397.1:0-4456 GCA_964245035.1 uncultured Chthoniobacterales bacterium
GTACGCCGAGGTTGCCGACGAGGTGGTCCGGCCAAGTGAGAGCGAGCGCCGGGACAACACGCGGGCGGGTTCCGCGAAGCTGCGCTGGGCGAGGAAGGCATGAGAAGGCAACGCAGTTGCCATCCCTACCTTGGGAACGAACGCCGCTGACGCGGCGGGCAACTCAAAGCTCGGAGTATTTCCGCGCGTTCCCCTTGGCCAGCGCCACCGGGTATTTCTCCTCGTTGAGCCGGAGCTTGTTCCAGAGACTCTCCACGAGGTCGACCCCGAGCACGTCGGCCAGCCGGATCACGTAGGCGAGCACGTCGGCGAGTTCGTGCTCGACCGCCTGCCTGCCTTTGTCGGTGTCGGTGATGCGGGCGGACTGTTCCGGCGTGAGCCACTGGAAGATTTCCAGCAGCTCGCCCGCTTCTCCGGCGAGCGCCATCGCCAGGTTCTTCGGCGTGTGGAACTGCTCCCACTCGCGCGCGGCGGCAAACGCCCGCTGGAACCGCTGCACCGCCACGATGTCCAATCCCTGCACCGGTTCCGGGGCGTCACCGCTTTCCATGCCCTGCTCCTTACACAGGCCGCACCGCCCGGGCAACGGCGTTTTTCACGCTGCCGGCCGGTGAGTAAATCCCGAGCGCCGTGCGCCGGTTCCTGCGCTACCGTCCGTGACGCGTTCCCGCCGTGTTTTCCCGCCTGCCGCTGCCGCTGAAAATCCTGCTGTGGTTCTTCGTGAACCTCGGCCTGCTCGTGGCCGTGTGCGTGGGGCTGTTCCGGGCGGAGTACCATTTCACGTTTGACTGGCTGTTCGCCAACAGCATCCACCAGCGCGTCGACGCCGCGCGCGACCTGCTCGTCGACGACCTCAACACCCAGCCGCCCGACGAGTGGGAGGATGTCGTCGAGCGCTTTGCCGCGGCCTACCACGTCAGCCTCGCGCTCTACGACGAGGACGGCCGCCACCTGCTCGGACCGGCAGAGGAGTTGCCGGCCGAGGTGCGTTCGCAACTGCGCCTGTGGCCGCGCGCCGCCGCCCGCCGCCCCGCGCAGAAGGCGCTCGTGCGCACGAGTTCACCGACGCGCTACTGGCTCTTGTTCAACGCCCAGGTGGACAACCCGCAAGCCGGCGGCCCCATCGGGCTCGACGTGGTGGCCGAGTCGCCGCACGCCAACCTGGGCGGGCTCGTCATCGACCCGACGCCGTGGGTGCGCCTCGCGCTGGGCACGGTGGTGTTCTCGGTGCTGTTCTGGCTGCCGCTTTTACGCGGTGTCACGCGCGCCATCGCGCAGGTGACCGACGCCGCCCGCCGCATCGCCGACGGCCGCCTCGACACACGCGTGGCCACCCGCCGCCGCGACGAACTCGGCGTGCTCGCCGCCGCTATCAACGGCATGGCCGCCCGCCTCGATGGGCTCCTGCACGGCCAGAAGCGTTTTCTCGGCGACGTGGCGCACGAACTCTGCGCCCCTCTGGCCCGGCTCCAGTTGACGCTCGGCATCATGGAACAGCGCGCCGGCGACGACGCGCAACGCCGCTACGCGCAGACCGCGATGGAGAAGGCGGCGCAGATCGCCGCGCTGGTGGACCAGCTCCTGGCGTTCTCGCGCGCGTCGCTGGGCGGCAGCGGCGTGCGGCTCCAGGCGGTGGACCTCCGCGCCGCCGCGGAGTCGGCCGTCCGGCACGAGACCAGTGGTGCGGGCGCGGCCGCGCCGCCGGACATCCGGCTGGAGATCCCCGCTGGGTTGACTGCCCACGCGGATCCCGAACTCGTCGTCCGCGCGCTGGGCAACCTCCTGCGCAACGCCGTCTGCTACGGGGGGGCGGCGGGGTGGATCACGATCCGCGCCGACCGCGCCGCCGGGGATGTGACGCTCTCCGTGGCCGACCAAGGTCCGGGGGTGCCGCCGGACGAACTGCCGAAGATCTTCGACGCCTTCTACCGTGTGGACCCCTCGCGAACACGCGACACGGGCGGAGTCGGGCTGGGCCTGAGCATCGTCAAGCTGTGCGTGGAAGCCTGCGGCGGCACCGTGGTCGCGCACAACCGACCGGCCGGCGGGTTGGAAGTGACCATGGACCTGCCGGCAACCCCGTCGCTCAAGCCGACAAAGACATGACTCAACCCCGCCGCTGGCGCGTGGGCTTGACCTCCTTTTTCTGCGGAGTGATCGCCTCGCGAACGTCGCGCAGCATGGCCCCATTCACGTTGAACTTGCCCTCTTTTAGGTCGTCCACGCTGCGCAGCCGCTCCACGTCGCTCTGCACGTAATCGAGCATGATCAGCATGTCTAAGGTTTCCAGCAGTTCGGCGGCTTCCATGTGCCCGACGCGTTCCAGAAGTGTCTTGCCGGTGATCTGGCCGCCGCTGATGCCGAGTGCCTTGATGACGCTGATGTCTCCGCCGCTCAAACTGATGTCACGACTCATGGAGTCGTGAAAAAGCAGCTTTCGGACCCGCCACGGAGGATCACTGCACGGTGAACTTCAGATTTTTGAGTACCTTTCCGTTCAGCAGAAGCTCAGCACGGTAGGTTCCCGCCGGAGAACCGCCCTTCGGTGGTGCTAGGTTGAAAGACTCGGTGACCGCACCTTCGCCCGGAACAACATTCTCCGCGCTGTACACTTTACGCTCTTTCTTGCCACCGTACCAAGCCACCCCAACCTTGTCGCCCTTCTTCGCGACGATGTTTGCGCAAACGAGGTACACGTTGTCCGCAGGCGTGAAGGTTGAGGTTTCGTTCTTGCCCTTGGAATCCTTGGCGAGGACGGCCGTCATCGGCCCGGTGGGCTTCGAGGAAACGTTGCTGGCACCCGAACTCGGCGCGGGCGTGGGACGCCGGATGCCGCTGATAGCATTGGAGTCCTCGGCGGTGTGGTCAGCCTGCGCGAACACCGGCGTGGCGACCGCGCAGGCGGCGACAAAAAGAAGGGAGGCAAACAATTTCATAGATGGAAGCATTTCGCGGGGAGCGTGGGCTTTGGCCGTGCCGATTACACCCGGGCCTTGGCGTCGGTTTGCAGCCAATTCCACCCCTCATCGAGCGCACGCGCGACAGCGGACTTGATCCCAGCCAGTTGCTCCGGGGTGAACGGTTCCTTGCCCTCCGGCTGCCGGTTGGCGAACAGGTAATACTTGATCTTCGGCTCCGTGCCCGAGCCGCGCACGGCGATCCGGCCGCCGTCCTCCAACTCGAACATCAGCATCTTTTCCTTGGGGATTTCCTGACCCTCCACGTCGCGGATCGTCTCTTTAGCGAAGTTCTTCACCCCTCGAACGGCGGTGCCGTTGATCTCCTTGGGCGGGTTGGCGTCGTAGGAAGCCAGGAGCTTCTGGATTTTTGCCGCGCCGTCCGCCCCTTCGAGGGTCAGCGTGCCGAGTTTCTCCAGGTAAAAGCCGTGCTGGGCGTAGACCTCGTCGAGCAGTTCGGGCAAGGTCAGGCCGCGGGACTTGGCGTAGGCGGCGACCTCCGCGAACATCACGCACGCGCCGTTGGCGTCCTTGTCGCGCACGAAGTCCGCCCCGCTGTAGCCGTAGCTCTCCTCGCCGCCGAACACGTAGAAACTCGACTCCGCCAGCCGCAGAGCGCGCGTCTCGCTCTCGGGCTTCTGGCGGTAGTGCTCGCGTGCTTGGGCAGGCAGCGCGGCCTCGTACTGGCCGAGCTTCTGGCCGATGTACTTGAACCCGGTCAGGGTCTCGATGCAGCGCACGCCGTAGTGGTCGGCGACCGCCTTTTGCAGGTCGGTGGTCACGAACGTTTTGATGATGACCGCGCGCGCCTTGTTGCCATCGTTGAGCACGCCCTGGTCAAAGAGCGTCTTCAGCCGGTAGGCCGCCATCAGCGAGCCGATCTGGTTGCCGGTGAGGAGCTGGAGCTTGCCGTCCTTGCCGCGCACGGCCACGCCCATGCGGTCGGCGTCGGGGTCGGTGGCGAGCACGAGGTCGGCGTTTTCCTGGTCGGCGAGCTTCATGCCGAGCGTGAGCGCCTCGGCGTTCTCCGGGTTGGGCGACTGCACGGTGGGGAAACGACCGTCCATGACGGTTTGCTCGGGCACGGTGACGTAGTCGAGCTTCAACGCCTCCAGCGCCGGGCAGGTCAGCACGGCACCCGTGCCGTGGATGGGCGTGAAGACGATCTTCAGCTTGGCTCCCGCGCCGGCCAGCATGTCGGGGTCGAGCACGAGGGTTTTCAGGCGTTCGAGGTAGGCGGCGTCGATCTCCTCGCCCAGGGTCATGATCTCGCCGCGCGCCGCGCCGTGGAGCGGTTCGTAGTCCTCGCTTTTCACGGCGTTAACCTCCGCGATGATCCCGCTGGCCTGCGGCTCGACGATCTGCGCGCCCTGGTCGAAGTACACCTTGTAGCCGCAGTCGTGCGGCGGGTTGTGGCTGGCGGTGATGACGATGCCGGCCTGCGCGTTGGTCAGGCGCACGGCGAAGGAGAGTTCCGGCGTGGAGCGCGGGTTGGCGAA
>CAXTMD010000398.1:0-2355 GCA_964245035.1 uncultured Chthoniobacterales bacterium
CATGCCCGGCATGGGCGCGGCGGTCGCTCTGGACCAGGTAGGACCGGCCGCCCGACAACAGCATCCAGATTCCACCCACGGCGAAGAGCAGGCCGGTCACCAGACCAACCACGCTCTTGACGCGAGAGCGAGCAACGAAAGGGATCATGGTTGGAGCGGCGCATCAGACACCCCGCCTCTTTGCCGGGACACCCGCGGCCTGGAAAGCTTTTTTCCGCGAGGCAGAATCAGTGAAAGTACGAACGCAGCGTCATAGCAGGTCCAACTGCTCATCCCTTTGCTGTGGCGCCTCGCCGGGTCGCGCCGCGTGCTGCGCCAGACTCGGCAACTCGATCTCGACCCCTAGCAGCCGGCCCAACCGCTGGCAGGTCAACGGCGAGAACCCCTCGTAGTGGTTGTTCACCAGCACGAAGATGCGCCGGGCATCACCGAGATGCTTCTTGAGCCGGTCCGCCCAAAATTCCAGCCCGCCCGCGCGCTCCCACAACAAGCTGCCGTAGCGATACCGCCGCTCGCCGTCCGGGCGGAACTTCGTCTCCAGGTCGCCCATCAGCCGCACGTACAGAAAATCCGCCGTCGTCGGCAAGAAGCCGAACGCCCCTTCGTTCTGCGCTTCCAGGGAGGTCAGGTCGTTCCACGCACAGGCGACGCCGTGCTCGGTCAGCAGCTTGGCGATGCGCGGCGCGTGCCAGTCCGGGTGCCGGAACTCCACCGCGAAGGAAATCCTGCCCGCTGGCAGCCAGTCGAGAAACTGCGCGAGCGCGTCCTCGTCGTGCGCCGGTCGGAAGCCGGGCGAGAACTGGAGGAGCACCGCGCCGAGTTTTTCGCCCAGGGGGCGCAGGCTGTTGAGAAACGCGTCGAGTTCGCGCCGGCAGTTGCGCAGCCGCGCCTCGTGCGTGATGAGCTTGGGCATCTTCGCGGTGAAAACGAAGTCGTCCGGGGTGCGCTCGGCCCAGGCGGCGACCACGTCGGGGCGGGGGATGTGGTAAAACGTCGCGTCGACCTCGACCGCCGGCAGGTAGCGCGCGTAGTAGGCGAGTTCCTGGTTGGAGGCGAGGCCGGCGGGATAGAACACGTCGCGCCAGTCCTCGAAGTTCCACGCGCAGGTGCCGAGTTTGAGGCGGTCGGCGGGGTCGGTAGGCATGGGGAAGGCGAGGCTGGCCGGTAGACGGCGGCTGGCGGATCGTCCGGTGACCTTCCACCAGTTTCTTCTACTTTCCACCGATCACTAATTGCTGGCCGCCAATCACCTCCGGCCCCCGGCTTGACCTGCGGGCGTTTTTCGCTAGCCTGCCATTCCCTGCCATGAAGAAAACCCTCTTGTTCGTCGCGGCGTTTGTGCTTGGATGCGTGGCGCTTCCTCATCGCATGCCCGCGCCGCTGGTGATCCGGCCCGGCGAGGGAGCTTCCTACGTGCCGCCCGGCGGCGAGGAAATCCCCAACCAGAAGGACGCCCAGTCACAGTTCGATGCCGCCCTGGAGGCCGAGAAAAACGGCAAGATCAGCACCGCGCTCTCCGGTTACAAAAAGACCGTGCGCCGGTTCCCGAAGTCCACCGTGGCCGCCGCCGCGTCGTACAAGATCGGCTACCTGCTCGAAAAGCAGCAGAACCTCTCCGCCGCCTCCGACGCCTACGAGCGGTTGATCCTCAATTATCCGCACAGCACCGACTTCAACGCCGCGCTCGAGGCCGAATACCACATCGGCACGCTCTACCTCGACGGCATCCGCACCAAGCTGTTCGGCGTGCCGCTGGTGACCACGCGCCAGCGGGCGGTGTCCGTGTTCACGGTCATCACGCGCAACGCCCCCTACAGCAAATACGCGCCGGTCGCGCAGTTCGGCATCGGGCAGTCCTTCGCCTTCGCCGGCGACCACAAGGCGGCCATCACGGCCTACCAGGAGTGCGTGGACAAGTACCCGACCGACCCCATCGCGGCCGATGCCCTCTACCAGATCGGCTTCTCGTACCTGACGATCATGCGCCAGGGGTCCTACGACCGCAGCGCGGCGCAGAACGCGCGGGAGGCGTTCGAGGACTTCCTCGCCGCTTACCCCAACCATGAGAAGGCTGCCCAGGCGAAGGAAAACCTCGCCAACCTGGGCAACGTGCAGACGGGCGGCTCGCTGAAGATCGCCGACTACTACTACAAGCAGAAGCAGTTCCGGGCGGCGGTCGTGTACTACAACGACGTGATCCGGCAGCAGCCGAACTCGCCCGACAGCCAGAAGGCCAAGACGCGTCTGGATTCCATCCGCTCCAAGTACGGGGAGAAATACTTCACCGACAAGCCCACGCTGACCGCCGCCAACCGCGCCGGGATGGACGTTGCCGTGGTGACTTTCACGGTCTCG
>CAXTMD010000398.1:2365-4433 GCA_964245035.1 uncultured Chthoniobacterales bacterium
TCGGTTGCCGGCGCAGACCGACACCTCCAAGCGGCCCGATTACGTGGGGCCGCCCGTCAGCGCGCCCACTCCGCCGCCGCCGCCGCCGGTGGCTCCGTCGAACCCCGTGCCGACGCGCACGACCCCCGCCGGGCCGAACACCGAGTTGCCCGATGCGTCCGCGGGCACGGCTCCGGCCCCTCTGCCGCGAGCCGAGCCGACCCCGACGCGCGTGCCGGAAGGCGATCAGCCGTCGCTGCCCTCGCAGTAGCAAAAATGCAGGATGCAAAGGGCAGCATGCAGCAGACAGCCATCCAGAAGGTGACCGGCCGGAAGCTTCTTCGCCTCGCTGCCTCCTGCCTGCTGATCTCCGCGTTTTTCGGTCTGTTCTCCGGCTGCGCCGGCTACCAATTGGGCGAGGCCAAGCCGATGTACATGAAGAACGTGCACACGCTCTTCATCCCGGTGTTTCGCAACAACACGCTGCTGCCGCAGGTCGAAGGCTTGGTGACGGACACCGTGGCGCGGCAGTTCCAGCAGGATGGCACGTACAAGCTGACCTCGCGCGACGCGGCCGACGCGATCCTCAACTGCACCATCGAGCGGTCCACGCGCACGCCCGCGCGTTCCGTGACGGGCAACGTGCTGCTGACGACCGAGTTCGACCTGAGCCTGGTGGTCAGCTATCAGTTGGTGGATGCCAGGACGAGCAAGGTGCTCGACTCCGGGCAGGCCAACGGCACGACGAGTTTTTTCGTCGGCAACGACACCACGCAGGACGAACGGCAGGCGCTGCCGCTGGCGGCCGAACAGTTGGCGGTGCGTCTGGTCAGCGCGGTGGCCGAAGGGTTCTGAAACGCGCGTGCTTTCCCTCGTCGGCACTCCTATCGGCAACCTGGCGGACATCACCCTGCGCGCGTTGGAAACCCTGCGCGCGGCCGACGTGATCGCCTGCGAGGACACGCGGCATTCCTTGCGCCTGCTCGAACGCTACGAAATCCGCAAGCCGCTCGTTTCCTTTCACGAGCACAACGAGGCGCGCCGCACCCAGGAACTCCTCGCCCGGCTGCGGGAAGGCGCGCAGGTGGCGCTCATCACCGACGCCGGGCTGCCGTCCGTTTCCGACCCGGGGGCGCGGCTGGTGCGCGCGTGCGTGGAAGCCGGGCTGCCCTACACGGTGATCCCCGGACCATCGGCGGTGTTGACGGCGCTGGTGGGCTCGGGGTTATCGGCGGAAAGTTTCTTTTACGGCGGGTTCCTGCCGCCCAAGAGCGGCGGCCGGGAGCGCGATCTGGTCCGTGCGTTGGAGCGCGAGGAGACGAGCATCTTCTTCGAGTCCCCGCACCGCCTGGAACGCACTTTGGAGGTTCTCGCCCGCCACGCGCCGGAGCGGGCGGTCTGCGTCGCGCGCGAGTTGACCAAGCAGTTCGAGGAGTTCCGCCGAGGGTCGGCCGCGGAGCTGCTGGCGCATTACCGGGTACACCCGCCCAAGGGCGAGATCACGCTGGTGATCGCGGGCACGGAGGAGCGGACGCAAACTGCCGCATCCGCCCCGGACAACTCCCCGTTGACCTGAGGCCCGGGGAGAACGCAAAGGAAGAAAACCAAAGATGCCAACCGCCGCACCAGACTCCGGAGCGCAATCCGTCAACACGCCGGCGCAGGTGCTCTTTGCTAGCTTGGTTGGCACCACGGTCGAGTTCTTCGACTTCTACATCTACGGCACGGCGGCCGTGCTGGTGTTCCCGACCCTGTTCTTCCCGTCCACGAACCCCGCCTCCGCGACCCTGGCCTCGCTGGCGACCTTCGGCGTCGCCTTTCTCGCCCGGCCGATTGGCTCGCTGCTTTTCGGGCATTTCGGCGACCGCCTGGGACGCAAGACGACGCTGGTGCTCGCGCTGCTGTGCATGGGGCTGTCCACCTTCCTGATCGGCGTGTTGCCCGGCTACGACACGCTCGGCCTCGCCGCACCTGTGCTGCTCGCTCTCTGCCGCTTCGGGCAGGGCGTGGGCCTGGGCGGTGAGTGGGGCGGGGCGGTGCTGCTGGCCGTCGAGAACGCCCCCTCCAACAAGCGCGCCCTCTACGGCAT
>CAXTMD010000399.1:0-418 GCA_964245035.1 uncultured Chthoniobacterales bacterium
GAGCGCCCACTGCGCCGCGGCGTTGAGGTCGAGCTTGGCCCAGCGTTCCGCCACCAACCCGACGCTGGAAAAATACAGTTCGTTGCCTTCGCCGCCATCGTAGAGGCGTTCCTGCAAGTATGCCGCCGCCCGTGCCGGCTCGCGCTCGGCCCAGCCAGCCAAGATGCTTTGCACGACCCCGAACCGCTTCGGATCGGCGGCTGGCAGGTTCCCCGCCCACGCCAGCGCCTTTGCCGGGTCTTGGCGGCCCCACTCGGCGCTCGCGTTGGCCAGGGCAGTCAGCGAGGCGTCGCCGAGGAGCTGGCGCGGAACGAGGAAGGCTGTCGCCGCCACCGGATCGTAGGCCGACCAGCAGGAAACCGCCCGCGCCAACTGCGCGTCGAACGCGTCGCGCGACAGGACGGTTTCGCCCGAGCGG
>CAXTMD010000399.1:428-4410 GCA_964245035.1 uncultured Chthoniobacterales bacterium
GTTCGATCCACAGGTTTGTGACATGGACAGCCAAGGTGTTGCGCAACGTCGGTTCCGCCACTTCGTCCAGCAGCGCGGTCGCCCGGTTGGGATCGCTGCCGACGATCTTCTGGAACAAGGCGTCGAGCGCCGCGTTGCGGTCGCTGGCGGCGGCACGGGCGAGGAGCGTGCGCGCCATCTCGACGGCCTCCGCGACCGACACGCTTTCGAGGATCTGCCGGGATTGGTCCGCGTTGCCGGCCGCCGCCAGCAGGAACGCCATGCGTTCTTCCCGGCCGGCTTTGCTGCTGGCGTCCGCGCGGGCCGAGTCGCCGCCGGAGGGACTACCCTGGGCGGAACGTACGGCGGCTTCGAGCCGGGCGAGGCGGGTTTCCTGCCGGTGGTGCGTTTGCCACAGCCAAACGGCAAACACCACGTTGAGCAGCAGCGACCCGGCGGCCACGGAGGGGAGCAGCGCCGACGACGGGGCAGGGGAAGCCGGACCGGGCACGGACGGAGAGTTAACGCTGCCCCATCCGTGAGGTCAAGGCGTCCCGTACGCCTCGATCTCGTAGAGCGAATAACCGTAGCCGGTCGTGCGCTGTGTGCCGGTGACGCGCAGATAGCGCCCGCGTACCCCGCCCGCATCGAACTCACGCACGCCCGGCTTGCCGTCGGCGACCTTGGCCACAGAGGTCCAGTGGGTGCCGTCGACGGAAAGTTCGATCTCGTAAACGCGGGCGGCGGCGTTTTGCCAGTTGAGAACGATTTTCCTCAGCGCATACGGTGCGCCGAGGTCCACGCGGATCCACTGCGGATCGCTGAACGCGCTGCCCCAGCGGGTGCGCGGATCACCGTCCACGGCGAAGCCCGCCGCCGCGCCGTTATTCTCGACCGACGAGGCGACGACCGGTTTGCCGGCGGCGAGGTTGACTTGGTCCAAGGGCACCACCTTGACCGGCACGACCGTTCGCTGCCCGCCGGCCTCGGCCGTGAACGACCCGTCGCCGGCCTGGCCCGCCGTGACCCGGCCGTCGGCGGTGACCGCCACGCTGCCGCTGGCGCGCCAGGTGATCGGCAGGACATAGCGCGCCCCGAACTGGGCCCGCGCCTCCGCTTGCAGACGCAGCGCACTGCCGACCGCCATCTTCAGTCCGGGCGGCACGGCGGGGGAGAGTTCGAGGGCGGCAACGCGGCGCGACTCCTCCACGGCGGCCCACGCGGCGCCGGTGACCGGGCCGGAGGCGGCCACGACGTCGGAGTGCGCGTTCTCGAAGTTGCCCCCGCCGTCCGGCGTGTACAGGCCGGCGGCGTCGATCCGCCCCTTGCCGCGCACGCTCCACGTCGGCGTGACCGCCACGGGTTTGCCGTACTGGTCGAAACCCTTGGCTGTGAACCTCTGCGTCACGTGGTCGCTCATCAGCGCGGTCGGGGGCTCGACCTCGATGCGGGTCAAGATCGGCGCGCCGGCCGGCGGCGTCGGCGGGGGTGTCGCCAAGGGCAGCGTCGTGTCCAGCGGCGGGGGCGGTGTTTGGCCGTCGGCCGTCCAAGCGATCAGCCGGCGCGCGGGCACGGAGAACGTCGCGGTCTGCCGGCCGTTTTCGTAGAGGTGGCAGGTTTTCTCCTGTGCGGAGGTGTTGTAGGCGGCGACAACCGTCCGGCCGGCGGCGTTGCGGTAGACGGTGCTCGTCGGGAGGTCCGTCCACGCGTCCCAGCGGATCGTGCCCAGCGCGCGGCCGGCGTGGATGCGGTAGTACGTCGGACCGGCCTCGTCCTTGTCGTGGGCGGTCTTGCGGTTGCCGTCCCAGAGCTGGTCGAAGGTGGCCGCCGCCCCGTCGGGGTCGAAAAGCTGGAGGTACGACAGCGCCACGTTGCCCACGCCCGGCTCGTTGCCCAGGTTGGACTCAAAGCCGCCGATGCGCTTGTCCCGCATCATGCCCTCGTAGTCCCAGCGCGCGAACGCCGGGTCCTCCGCGAGGTACTTGAGCAGCGGACTCATCGGCAGCCACTGGATGGCGTGCATCCAGAACTCGTCGCCCGAGAACCACGTCCACCAGCCGACGCCGTTGGTCTCCTGGTTGCCGTTGTAGGCGTGCGGCCAGGGCGGGCGGGGGATGTTCTTCTTGTCGCGGTCGAACCAGTATTCGGCCACGGCGCGCGCCTCGGAGACGTACCCGAACACGGCCGCGTCGCGCATCGCTTTGTTCTCCAGCACGCTGCCCAAGGTAAACATCGCGCCCCACGCCTGCATGGCTTCGGAGGAAGATTCCTGGCCGTTGCCCGTGTCGCTGCCCATGCCGCCGCTCCACGAGTGCCCGCACCACGGGTCCATGCTGCGGAACGTGCAAAACCGCGTGTCCTGTGGGTCCCAGTTGGCGTAGTCCTTGACCATCAAGGTCGCCATTCCGCCGTAGTCGCGCGCGAAGTCCGGGTCGTGGATCGCCAGCAGCGCCGCCGCGTAAACGTGGTAGCCGTAGCAAAACGCGTGGTCCTGCAACACGTCGATGCCCGGGTTCTGGTTGTCGCGCGTGCGGAAGCCGACGAGCGAACCCCAGTTCGGGTACAGGGCGAAGAAATGTTGGGTCTCGCCCGGCCGGTACGTTGCCCAGTCGACCAGCGCCTCGCGCAGCCGGCCCTGGTAGAGCGCGGCCTCGTCCTTGAGGCCGAGTTGGTAGGCCATCTCCATGTACTTGGCGAACAGGAGGATCTTCTTGCCGCCCCAATATGTTTCGGAGCCGTAGCCGGTCTCGTCGGCGTGGCTGTCGAGGAGGGTCTTCATCACGTCGGGCCGGTAGGGGTTTGGACGGTCGGCCGCGACGGACGGTGCAGGCAGTTCCGGCAGCAACCCGCGAAAGGGATAGGTAATCTTGAACGTGCGTCCGACCGCGCACCGCATCAGGCCGCGCGGGGTGGCGTAGGTCAGGTTGTTGAACGCGAACTCCGGCCGGACGCCGTGCGCCGTGTCGTAGTGATGCGGAATCCATCCCTGGACCACGTCGAGGTCCGGCGAGCCGGCGAGGTTTTCGGTCTGCAAAGTCCAGGTCGTGGCGAGTTCTCCTTTTTCGGGGGAGTAGTCCCAGGTCACTTTTGTCGAGCGCGGCACGACCGGCGCGTACTTGGTGAACAACGCGAGGTTCTGGCGCGAGGGCAGCAGCGCGACGCTGATCCACCGCTGCGCGCCGACGAACTGCACCGCCAAGCTCGTGCCATCCAGCGAGAAATTCGTCCCTGCCGGCGCGTAGACCCCGTAGCAATCGCCAGCGGTCTCGATGCCGAGCGACGTGCCCGTCGTCGGGAGCGTTTGCGGGGCTCCGGTGAGGGCGAAGAACGTGGGTTCATCGGCGTCGATGCGCAGGTCCACGCCGCTCGTCTCGATCCAGGTGCAGGGCAGGCCGTGGCCGATGGTGGCTTTCAACCAACTCTGCGCGGACTGCTGTTCGCGGAAGGTCACCAGCCAGTCGCTCCACGTCTCGGCGAACTTCGACTCCGGCGCGAACCCCTTGCCGCGCACCAGCAGACGGCTGGCCGAGTCGAGGACCATCTTCTTGTTGCCGTCGGTGAGCCGCCACGTCTTTGGGTAATGGATGGCGATGCCGTCCGGCTGCGCCTTGACCATCGCCGGGTAAGACCACAGTTGGCCGGACCATGGCCGCGAGACGAGCGTGGTCCACCAGTCGGTCGAGGGCACGGGGCCGCGGTAGTTGTCCGGGACCCACAGCTTCATGTGGGTGAACACTTGGGAAAGATCGCCCCAGCCTTCGCGGCCCTTCACGCCGGGACGCGCGGCCTGGTCGCGCGGCGGACGCGACGCGTAGCTGCCTTTGCCGACCGGCACGGGCAAGGGGAGGTCGTCCGGTTCTTGCGCGCACAGGGGACGCATCAGAGCGGCGAGGAAGAGGAGCAGAAAGATACGCGGGAGCATGGGGGCGGCGGGATCATAGCACGTCGTCAAATCCCACGTGCGGGACCGAGCCGTTCCGATTTTGGGATGTCCAGACGGGAG
>CAXTMD010000400.1:0-2266 GCA_964245035.1 uncultured Chthoniobacterales bacterium
GATGGCGGGCACCTTGGGCGTCTCGCCGGGCGCGGGCGTCGGCGTGGGCGCGGGGGTGACGGCGGGCTTCGGCCTGCTCTCGGTGTTGGCCTTGAGGATTTTCTCGCGCTCGGCGTTGTACTGCCGCATCGCGAAGACCTGCGCGAGGTTGAACGGCGGCACCACGTTGGGCACTTTCACCGTATCGCCTTCCTTCAACTGGTCGAGGTTCTTGGGCGCGTTGAGCTTCTTGAGGAAATCGACGCCGACGTGGTAACGCTCGCCGATGAGTTCGGGCATGCTCGTATAAGGCAGAAACTTCGTCTTCGCCTGCTCGGGCACGCCGGATGGCACCGCGCCGAGGGCCGAGAGATCGTCCTTGGTGACGGCGTACGTCGTGTAGGTCGGATCCACGGACGTGAACGTCTTGGCGTCAAACTGCTCCTTGGGTGTCGTGCCCTGCGACTCCTGGTAGCGCAGCCAGCTCTTTTCGGTGAACCCACCGTAGCCGCCGTCGATGCGGCCGGGACCGAAGTTTTGCTCGTCGAGGAAGATCTGGAGCCGCACGGTCTCGTCGCGCGACGGCTTGAACTCGGGCGGCTTCGGCGGCGGGGTCGGCTTGGCAGCCGGCTTGGCCTGGGCAGAGGCCGCGAGCAGAACGCCGCCGGCCAGCAGCGCGTGGAAAACAGGTTTGAGCATAGTGGTCGAGCGGTCGGGGAAAGCCCCATGATAGGGACGACGCGGCGGAAGGCAAGGAACTCACGTGCGGCCCAGCAACCGGCGGCTCTCGTCGTCGGCGACCTGGAGTTCGGCCACGCGCCGGTAGTGCCCATTCGGACGCTGGAGCAGTTCGGCCGGCGGGCCGAACTCCACGATGCGCCCGGCTTCGAGCACCATCACGAGGTCGGCGCGGCGCAGCGTGCTGGCGCGATGGGCGACGAGGAACGTCGTCCGGCCTGCCATCGCACCGTCGAGCGCGGAGAGGATTTCGTGTTCCGTGCCGGGGTCGACGGCAGCGGTCGGATCGTCGAGCAGGAGAATGGCCGGCTCCAACAGCAGCGCCCGCGCGATGGCGAGTCGCTGGCGCTGCCCGCCGGAGAGGTTGCTCGCCCCCTCGCCCAGCACGGTCGCGTAACCGTCCGGCAGTGCCGTGATGAAGTCGTGCGCCTGCGCCAGTTTCGCCGCGCGTTCGATCTGCGCCGGACTGGCCGCCGGCTGGCCGAAGGCGATGTTGGCGGCCACGGTGTTCGAGAACAGGAAACTCTCCTGGAACACGAGGCCGATGTTGCGCCGCAGGTCGTCCAGCGCGATGCGGCGCACGTCGTGGCCGTCCACGAGCACCCGGCCCTCGCCCGGGTCGTAGAAGCGCGGGATCAGGCTCAGGAGCGCGCTCTTGCCCGCGCCGGTCGGACCGAGGAGTGCCACGCAGGTGCCGGGCGCGACCTTGAAGTCGACCCCGCGCAGGACGCTGTGTTCACTGACGTAGTCGAACTCTACCCCCTCAAAACACACCTCCCCGCGCGCCCGCGGCAGCCTCACGAGGAGGTCCGGGCCGGCGTCCGTGATCTCTACTGGGGTGTCGAGCACCTCGAACACCCGCCGCGCGCCGGTCTGGCTCGTCTGCACGCTGTTGGCGATGTCGGAGATCTTGAACACCTGGTTGGAGAACTGCTGGAGCAACCCCGCGAACACCACCAGCCCCGATCCGAGCGGGAGCTGTCCGTGGATGACCAGCGCGCCGCCGTAGGCGAGCAGCACGATCAGGTTGGCTTGGCTCAGGAAGCCCAGCGCCGGGATGAACGTGCTCAGCCGCCAGAAGATCCAGTTCTGCTGGTCGCGCACCTCCCGGTTAGCCGCGCCAAACTTGGCGATTTCCTCCGGCTCGCGCGCGAGCCCCTTGACGACCTGCGCGCCGCGGACGTTCTCGCCGAGGATGCCGATCAGCTTGTCCACCAGCTCGCGGTTGCGGACGTACGCCGGCCGCACCACGCGCGAAAACCACGCCGCCCCCACCCCGAGCAGCGGGGTGGTCACGAGGCACGCCAGGGTCAGCGGCAGGTGCAGGTGCGCCATGTACGCGAAAGCCAGCGCGAACTGCACGGCGAGGATGAATACCTGGATGAGCACGAGGTCCACGAACGACCGCAGGAACTGCACGTCGCTGGTCACGCGGTTGATGATCGACCCGCTCGCGTGCGCGTCGAAGAAGCGAAAACTCAGCCGCTGGAGTTTGTCGTAAACTGCGGCGCGCAGGTCCACGACGATCTCGCCCTGCACAAGCCGGGCG
>CAXTMD010000400.1:2370-4402 GCA_964245035.1 uncultured Chthoniobacterales bacterium
CCACCGCGGCGCGGGCCGGGCGGGATCGACGCGGTGCGCGATGAAGTCGATGCCGATGCCGGCCAGTCCCAGGCCACCGACGTTGCTGGCGAGCAGCAGCGCCTGGAGGCACATCACTTTCAGGCAGCCGCGCCGGTAGGTCCACGCCACGCCGAGCAGGCGGCGGATCAGCGCCGCGTTGGACAGGTCGGCTCCCGGCCGTGCGGCGGGCGATTGAAGGTTGGCGGCGAGGGGCGGGGCGGACACAGAAGGCTAAACCTGATGGACGCGCCGGCCGCAAAGTCCAAGCATTTCTTCGCGCGGGACGCGCCCGCATCCGCGCTTCTCCCGTATTCACAAGGAGATGAAAACGACCATCCACTGGTTCCGGCGTGACCTGCGATTGACGGACAACACGGCGCTCAACGCCGCCGCGACCGCCGCCGACGGGCGAGTGGTGACCGTGTACGTCCTGAGTGAATGGAAAAAACCGCACCACTGGTCGGGTCCCAACCGTCTGGAGTTTCTCTGCGGCTCGCTGCAATCCCTCGCCAAGAACCTCGAAACGGTCGGCGGCCGGCTGGTCATCCGCAGCGGCGACGCCGTGAAGGAACTGGAAAAGCTGCTGGTCGAGACCAAGGCCGAGGCGATCTACTGCAACCGCGACCCTGATCCATTCGGGCGGATCGTGGAGGGCGACGTGGGCGCGATGGCGTTGCGCCACGGGGCGGCCTTCCACGCGGAGAAGGACGTGGCCATCCACGAGCGCGACGAACTGTTCACCGGCACGGGCAACCGGTACCGCGTCTATTCACCTTATTTCCGCGCCTGGTCGAAACTGGAAAAGCCACCGGTCGGTCCAAAGGTCCGCAAGCTCTCTCCCCCGACCAAGATCAGCAGTTTGCCGCTGCCGGACCTCTCGCATTGGAAGCTCAAGAGCGAGGGCACGCGCATCGTCGAGCCGGGCGAACACGCCGCCCGTCAGCGCTTGCACCGCTTCGTGGCGAAGAAGGGTGTGATCGCCGACTACGCCACCCGCCGCAACGTGCTCGGCGACGACACGAGCAGCCGCCTCTCGCAGGACCTGCGCTGGGGGTTGCTGTCGGCGCGGGAGGTTTACCACTCGGCGCGAGCGGTGGCCGACGAGGCTTCGGAGGAAGTCCGCGGGCACGCGGAGAAGTTCACCTCGGAGGTCGCTTGGCGGGACTTCTACATGCAGATCCTCTACTTCTTTCCCGACGTGCTCAAGGATGACTTCAACCCGGCCACGCGCGGCCTGCCGTGGCGCTGGGAGCGCGACGACCCGGAGGGGTTCGCGCGGTGGTGCGAGGGTCAAACCGGGTTCCCCATCGTGGACGCGGCGATGCGGCAGTTGTCCGGCCTGGGTTTCATGCACAACCGGCTGCGGATCATCACGTCGATGTTCCTGACCAAAGACCTGCGCTTCCACTGGCGCGAGGGCGAGGCGTTGTTCATGCGCAAGCTGGTGGACGGGGAGATTTCCAACAACAACGGCAACTGGCAGTGGAGCGCCGGGACCGGGGCCGACGCCGCACCGTACTTCCGCATCCAGAACCCATGGACGCAGAGCGAGCGCTTCGACCGGGACGGCGCATTCATCAAGGAATGGTGCCCCGAACTGCGCGACGTGCCGGCCGAACGCCTGCACGCCGCCCCGGCGCCCGGGATGCGCTTGGCCAAGGGCTACCCGGCCCCGATGGTCGATCACGCCACGGAGCGCGACCGTACCCTGGAAATGTTCAAGCGCCACCGCCTTGCCACGAAGCCGGCGCAGGAATAAAGCCTGCCGGGGCCGCGCAGCGAGCTGTGGCAGAGGTTGGGAGACGGTTGGCGACACAGGCGGATTTTGCTTCGCCTTCGATGACGGGGCCGCTAACGTGTGCGCCCATGGAAATCGACTCCGGGATGCAAGCCGCCATCGACGAAATGAAAAAGGGCCTCGCCGAAGGCGGCATCCCCATCGGCTCGTCGCTGGTCATCGACGGCGAGATCGTCGCCGCCGGCCACAACAAGCGCGTGCAGGACGGCGACC
>CAXTMD010000401.1:0-4396 GCA_964245035.1 uncultured Chthoniobacterales bacterium
TTGCCGACCCGCAGTTCTTCCAGAACTGGCGCAAGCCTGACGGCCCGGCCCTCGATCCGGTGGACACCGCCGCGCGCGGCCAGCCGATCTACACCGCCATCGTCTTCTACGGTCCCGCCAAGGACGCCAAGGGGCTGGCGAGCGTGGCGTACGATCTCACCGTGCGCCGGCCCGACGGTTCGGTCTACGCCGAGCAGAAGGACCTCGTCGGGTATCAGGCTCCCGCCCCCGCCGACGAACGGATGCTCTGCCTCGGACGCGACCGCCTGAACATCCTGCTGGAACCGGATGCGCCAGCCGGGAAGTACACCGTCGAGGCCACCGTGCGCGACAACGTGGGCAAGGCGGCGGTCACGCTGAAGAAAGAGTTTGCGGTGCCTTAACCGCCGGGCCGCCGAACATGATCCGCGACGACCGCTACGCAGCGACCTGGCCCTGGCCTCTGTTCGCCTGCCTGGTGCTGCTCGCGGCCGCCTGCCTGGTGGTTCCCGCGTTCGTCAAGCCCGCGGTGAGCCTGTCCACCCCGAAGCTGTCGGCGCCAAACGGTGAGTACCGCGCCGAGTTTGAAGCCGTCAACAACACCGACCAACCCCAGACGGCCGTCGTGGAAACGACCTTCGGTGTCAGGTACCCTGGCAGCGATGCCGGCGAGGCCTACCGGGAGCTTGCTCGCACGAGAACCGCCGTTCGACTCGCGCCGCGTGGCCACCAACCGCTTGGCGGAGTGTTTCCCGGCCCGGTGGCGACGGACGAGTTTCCCGCGGTGCAGGCACACGTCGCGTCAGTGTCCATGCCCGCGTCAAGCGCCACGGTTGGTGACCGCTGAAGCTCTGCTCACGCCGCCTGTGCCTCTTCCTTCAAGCGGGCGCGCAGCAGACCGACGACCGCCGCTTCCTCGGGCTTGAGTTCGGCCAGGTGGGTGCCGGTCAGTTCCTCTTCCGTGCGCTTTTGCAGGGATTTGAGCATCGAGCCGTCCACGTAGGACTCCAGGATGGCCGGGTGCACGTAGCATTTGCGGCACACGCTCGGGGTATTCCCCAGCCGCTCGGCGACCTTTTCGATGGCGTTGGTGATGTTCTTTTTCGCCGACGCTTCCGTGTCGAAGGTCTCGAACTCCTGCAACGCCAACGCCGCCAGCACCGTGCCCGCCCAGGTGCGGAAATCCTTGGCCGTGAACGGCTGGCCGGTGATTTCTTGCAGGTAGGCGTTCACGTCGGACGAGTCGATGGTGTGCGGCTTGTCGTCCTCGTCGAGGTACTCGAAGAGTTCGTGCCCCGGCAGTTCCTGGCAACGGTGGACGACCTTGGCAAGACGCGGGTTTTGCAATTCGATGGTGTGGTCGATGCCGCTCTTGCCGCGAAACGAAAATTGGATCGTCGCCCCCTTCACCTTGACGTGCCGGTTGCGCATCGTCGTCAGACCGTAGTGCTTGTTGTCGCGGGCGTACTCTTCGTTACCGACGCGGATGAGGGTCGTTTCCAGCAGCTTGACGACGGTGGCGAGCACCTTTTCGCGCGGCAGCCCGGGGCGGGCCATGTCGTGGTCCAGCCGCGCGCGGATGCCCGGCAGCGCGGCGGCGAAGGCCATCACGCGGCTGTACTTGTTGGCGTCGGCGGTGGCGCGCCACTTGGGATGGTAGCGGTACTGCTTGCGGCCGCGGTCATCCTTGCCCGTGGCCTGGAGATGGCCGTTCTTGAACGGGCAGATCCACACATCCTTGTACGCGGGCGGGATCGCCAGGGAGTTGATGCGCGTGATCTCCTCCTCGTCGGTGATGCGCTCCCCTTCCTTGTCGAAGTAGTCGAAGCCCTTGCCACCGGTAGCCGGCTTGCGCGTGAAGCCGGGTTTGTTGTCGTGGGAATACCGGAGGTGCGCCAGCTTGGCGAGTTCCTCGGGTTCGAGCTTGATGGAGTTGTCGGTGGGGGAAGCTTCGGCGGCAGGCATGGTCGCCATAAATACGCGCCCGCCGCGGTCGGAGGATGCGCGGGCGTCAGCGCCGGTGCAGGCCGAGCGCGGCCTTCAGTTCGTGGGCGTAGGCGCTGTTGACCTCGTACTCGGTCGTGGGCAGCACGTCGGGGCTGGTGCGCTCGGCAAAGGGCGTGCTCTCGACGTAGCCGACCTCCATCAGGCCGCTGAGCACGTCGGCGAGGTCGTCGGCGGCGAGCCGGGTGTTTTCCTGGAGTTCCGCGCCGTTGACGGGCAGGCCAAAGCCGAGCGAGCGGATCACCGTCGCCTCCCGGCCGCTGAGTCGAATTTGTTTCATGGCGACACTCTCCGGGAGCAATCGCCACGCCAACGGTCAAGGCAACTGGATCGCGGTGATGGCGGCCATGACCCGTTCGCTGAGGGCCTGGTACACGTCGCGGGCCTCGCCGGTGCTCCCCTTGAGGTCGTCCGTCGTGAACGTCAGCGGTGCGCCGATCTTGACCGTGATCGGCCGCATCCGCACGCGCGAGGAACCCGGCGGCATCGCCTCGTACGCGCCGAACACCCGCATCGGCACGACGGGCACGAGCGTCTTGGCGATGATCAGCCCGATGCCCGGCTGCGCGGGCTGCAACGCGCCGTCGAGCGTGCGCGCCCCCTCGGGGAAGACGATGGTCGTCTCGCCCGCGCGCAGCAGGCGGATGACGTTTTTGAGCGCGCTCATGTCCGGGCGCTCTTGATCGACGGGCACGACGTTGAGCCGCGGGAAGATCGGTCCCAAGATTGGCCAGTTGAGCAAAGTCTTGCGCGCCAGGAAATGGATCGGCCGCGGGTCGGCCGCCAGCGCGACCACGGGCGGGTCGAGGTAGCTCTGGTGGTTCATCGCCAGCAGGTAGCCGCCGGACTTCGGCAGGTGTTCGCGACCGATGACCTTCAGCGAAAAACACATCCGCGCCACCAGTTGGGCGAAGCGCAGGAAGAACCAATACGTCGGGTTCATGGCGGCAAATCTAGCTGACCGCGAGTCCCTTGAGCTTGAGCCGACCGATGATCTCGCCGACGACGCCGTCGATGGTCAGCCGCGAACTGTCGATGACGTGCGCGTCCTCCGCGATGGTCAGCGGCGCGGTGCGTCGGGTGGAATCCTTGCGGTCGCGCGCTTGGAGGTCGTCGCTGCCGGCACCGGCCTGGGTAGCCCGGCGTTGCGCGCGCACTTCGAGCGATGCGTCGATGTAAAACTTGTACGGCGTGTGCGGGAACACCGCCGAACCGATGTCGCGGCCCTCCATCACGACGCCGCCCGTCGCGGCGTCGGCAAAGGCGCGCAGCCGCTCGGTGAGGATCGCGCGCACCTCCGGCACGCTCGACACCGCCGAGACGTGGGCGTTGATGCGCCCCTCGAACAGCGACGCGTCCGGCTCGACTTCCGCCGCAAACCCGTGCGCCGCCGCGGTCGCCGCCGCCCTCGCTTCCAGGCCGCCCTCCAGCACGAACCAGGTCGCCGAGCGGTAGAGTGCCCCGGAGTTCACGTAGCTGTAGCCGAGCCGCCGCGCGAGCGTGCGGGCGACGCTGCTTTTGCCGGAGGCGGCGGGTCCGTCGATGGCGATGACCACCGCGGCAGGGGACGGAGAAGGCGACTGTTCCAAGGCAGGGAAAACGGTTATTCGTCGGCGGAGGCGCGCCGGGGCTGGGGACGGCGTTTGCGGCTGGAACCCTCCTTGCCTCCCGTCTCCGGCAAAAACTGGCTCGCGTCCGAGAGGACCACCGTGTCGGTCTGCCCGCTAGTGGACGAGGCGATGATCTGGTCCAGCGTGTCCGCGAACCCGGGATAGGACGTGTCGATGCACTCGCAGTCCTCGATGACCGTTTCGCCCTCGGCAAACAACCCCGCGATGGCAAACGCCATGGCGATGCGGTGGTCGCCGAAGCTTTGCAGCCGCGCGCCGTGCAGGGGCCGGCCGCCGGTGATGGTCAGGCCGTCGGGCGTCTCGTAGACCTCCGCGCCCATCGCCTTGAGGTTGGTGGCGAGCGCCTTGAGCCGGTCGGTTTCCTTGACGCGCAACTCGGCGGCGTTGCGGATGACCGTCTGGCCGGCGGCCAGGGTGCCAAGCACCGCCAGGATCGGGATCTCGTCGATGACGTTGGGGATCTCCTTGCCCTCGATGACGGTGCCGTGCAGCCCGGCGCCCTGCACCTCGACGGTGCCGACGGGCTCGATCTGGGAGATGTCCTCGATGACCTCGTGCACATGCGCTCCCATGCGCAGCAGCACGGACAGCACACCGGTGCGCGTGTCGTTGAGACCCACGTTCTTGACGAGTAGGCGCGCCCCCGGCTGCGCGGCGGCCGCCGCCAGCCAGAACGCCGCGCCGGAGATGTCGCCCGGCACCGTGAAGTTGCGCGACTCGGGCATCTGGCCGCCGCGCACGGAGAGCTTGTTGGGCTCGCCCTCGGCCCCGTGCACGTCCAC
>CAXTMD010000402.1:0-4395 GCA_964245035.1 uncultured Chthoniobacterales bacterium
GGCAGGACAAACGGTTCAACCTCAGCCTGACGGCGGTGTCGGTCTCCTCGGAATACTGGCAGGATTCCGACCAGGGGCTGCCCACGCTGCCCGCCAAGATCCCGGCGTACTACACGCTCGACCTCGCGGGAGATTACCAGCTCACGCGCAACCTGCGCCTGCTCGCCGGTGTCACGAACCTGACCAACCAGATCTACTACTCACGCGTGTTCCAAAACGGCATCGAACCCGCCCCCGGCATCGAGGGCTACGCGGGCGTGGCGGTGGGTTTCTGATTTGTGGGGAAGGCGCACCGCCTGCCGCGTTGCGGGAAGCTGAGTGTCTTTTGCACGCTTTCCCGTTTGCGTCTGTTCCCAAGCCATGTCCCGCAACGCGCCGGCGGTGCGAGGGGACTCGACAAAGTCGGACAGCCACCGAACGCGCTTTATCTTGTCCATCCGCGATTCAATGGCGTGATGAACACTTCCCGCCGCCAAGTCTTGTCCGTTTGCGCCGGTTTGCTGGCCGCCACGCTGCCCCAACTCTCTGCCCAGGACGCTGCCGCGCCGACGCTGACCGAGCCGCTGCTCAAGGGGCTCAAGGCGCGTTCCATCGGCCCGGCGGTCATGGGGGGACGCATCTCCGACATCGCCCTCGACCCAAAGAACCCACACCTTTTCTACGTCGGGCTGGCCACGGGCGGCATCGTGAAGACCGCCAACGACGGCATCACCTTCGAGTCGATCTTCGACAAGGAGCCGATGCTCTCCATCGGTGCCTTGGCCATCGCGCCGTCGAACCCCGATGTCCTTTGGGTCGGCACCGGCGAGGCCAACGACCGCAACTCGTCTGGTTGGGGCAACGGCGTGTACCGTTCCACCGACGGCGGCGGCAAGTGGCAGCACGTGGGACTGGACAACAGCCGCGTCATCAATCGGGTGGTGGTCGATCCGCGCAACGCCGATGTGGCCTACGTCGCGGCCGTCGGCGACCTGTGGGTGGAAACGCCCGAGCGCGGCCTCTACAAGACGGAGGATGGCGGCAAGACCTGGAAAAACGTCCTCCAGGCTCCCAAGCCGCACGACACTGCCACGGGCTGCGGCGACGTGGCCATCGACCCGGCGAACCCGGACACGGTTTACGCCGCGCTCTACGCCCGGCGGCGCACGCCGTGGTCGTTCACCTACGGCCCGGCGGCGAGCGGCGGCGACGACGTGGGCGGCATCTACAAAAGCAGCGACGGCGGCGCGACGTGGAAGAAGCTCACCGATGGTCTGCCCGCAGGCACAGGGCGCATCGGCCTCGCCGTGTCTGCGAGCAAACCGGGCGTGGTGATGGCCATCGTGCAGAGCGACGCCAACGGTCCGACCGATTTCCGGATCATCCACTCGCTGGCCGGCGGCGTGTTCCGCTCGGAGGACGGCGGCGAACACTGGACGCGCCAGAACGACATCGACCCGCGCCCGTTCTACTTCAGTCAAATCCGCATCGACCCCGCCAACGACCAGCGCGTGTACGTGCTCGGCATGGCGATCCTCGGCTCCGACGACGGCGGCAAAACGTTCCGCGAAGACCTTTCCGAGAAGGTGCACCCGGACTGCCACGCGCTTGTCATCGAGCCCGGCAGCGCGCCGGCTCCGCGCCCGCCCAAACCCGGCGACAAGGACGACAAACCCAAACCGCCCGTTTCTGCCCGCCTCTTGCTCGGCACCGACGGTGGCGTGTACCAGAGCTTTCAGGGCGGCCGGAACTGGGACCACGTTACCCGGATTGTCTGCGGGCAATATTACCGGGTGACAACCGACGACAGCGAGCCCTTCTACCGCATCGCCGGCGGCTTGCAGGACAACAGCAACTTCGTCGGGCCGAGCGCCACCAACACGAAGGACGGCATCGTGAACACCGACTGGATGGGCCTCACCGGCGCGGATGGCTTCTACACGGCGTTTGATCCTACGGACAAGGAGGTCGTGTACGCCGAGGCCCAAGAAGGCATCGTCTTCCGCGTCAACCTGCGCAACGGCGAGGGCAAGGAACTCCACCCTGCCCCGGCCGAGGGTCAGGCACGCTACCGCTTCGGATGGAACACGCCGTTCTTCGCCAGCGTGCACCACGTCGGCACGTTCTACCAGGGCGGCAACCGCGTCTTCAAGCTGACCGACAAGGGCGAGCACTCCGCCGTCATCAGCCCGGACCTGACCAAGGACGAACCGACGCGCACCACCGCCGTCGGCAGCGGCGCGGAGAACTACGGGGTGATCTACTCGTTGGCCGAGTCTCCGTGCAAGGCCGACCTGCTCTGGGCGGGCACGGACGACGGGCGGCTCTGGGTCACCGAGAACGAAGGTGGCCAGTGGACTGAACTGACTGACAACATCCCGGCGCCTGGGCATGGTCAGTGGGTGCACCGGGTCGTGCCGAGTGCCAAGGACCCGAACGTCGCCTACGCGGTGCTCAGCGCCTACCGCTTGGGCGACGACTCCCCCATGATCTACCGCACGGCTGACCTCGGCAAGACATGGCAGTCCGTCGTCGGTGAAGGTCTGCCGAAGGACGCGCCCGTGCAGACGGTCTGCGAGGACCCGGAAAACCCGCACCTCCTCTATGCCTGTACGCAAATGGGTTTATTCGCTTCCTTCGACCAGGGCGGTCATTGGGTGAAGGTCGGCGGCTTGCCCTCGGTGGAGGTGGACGACCTGAACATCCAAAAACGCACGGCGGATCTGGTGATTGCCACCCACGGCCTGAGCCTGTTCATCCTCGACGATTCACGCCCGCTGCGCGAGTTGACCCCCGAGGTCGCCGCGCAGCCAGCCCACCTGTTCAGCGTGCGGGCGGTGGAGGGCGCGTACCGGCTGCCGGGCTTCTCGGACTGGGACGGCAAGGGCAACTACCACGGCGACAACCCGCCCGAGGGGGCGCTGTTTACGGTCTGGGTCAAGGAGTTCACCGGCGACGAGATCAAGCTGAAGGTCACCAACGCCGAAGGTCAGACGGTGGCGAACCTCAAGGCTGCGGGCGCACCGGGCCTCAACCGCCTCAACTGGGACCTGCGCCCGACGCCGGATGTGCTGGTCAAGTACGGCGGCGACGACGCGAAGAAACTGGTGCCCACCGGCGACTACACGGTGGAACTCTCTTACGGCGACACGCACGCCAAGCAGACCTTCCATGCCAGCGTGGCCCAGGGCATCGAAGCCCGCACGGCGGAGGACGATTAGAACATGGGCCGGCGGCCAGCGGCGCACCAAGTTTACTGGGCTTTGTCCATCCACCCTCGACCGGGTACGATCCCATGACCAAAACCCTCAAAGATCTCACGGCGCAGGAAGTCCTCGCGCTTGCCATCCAAGCCGAAGAGGAGGACGGGCGCATCTACGCCGATCTGGCTCAGCGCATCGGCGGCGACTTTCCTGAGACCAGCCGGTCCCTGCAAGCGATGCATGACGAGGAAGACGGCCATCGTCACCAACTCATCGAGCTGTACCGCGTCCGCTTCGGGGAACACATCCCGCTCATCCGCCGCCAGGATGTGAAGGACTTCATCACCCGCAAACCGCTCTGGCTCCAATCTATCCTGACCGTGCCCATGATCCGCCGCGAGGTGGAAACGATGGAGCAAGAATCGCGGGCATTCTACCAGGCGGCGGTTGCCCAGACCAGCGACGCTGCCGTGCGCCAGTTGCTTGGCGACCTGGCGGCGGAGGAGACCAAGCACTACGATTTGGCCGAGTCGATGGACGAGGCGCAGAAAGCCTCCGGCGCAAGAGACAAGGAAGACGAAAGCGAGCGGCGGCGCTTCGTGCTGCAAGTGGTTCAGCCGGGCCTAGCCGGCCTGATGGACGGCAGCGTGTCCACCCTGGCACCCGTGTTCGCCGCGGCGTTTGCCTCGCACAACAGTTGGACGGCGTTTCTGGTGGGCATGGCGGCTAGCATCGGTGCCGGCATCTCCATGGGTTTCGCCGAGGCGCTCTCCGATGATGGCGTGCTCAGCGGGCGCGGGCATCCTTGGACACGCGGGCTGGTGTGCGGGCTGATGACCACGGCCGGTGGCATTGGGCACACACTGCCCTTCTTGATCACGAGTTTCTACTATGCGATGGCCGTGGCGGTGGCCGTGGTGGCCGTCGAGTTGGCGGTGATCGCCTGGATCAGGCATCGCTACATGGACACGCCATTGCTCAGTGCCACCTTCCAGGTAGTAGTCGGCGGCGTGCTTGTGTTCATTGTCGGCATCCTGATCGGCTCGGCATGAAGCACCCTACTTCGGCGCAGGTTTCCTAAAACCAAAGAGGGTGTTGTCAAAGGTAAACTGGTAGGCGAAGTAGCACTGGAAGTCCGTCGGGCCGTTGATCGAGCGGCCGGCGGAGAAAAGCAGGTGGTGCATCTCGCTCAGGTCGATGACCGTGCCAACGT
>CAXTMD010000403.1:0-4325 GCA_964245035.1 uncultured Chthoniobacterales bacterium
CAACCTGACCCAGGCCACCGTTCCGACGCCGACGCCGACGCCGACGCCGACGCCCGCCCGCAGGACCGGCGGCCGCTGAGTCCGCGGCCGCCGCCCGTGTCATCTCCACCCGGAGCCCGCCCATGGAACAAAACAGTCTCTTTCGCAAAGCGGCGCTGGAAAAACTCTCCTCGCCCGAGCAGCTCGACAGCCTGATGCAGGTGACCTCACCCGCCGGCTGGCTGGCGCTGCTGACGGCTGGCGTCCTGCTTGTTCTCGTCGTGCTCTGGAGCGTCTTCGGCTCCATCCCGAACAAGATCAGCGGGCAGGGCATCCTGATCCGCGGCGGGGCCGTGCTCGACGTGGAAGCCAGCACCAACGGCCGCATCACCACCCTCGACGTGAAGCCCGGCGACCTCGTCCATCCCGGGCAGGAGGTGGCCACCATCGCGCAGAACGGGCTGGACCTGAAAATCCAGAACACCCGCGCGCTGCTGGAGGAACTCAAAACCCAAGCCGCCAAATCCGCGACCGCCGAAACCCGCAACGCGCAGTCCGCCCTGGCCGCCCTCCAGCAGGAACGCGCCAGCCGCGAGAGCGCCATCCCAGACTCGGCGCGCCAGGTGGCCGACCTGCAACAAAAACTCGCCAAGGAAGAGGACCTCGCCCGGCAAGGGTTGGTCACGCAGAGCGTCGTGATGAACGCACGCAACCAGGTTTACACCGCCCAGCAGGCGCTCGACCAACAGCGCATCCGCCTGACGCAGATCACCACCGAGGAGGGCACGCTGCGCCGCAACCTCGACGAGCAGAGCGGCTCGCGGCAAAAGGAGATCGACGCCACCACCCGTGAACTGCGCGAACTCGAAGGCCAGCTCGACGCCAGCAGCGCCGTGGTCAGCCCGTACGCCGGCCGCGTGCTCGAACTCGTCGTGGACCGCGGCAACCTCGTCAACCAGGGCGCGCGGATCATCAGCCTGGAAACCCTCGACACCCCGTTGAAGACCGTGCTCTTCGTCTCCGCGCGCGACGGCAAGAAGGTGCAGCCCGGCATGGCGATGGAGATTTCCCCTTCGACCGTGCGGCGCGAGGAGTTCGGCTTCATGATCGGCCGCGTGGAGTCGGTTTCGAGCTTCCCGGCCACGCCGGAGGGGATGCGCCGGGTCCTGCGCAACAACAGCCTGGTGGAGGAAATGCTCAAGGCCGGCGCGCCGCTGGAAGTGATGGCCGAGTTGATCCCGGACGAACACACGGTCAGCAAATTCAAGTGGTCCTCGCCCAACGGCCCGCCCACCGGAGTCTTCGGCGGGACGCTGTGCACGGCTTCGATCACGGTGAGCCAGCGCAAGCCCATCGGCTACGTCATCCCGCTCGTGAAAGACGTGGTGGGCGGCCCCTAGCCAAACTGTCAGCCACCATGCCCGACTCCGCCCCAGCCACCGCCGCGCCCCCGCGGCGGAAGGTCCGCAACGACCGCGTCAAGACGCCGACGCTCCTGCAGATGGAAGCCGTCGAGTGCGGCGCGGCGGCGCTGGGCATCATCATGCGCCACCACGGGCTCTACCTGGCGCTGGAGCAGTTGCGGCTGGAGTGCGGCGTCTCGCGCGACGGCTCGAAGGCCAGCAACGTCCTGAAGGCGGCGCGGCGTTTCCAGATGGAGAGCAAGGGCTACAAGCACGAGACAGAAGCCCTGTACGCGATGCCCAAGCCGCTCATCATCTTCTGGAACTTTAACCACTTCCTCGTGCTCGAAGGCTTCCAGGGCGAGAAGGTTTTTCTCAACGACCCGGCTGTGGGTCCTCGCACGATCACGCACGACGAACTGGAGGCGTCGTTCACCGGCGTCGTGATGGAGGTCAAGCCGGGGCCGGACTTCAAGCCCGGCGGCGACAAGCCGTCGCTCATTCCCGGCCTGTTGCGCCGGGTGCGCGGGTCCGAGCGCACGCTCTTTTACGCGGTGCTCACCGGCCTGTTCCTGGTCATTCCCGGGTTGGTCGTGCCGACCTTCAACCGGATCTTCGTCGACGAGTTCCTCGTCGCCGGCCACCAGGAATGGGTCCACCCGCTGCTGCTGGCCATGGTCCTGACGGCGGGGATGCGCATGGGCCTGACATGGCTACAGGGCCACGTGCTGCTGCGCTATCAGACCAAGCTGGCGCTGACGAGTTCGGCCAAGTTTTTCGCGCACGTCTTGCGGCTGCCGGTGGAGTTCTTCGCGCAGCGGTTCGGCGGCGAGATCGGCTCGCGCGTGCAGATCAACGACACGGTCGCCGGCCTGCTCTCCGGGCAGTTGGCCTCCACGGTGCTCGACGCCATCGTCATCGTCTTCTACGCCGTGCTCATGTTCCAGTACGACGTGACCCTGACCCTGACGTGCATCATCCTCTCGCTGCTCAACGTCGTGGCGGTGCGGCTCGTCTCGCGCTCCCGGGTGGACGGCAGCCGCCGCCTGCTCCAGGAGCACGGCAAGCTCATGGGCACGGCCATGGGCGGCCTCCAGATGATCGAGACGCTCAAGGCCACCGGCGGCGAGGACAGTTTCTTTGGCCGCTGGGCGGGCTACCAGGCCAAGGCGCTCAAGGCCAAGCAGGCACTCGGCCTCAGCGGCCAGATCGTCAGTGCGGTGCCGCCGCTGCTGAGCACGGTCACAACGACAGTCGTGCTCGGACTGGGCGGCTTCCGGGTGATGAACGGCTACCTGACGATGGGCATGCTCGTCGCCTTTCAGACCCTGCTCGCCAGCTTCACGCGGCCCATCAATACCTTCGTGGGTCTGGGCAGCCAGCTCCAGGAACTCGAAGGCGACATGAACCGCCTCGACGACGTGCTGCGCTACGAGCAGGACCCCGCCTACCGGCTGCACGCCGGCGACAACGGCGCGGCGGACCGTTTCCAGAATGTCATCAAACTCAGCGGTCACGTCGAGTTGCGCGACGTGACCTTTGGCTACAGCCGGCTGGAAGGACCGCTGATCGAAAACTTCAATCTCGTCATCGAGCCGGGCAAGCGCGTCGCCCTGTGCGGCGGCAGCGGCAGCGGCAAGAGCACGGTCGCCAAGCTGGTCAGCGGCCTGTACCGGCCGTGGTCGGGCACGGTGCTCATCGACGGGGTGCCGCGCGACGAGATCCCGCCGAGCTTGCTGACCAATTCGGTCGGCCTCGTCGACCAGGACATCTTCCTGTTCGAGGGCACCGTGCGCGACAACCTGGGCATGTGGGACACCACGATCCCGGAGACGAACATCAGCCAGGCCGCGCGCGACGCGTGCATCGCCGAGATCATCGCCGCCCGGCCCGAGGGCTTCAACTCCCGCGTGGAGGAAGGCGGCGCGAACTTCTCCGGCGGCCAGCGCCAGCGCCTGGAGATCGCGCGTGCCCTGGTCGGCAACCCGACCTTCATGATCTTCGACGAGGCCACGAGCGCGCTCGACCCAGCAACCGAGAAGAACATCGAGAACAACCTGCGCCGCCGCGGCTGTGCGTGCCTGATCGTCGCGCACCGCTTGAGCACGATCCGCGACTGCGACGAGATCATCGTCATGCGCCGCGGCAAGATCGTGCAGCGCGGCACCCACGACGAGATGAAGGCCATCGATGGGCCGTACTCGCTGCTCATCAAGGAGTAACCATTTTCATCCGATGCCCGCTGATTCCGCCATCCACGACGCCGCGCCGGCCTCCGTCAACGGAGCATCCCCCGCCGTCGACCATGCGCGGCCCTCGCCCGAGAGCAACAGCGCCGTCGCGGCATGCTTCGCCCTGGAAGGCGACGAGCGGCCGGTCTCCGGCAACCACCCGCTGCTCTTCAACGATCCCGACGCGGTCTGGCTGGTCGAGAGCGGTCTGCTGGAGGTGTTCACCGTAGGGTTCCGCGACGGACAGCCAGTCGGGGCGCGCGCGCACTTCACCACCATCAACGCCGGCCAGTTGGTGATCGGCATGGACCTGGAAAGCTACGGCCAAGGCAGCGGATTCCTCGCCACAGCTCCCGGAGGCACGGTTCTGCACCGGCTCCCGCGCCGCCGGTTCGCGGAGTACGCCGAACGGCCGCTTTACCGGGCGGAGGCCGCCGCGCTGCTCGACGGCTGGGTGGACGCGCTCGGCCGGGGAGTGACCAAGGACATCGCCTACCAACCCAAGGCTGACGTGGTCGTGACGGACGAGGGCGACGAAACCCTCGCGGCGGGCAAATGCATCCGCGCCAAGCGCGGGGCGGCGTGGGTCACGGTCGGCCGCGGCGACGTGTCCTTCATCGACCTCGAAGACCTGCTCATCGCCGGCGAGGCGGTGGTGTTCCCTGTGGCGGCGGACACCTGGTTGAAGGCCGACGGCGAGGTCCTCCTGCAC
>CAXTMD010000404.1:0-4320 GCA_964245035.1 uncultured Chthoniobacterales bacterium
GGCTGTGGAGTTGCCGGATCGGCTCGTAGAGGAACGCCACCAACCCCAGCACGGCCACGAAGACGCCCAGTTCGATCCCATGCGTCAGCACCGCGCGTCCACCGAAGTAGAGCACCAGCGCCAGACCGGCGTTGGTGAAGAATGTCATGGACGGATTGTAGAGCGCCCAGGTGCGCATGATGACCAGCGTCGCCTGGCGCAACTGGTTGCTGACACCGTTGAAGCGGCGGTGTTCCTCTTCCTCGCGCACGTAGGTCTTGATCTGCCGGATGCCCGCGAGGTTATCGTGCAGCAGGGAGTTCATCGCCGACGAGGCGGCACGCTGCTGCTTGTAGCGCTTGTGGGCCGTCAGGGTGTACGCCAGTGCGCCCGCGACTAGGAACGGCACCGGGGCCAGCGCCACGAGCGTGAGCCACGGGCTGTAGTGCAGGAGCACGGCCACCACCACGATGATCTGCAACACGGCAATGACGCCCTGTTCGATGCCGTCGATGAGCACGCGCTCGACGGCGTTCACGTCTTCGAGGATGCGCGTCATCAGGTCGCCAGTCGCCCGGTTGTCGAACCAACCCAGCGGCAGGCGCTGAATGTGCGCGTACAGGTCGCTGCGCAGGTCGAAGATCACCTTCTGCTCAAAAACGTTGTTGATGTAGATCCGCACGGCGTTGAGCACCTGCTGGGCGAAGAACGTTCCCAGCGCCAGCAGAGCCAGCGGCCGGAGCCGTTCGATGCGCCCGCCGTGGTTGACCTCGTCCACCACACCGCGGGTCAGGTAGGGGAACACCACCACCGACACCGTGCCTAACACGGCGCAGATCATCATCGCCGAGAACAGGGCCGGGTAACGCCGCACGTAGCTGAAAACCCGCAGGATCGGGCTTGTTTTCTTCGGTTTTTTCAAAGCCGGGGAAGTTCGTGGCAAAGGCGCTCGCTGGCAAGGGCATCGGCCGCCGCGCCGGAGAAAAAGCTGGCAAGGTCCCAGCAGGCAGCTTCAATAACGCCCACCGACCCGATGAAGTTCTGTTTCAACCTCCCCGAGCATTTCCAGCGGCTGGTGTTCAGCCCCGAGGCGATGGCGAGTCTGGCGTCGCTGGTGGACCTCCAGCCGCAGGCGCCCGCGACGCTGCCCCCCCAGTGGCTGCGCGCGCAGGCGGCCGACTGCGACAGGGTGATCTGCGGCTGGGGCAGCCTGCCGCTGGACGCCGCCCTGCTCGAGTCAACGGCGTGCCGGTAGCCGAGTTCACGCTGGGCCTGAACGAGATCACCCAGGAACTCGCGCAAACGATTGGTTGAACCTTGGCACTTCACAATGCGTTGCGCCGGTTTCCAGCATGATGAAGCACGTGCCAGCTCGCATCATCGCCGCGCGCCTTCTTGCTTCTGTCATCCTGGGGCGAGTTCTGCGGGTCGAAGGACCTCGCAAGCGGGGTACTCGCCCGATCCAACCGATTGATCCAAAATTGCGATCAGTGCTTGGCTCTGGCGACCGGTTGTAGGCACGCGGGTACCTGCCGCCGAGGTCCTTCGGCGCGTTGCACTCGCCTCAGGATGACAGAAAAACAGAGCGCGCGGCTGAGATTTAGACACCTAGAAAATTGGCGTGGCATCGTCCGAGCAATTCACCCGCCCAGTTGCCGCCGGAGTTCCTCCAAGCTCGCTTGCAGTTGCGATAACTGCCCGCGCAGGTCGGCCACTTCCTTTTCCAGCACTTCGAGCCGCGTCGGTCCAGCCGTTTCGTTGCGGGCGGGAACCGGGCTGCTGTCCGCGGCCGTTTCCACCGGCTCACCCGACAGAAGCTGCGCGTAGCGCCGCTCTTTCTGGCCTGGACGCGCGCCGAGCAGGCGCACGAGCGGTTCGCCGCCTTCGGCCATGGCGTTGAGCACGTTCTCGGCATCGGCGAGCGCGGCAAAAGGGGCCATCCGCTCGGCGCGTCCGCGCAGTTCGCCCGCCGTCTGCGGACCGCGCAGCAGCAGCACGCACAGGAGCGCATACTCCTGCGGGCTGAAATGGTAGATGTCCGCGAGCAGGTGCCGGTACTTCTGCACGCGTGAACCCGCGCCGAAGATGACGGTGGCGAGCTTCTTCTGGCGTAGGCTGTCGAGCGCGTCTTCCACGTCCCGGTCGCCGAGCGTCATGGTGGGCTCGCGGTTGGTGAGTTGGTTGCAGGCGGATACCAGTGAGTTCAGGCTCAGCGGGTAGTTCTCGGGCGTGGTCCGCTCCTTTTCGATCAGGCAGCCCAGCACGCGGGTTTCGACGGGGGTCAGATCCATTTCGGCCTAGCCTCCGCCATGCGGTCACGCCACGTCAATGCGCTGGCGCAGGGGCATACTCCGGGTGGGCGGTCAGCAGGCGCTGGCGTGCCCTGGCGAGGAGCGCGTTGATGTCCCCGACCGCCTCGGGATTATTGTAAGGCCTGGGCTTGCTGAGTGTCTTGCGGAAGGTTTCACCCTTTTGATAACCGTAGATGCTTGCCAGGAGGTTAATTCCACACTCGGTGTCGGTGATGCTCTTCGGCTCAAACGTGGCGACCAGAGTAATCGTGCCCAGGGGATCGTAGCCGGGCTGATTGGGGCCGAGCAAATGAGAGGCGACGACCCGGCCGACCTTGTTGGTGGTCACATGCCAATGCTTCTCGGTCAAGGCGGTGCACACCTCCTGTTGGTAGAGTTCAGCCCGCTCCTTGGCTCCTTTGCCCGGCGCGGTCTCTGCCGCAGCCGAGTGCGTACAAATCACCCCTGCCAAGGCCAGCGATGACCACAAACGCTTCGTCGAGATCATGGCGGGTTTCTCTATTTGGCCTGGTACTTGGGATACTTCTGCCCGAGCCGATCCTCGGCGTTCTCCAGCACCTTGCGGACGTAGTTGCTGTTCTCCGGATAGTCCGCCTTGTACGGGCCGTGGATCTGCGGCTTCCGGCCGCCGGGCTGCGGCGTGAAGCGAAATCCCTCGATCTTGACCGCGCAGTCCGTACCGTCGGCACTCTTCGGCGTGAACGTGACCGAGACGTAGACGAACAGTGGCGGCACGCGGGTGTTGTCGTTGTCCGCGGAAGTCGCCCCGCCAGAGGCCGCGGCGTGCACGGCCGTGAAGCTCGTCTTGCCCTCGCGCGTGATTTTCCAGAGGTCGTGGACGAGGATTTTGCGAGCCTCGGCCTCGAACAACTCCGCCCGTTTCTCGGCGTCGCTGTCCCCTGCCCCGGCTACCTGGACCGGCAAGGCGGCGCCAACGGATCCTGCCACGGCGGCCGCGAGCAAAAATCTCTTTGCCAAAAGGGGGGAGAGCACAGCTCCGATCATGACACACCCGGGCCATCGGCGACAAGCACCTTCCCGGGTACGAAAAGCGAACACGCCAACCACCCCCAAACGGAGCGGTTGGCGTGCGTGAGCGTTGTCTCCGGTTGGGCGGATCAGTACCGGTAGTGCGCCGCTTTGTACGGTCCCTCCACCGGCACGCCGAGATACTCGGACTGCTTGGCGGTCAGGGTCGTCAGCTTGACGCCGATCTTTTCCAGGTGCAGGCGGGCGACCTCCTCGTCGAGCACCTTGGGCAGGATGTACACGCCCGGCTTGTACTCGTCGCGGTTCTTCCAGAGGTCGAGTTGGGCGAGCGTCTGGTTGCTGAAGGAATTGCTCATCACGAAGCTCGGGTGACCCGTGGCGCAGCCGAGGTTCACCAGGCGGCCTTCAGCGAGCAGGAAGATCGCGTTGCCGCCGGGGAACTCGTACTTGTCCACCTGCGGCTTGATGTTCGTGTGCTTGATGCCCGCGAACTTCACGAGCTTGTCCACCTGAATTTCGTTGTCGAAGTGGCCGATGTTACAGACGACGGCTTGGTCCTTCATCTTGGCCATGTGCTCGATGGTGATGACATCGACGTTGCCCGTCGTGGTGACGTACAGGTCCGCGCGCCCGAGCGTGTCCTCGATGGGGCACACCTCGAAGCCTTCCATCGCCGCTTGGAGGGCGTTGATGGGATCGATCTCGGTGACGATCACGCGCGCGCCCTGGCCGCGGAGCGACTGCGCGGAGCCCTTGCCCACGTCGCCGTAGCCGCAGACGACCGCGACCTTGCCGGAGATCATGAGGTCCATGGCGCGGTTGATGGAGTCGACCAGTGAGTGGCGGCAGCCATAAAGATTGTCGAACTTCGACTTGGTCGCCGTGTCGTTCACGTTGAACGCCGGCACGAGCAGCTTGCCCTGCTGGTGCAGCTTGTAGAGGCGGTGGACGCCCGTGGTCGTTTCCTCGGACACGCCTTTCCAGTCCTTCACGATCTCGTGGAAGATGTACGGGTTCTCGGCGTGGATCTTCTTGAGCA
>CAXTMD010000405.1:0-4311 GCA_964245035.1 uncultured Chthoniobacterales bacterium
CTCCACCCCTCCGGGTGCAGAAGTGCTGCCTATGGCGCATGAGATTCGATTTATTCCCCGAGCAGCCGCAGCGTTGCCGGGTCCGGGCCGTCGTAGAACCTGTCGAGCAACTCCTGGAACACCGAATCCGGCGGCGACACGGCTGCAAACAACGTCGCCGACGAACGCAGCTTCAGGTCGTCGGGCGAGCCAAAAATCTCCGCGGCGCTCCGGCCTTCGACCGCCACCGCCGCCCGCGCGCAGGCCCGCAGCCGCTCACCCAACACCGGGTGCGCCAGGTAGGCTCGGGCCTCGTCGGCGCTCTTGATGGCGTAGCGGCGCGCCATCGCGCTGGAGCCCAACCCGTCGATCTGCGGGAAGACGTACCACATCCAGTGGCTGCGCTTGCGCCCGGCGGTGATTTCCCGCAGGGCGGTTGCGTAGTCATCCTCCTGCGCCTGGAGGAAGCGTTGCAGATCGTGGGGATCGTTCATGGGTCACCCGCCTACTCGCGGAAAAAAGTGGCCGCGTTTGCTCCCGTCGAAAGGAACCCGACGCCAGACAACAATACTTGAACCGGCGCGCCGAGCCGCACGGGCACAGGTCGTTGCGGCCGAGCTTTTCGACGAGTTCCTTGTGGCCGTGGACCACGCGGACCCCGCGCTTCACGCACGTTTCAGAGGGATAGCCCCGGCGGCGTTTGCTGGTGCGCTCGACAAAAGGAGTGTTTCTCGGAACCGGGTCGCTTCGCCATACAGCCTCCTTGGTAGGTGGAAGAACGTCGATTGCACCAGACCCGACCCGACGCGTCAAGCCCGGTCGAGCGACCTCACTTCACCGCCAGCGCAGCCTCGATGGCCCGGGTCACCTCGGGATCGTCCGGCTTTTGCTTGGGCTCGAAGCGGGCGAGGATGTTGCCGTCCCGGCCGACGAGAAACTTGGTGAAGTTCCACTTGATGTCGCCCGGAAACGCCGCGTCCGGCCCGGCCAGTTGCGTGTAGAGCGGAGCGCGGTCCGTGCCGTTGACGTTGAGTTTGTCGAACATCGGGAACAGCACGCCGTAGGTCTCCGTGCAAAACTCCTTGATCTGCGCGTTGCTGCCCGGCTCCTGGTCGTGGAACTGGTTGCACGGAAAGCCCAGCACCACGAAGCCCTGGTCCTTGTACTTCTCGAAGTCCTTTTCCAGCGCGGCGTATTGCGGGGTGTTGCCGCACTTGGAGGCCACGTTGACGATGAGCATCACCTCGCCCTTGAAAGGTTTGAGCGAGGTCTCCTTGCCGTCGATATCTTTGAGCGGCAAGTCGTACAGGGATTCCCCGGTGGGAGCGGCCGAAAGCGGCAGCAGGAGCGCCAGCGCGCCGAAGGCCGAGAGAAGAGAAAGCTTTTTCATGGAGTGCGGGTAACTGAAGACCAGAGAACAGAAAGCAGAAACCCGGCGTCGGAAAGTGGTTTTTCGTTCGTCTTCACCGTCCGGTGGCCCCATTCTTCTACTCCTCCGCACCTCCACCGTGATCATCGACCTCGAACGCTTCGTCGCCACCGAGCAGCCTTTCTGGGACGAACTCGAAAACCGCCTCGACGCCCTCGAACAACACGGCTCGCGCCTCGGCGGGCTGGACCTCGCGGCGGCCGAGCGCCTGCATTATCTCTACGGGCGCGCGGCGGGCGACCTCGCGCGGCTGGACACGTTTTCGGCCGAACGCGACCTGCGCGGCAACCTCGGCGCGCTCGTGGCCCGCGCCTACGCCGAGATCCATTCGCAGACCGGCCAGGACCGGCCGGCGGACTGGCGCGCACCCTGGCGCTGGCTGGCCGGCACGTTCCCGCAGACGGTGCGCCGTCACGCCGCGGCGTTCTGGCTGGCGGTGGCGGTGACCCTGGTTGGCACGGGCTTCGGCGCGCTGGCGGCCGGCATCGACCCGGAGGCCAAGAGCGTCATCCTGCCTTTCGGCCACGCCGACGTGACGCCCGGCGAACGCGTCGCCGAGGAACAGGAGGGCAAGAGCGAAAACCTCGCCGGCCACAAGGCGACGTTCTCCGGCCAGCTCATGGCCAACAACATCCGCGTGAGCATCACGGCCATGGCGCTGGGCGCGACGTGGGCGGTGGGCACGCTGGTGCTGATGTTCTACAACGGCGTGATCCTGGGTGCGCTCTGCCTGGACTACCTGCGCGCGGGCCAGGGGGTGTTCCTGGCCGGCTGGCTGCTGCCGCACGGGTCGGTCGAGATCCCCGCCATCGTGGTGGCCGGACAGGCGGGGATCGTCCTGGGCGGGGCGTTGATCGGCTGGGGCCGGCGCGTACCGCTGCGCGGACGGCTGACGGCGATCCGCGCGGATCTCGTCACGCTGATCGCCGGGGTGGCGCTGATGCTCGTGTGGGCGGGGATCGTCGAGGCGTTTTTCTCGCAGTACCACGAGCCAGTGCTGCCGTACTGGCTCAAGATTGTTTTCGGTTCGGCGGAACTGGTCTGCCTGGCGCTTTATCTGACCCTCGCCGGACGCGGCAGGTAAGGACTGGCAGATGGGCGCGTGGGAATATATCCTGCTCCGCTCCCGAGTCCTTTTCGCGTGAACGCTCCTTCCGATTCCCACTTCTTCTCCGACCCGGACGGTCTGCCCGGCTTTGCCGCCGAGGGCGAGACGTTCCAGCACTACCAGGTGCTCCGGCGGCCGGATGGTTCCCTGTGGGAACTGGGCCGCGGCGCGATGGGAGTGACCTACAAGGCATTCGACACCAACCTGCGCTGCCACGTTGCGTTGAAGGTCATCAGCGCCGAGTACATCCACAGCGAGACGGCCGGCCAGCGCTTCGTGCGCGAGGCCCGGGTCGCCGCGCGGGTGCGCCATCCGAACATCGCCACCGTGCACCACCTCGGCGTCGATCCGCAGGGGTTCTTTTACGTGATGGAGTTCATCGACGGCGAAACGTTGGAAAACCTCGTTGACCGCGTCGGGCCGCTGGGGCTGGAGACGACGCTGCGGGTGGGCCACCAGGTCGCCCGCGCGCTGGTGGCGGCGTCGCGCCAAGGACTCATCCACCGCGACATCAAGCCGGCGAACTTGATGGTCATCCACCAGGACGAGGACGGCGAGGATCGGCTCTTCGTCAAGATGATCGACTTCGGGCTGGCACGCTCGTACGGCGGGGACGATTCGCACCCGCAGTTGACGGCCACGGGCTTCGTGGGCACGCCGCTGTACGCGAGTCCCGAGCAGTTGGAGGAACAGGACCTCGACGTGCGTTCGGACATCTATTCGCTGGGGGTGACGCTGTGGATCTTGCTGACGGGCCGGCCGCCGTTTCAGGGCAAGATGACGCAGGTCATCACCCAGCACCTGCAAGCGCCGCCGCCGTGGTGGCAGTTGGGCGAGACCCCCGAGGCGGTGCGCACGCTGTTGGAGAAGATGCTGCACAAGAACCGGCTGGAGCGCTACCAGACCGCGGCCGAACTGCGCGCCGCCATCGAGGGCTGCCTGCGCGTCGTGACCGGGCGCGAGGAGTTGCCCCCGGACGGGTCGGACCCCGGCATTGCCGCCGTGCTCGCGCCGCCGGTGGCCGGTGCGACCGGGTCGCCGGTGGGGCGTTTGCGCAAAACAGTCGTGGCTACCTCTCCCGCCGTGCCTGCGCGCGTGCGCCGGTTCGCGGGCCTGCGCACACCGTTGGTCGGCGTGGCCGTGGCGGCGCTGGGTGCCGGCGGCGTGGTTACCTGGCACGGGGCGGAGAAGACGAGGGAGGCGGCGCGTTCGGAGGCGCCAGCGGCCGCGCCGCAGGAAGTTTCCCCGGTGTCCACGGCCGCCGCGCAGACGCCGCTGCCGACGGCGGCAGCACCGGCAGAACCGACTCCGGCTCCGCAACCCCTGCCGGAACCCGTTGCCGAAACACCACCCGCAGACGACAAGCGCGCCGCAGACGACAACCTGGCCGGCATCGACGGGAGTCCGGTCAGCACTCCGGTCGCCGAGTCCACGCCGACGCCGGCGGCTTCTCCGGCCGTGGAGGACGACCACGCCAACACCGAGGATCACGCAGCGGCGACCCCGGCAGCCAAAAACGCGTCGGGTGGCAGCAGCCGGAGCGGTCGTTCGCACCACAGCAAGGCCGCACCCACTCCGGCTCCGAATTTCCTCCAGCGGCTGTTCGGCATCAAGCCCAAGCCGAAGTCGCGTTAGTAGATCGGGTTCGTCCTTCTCTGCGATATTCGTTCGTCTACCACCTGTTAGGTCCACGCGTTACACCGCTCCATGAACTCTCTCGTCCTCAACCAAGCGGCGACCCTCGTGGTCCGCTTTTTCGGATTTTACCTGCTCTTTTATCTGCCCTTCAACCTCA
>CAXTMD010000406.1:0-4303 GCA_964245035.1 uncultured Chthoniobacterales bacterium
GATGAATGACCGGCTGGAAAACTTCTTCGTCGCCCACGACCTGAGCCGGCGCACGGAGCGCATCATCCGCCAGAACCTTACCCTCTCTTTGGGCACGGTGGTATTGATGGTCGGCGCGAGCCTCCTGGGCGCGGTGCCGCTCGCGCTCGGCGTGGCCGCGCACGAGGGCAGCACGGTGCTGGTCGTCCTCAACAGTTTGCGGTTGCTGTTGTCCCGGTCCTCCGCGAAAGCTGCGTCATGAAAAAACCCTCTTCCACCCTGGTCTGGCTGCCGGCGTGCGTGGCGATCCTCGCCGCCGCCACGGTGTCCGTGGCCCGGGTCCACGCGCAATCCCCCGCCGCGAGCCGGGAACCCAGCAAGCTGCCGCCCTTCCTGAAGGTGGACGGCCTCTACTACCTCGACGGCAACGAGGACGACCTCGTCAAGGTCCTCGAACTTTCCCCGGAGTCGGGCTGGATCCGCGTGCAGACCAAGGGCAACGAGAGCTGGGTCAACGTCACCAACCTGTCCACGGTGACGCCCGTCAGCAAGGAGGCCGCCGCCAAGCTGCAACTGCGCGAGGAGGCCGACTACATCCTCACCGGGGCCAACGAGATCAGCGACGCCATCGACGCCTATGCGGCCAAGAACAACCTGCCGCCCAACGCGAGCTTCAAATGGGCGGACATCCGCAAGTTCCTCAAGCCCGACGCCTCCGTGTACAACTCCGACGGCAAGGACGTGACCGGCCGGCCGTACCTTTTCGGCAAGAAGATCGAGTCAGGCGTGAAGGTCAACCCGGAGACGCTCCGGGAAGTGGCCCCGGTCATCGACGACGCGGACGCGTACTGGGGCAAGTTCAAGCCGAAGGAGGGCGACAGCGGCAACTGACGCCGGAGGGTCCGGGCTTATGGATGAGTCCGACGGGGCAAAATCCGACCTCCTCCCGCGCACGCGGCTGGACGGAGCCAACCTGTCCTCCATCGAGGCCGTGGAGGACCTGTGGGCGCGAGTCGCCGACGTGGACCCGTTCATGTACTATTGGAAGGAACCGGACGGAGCCCGCGCACCAAGCACCGGCGGGGAAGACCAGGAGGAATCCGATTCCTCGCCGTTTCTGCCTGGCCGCCGACCCCTCTACAAGCGTCCCGCGCCGCCGATCACCGCGGAGGAGGAACTGGCGCACGTCATCACCTTTTTGCAGCGGCTCCAGTCCAGCGTGAGCCGGGGCGTGGCCCGGGGCGAGGCACCGTCCGCGGCGGAGGCGGGGCTGACCGTTCTCCAGTCCAAGCGCCTGTCGCGCACCGGTGTGACCCCGGACCACTTCCAAATCGGGGTACTCCCCAAAACGTGGTCGGCTCTCCCAGCCGACGGAGCGGCCTCCAAGCCGGACGCACCCGCCCCGGCGGCCACCGTCCAGGAGACCCCGGCGACGCGTCAGGAACCCGCGCCGTCCCCCGCGCCACCGGAGTCCGGCGATCCGAAACGCCGCGCCCCATGGCCGGTTCTCACCGGCGGGCTTTTGCTGGCGGCGCTCGGCCTGGCCGCCTGTCTCTGGGCGCGGACCGGCGTCCTCTCACTCGCCGCCGCGGGATTGAAACGTCCGTCCGAACACGCGCAACCTGCTCCCGCCGCAGAGGCGGAACCTTCCGAGGAATCCTTGAACGCCGTCAACCTCGCGCTGGAAGCCATGCAGCGCGGCGACTTCGCCCAAGCTTCCGACCTCCTGGCCAAAACCCGCAAACAGGGCACGGGCTTGCGGGGGCTTTTCTACCAGGCGGCCCTGCTCGCCTTCAACCAGGGGCAGCCGGCCCAAGCGGATAACTTCATCGCCGAGTCTATCGCGCTCAACGAGGCCGTGGCCGAATGCTGGTACCTCCGGGCGAACGCGAGCTTTTTCAACTCCGGACCGGTGCGGGCCGCCCAGGATTTCGAGCAGGCGGCGCACGCGGCGCCGTTCAGCCCGCGGTATTATTTCTTTCGGGCCGAGTGCCTGCGCCGCAACGGCAACACGGCAGCGGCCGTGAGCCAGTTCCAGCAGGCGCTGCGGTGTCGGCCGAGTTCGGCGGACACGGAGCTGATCCTCTTCAAGATCGGCATGGCCAAGCTCGAATCGAACACGGACCTGATCTTCAAGACCGAGCTGCACGACCATCTTTCCCACGCGCCCGTGTCGGGGGACAACCTGCTGCTGGCGGCAGCCGACGCGATCAGCCGCAACGAGTACGCGGAGGCCGCCGACGACCTCAAGCGCGCCGCGCAGGCCCTGCCGCCGCGGACGTTCCAATCGCGGGTGCGCGACTACGTGTTCCGCTCGCAGGCCGAGCAGCCGGACATCGCGGCGGCGCTGAAGCTCACTTTGTCCACCGCACCCGCCGCTACGCCGCCGGGACCACGCACGACGCGTGTGCTGGTCGATCCCGCCACGCGCAGCCTGGGGGAAGCCGACCCAGCCGGATGGTAGGTCAGCAGGTGGATGGCCCTCAGCGTTCGTCGATGGGCGTGACGGTCAGCCCGACCGGCGTGCCGGTGTACTCGCTCAGCGGCCGGTAGAGCCGGTTGTCGGAAAGCTGTTCGAGGATGTGCGCCGTCCAACCCGCCGTGCGCGAGATGGCGAAGATCGGCGTGAACAAGTCCGTCGGCAGCCCCAGCGAGTAGTACACGGTGGCCGAGTAGAAATCGACGTTTGCATTCAGCCCCTTGCGCTCCTTCATGAGCGTGGCGATGCGCTCGCTCATGCGCACCCACTTCGGTTCACCGAGTTGTTCGGTGAGCTTGACGGCCATGTTGCGCAGATGCGGCGCACGGGGGTCGAGCGTCTTGTAGACGCGGTGGCCGATGCCCATGATCTTTTTTTTCTGGGCGAGTTGTTCCTCGACCCAGGCGTCCACTTTGGACTCGTCGCCGATCTCCTTGAGCATGACGATCACGCCCTCGTTCGCGCCGCCGTGCAGCGGCCCCTTGAGCGCGCCGATGGCCGCCGTGACGGCCGAGTACACGTCGGTCAGGGTCGCCACGACCACGCGTGCCGTGAACGTCGAGGCATTCATGCCGTGGTCGGCGTGAAGCACGTAGGCGAGGTCGAGCGTGTCGGCGGCTTCCGTGGTGGGTTCCTCGCCGTTGAGCAAATAGAGGAAGTGCGCCGCCTCACCGAGGTCCGTGCGCACGGGTGGCAGTTCCTTGCCCTGCCGCGCCCGGTGGAAGTATCCCGTGATGACACCGATCTTGGCCGTCAGCGACAGGCAGCGCGCGTAGTTAGAATCGCGGTCGTACCCCTTCGTTTCGTCGTAGAGCCCGAGCATCGACACCGCCGTGCGCACGACATCCATCGGGTTGGCCGCCTTGGGCGAAGCCTTCAGGAACTCGACAACCTGCGCGGGTAGCGCGCGGTGGGCACGCAATTCCCCGGTGAACGTGTCCAGTTCGGCGCGGTTGGGCAGTCGTTCGTTCCAGAGCAGGTAGATCGTCTCCTCGAACGACACCTTGCCGGCCAGTTCGTTGATGTCGTAGCCGGCGTAGATGAGCTGGCCTTTGTCGCCGAGCACATCGCTCAGGCGGGTGGTGTTGGCGACGATGCCTTCGAGTCCTCGGGAGATCATGGGGGAGTGGAATGTAGCGGAGGCGGAAACCCGCGGCGGGCGGTCATTGCCCACCGGCAGCCTGCCGCCGGAACAACCGGCAAGCACCTTGTATCGTACTCGCCCGGCTAGGCGGCGGGGTCAAGGTACCCAACCCCGCCGAAATGGGAAAAAGATGCCTCTGCCTTTTGGAATCACTCCACTAGCAAGCGACGGCGGAGCAGCAAGCATCCTCCTTGTAAAAGCGTTCAGCTCCGTAGGCGACCGATGAGCGTCTCGGCCATCGTGGCGGGCGACTTGGCGACGGCGATGCCCGCTTTTTCCAGCGCGGCGATCTTGCCCTCGGCCGTGCCCTGGCCACCGGAGACGATGGCTCCGGCGTGGCCCATGCGGCGGCCGGGGGGCGCGGTGGCTCCGGCGATGAAGGCCGCCACGGGCTTCTTACAATGCTCGCCGATCCACGCGGCGGCTTCCTCCTCGGCGCTGCCGCCGATCTCGCCGATGAGGATGAACGCCTCCGTGTCCGGGTCGTCGTTGAAGAGCTTCACGGCGTCGAGGTGGCTGGTGCCGTTGATGGGGTCGCCGCCGATGCCGATGCACGTCGACTGGCCGTAGCCGCGCGAGGTCAGTTGCCAGACGGCCTCGTAGGTCAGCGTGCCCGAGCGCGAGATCACGCCGATGTTGCCTGCCTTGTGGATGTAGCCGGGCATGATGCCGATCTTACACTGTTCGGGCGTGATGATACC
>CAXTMD010000407.1:0-4285 GCA_964245035.1 uncultured Chthoniobacterales bacterium
CCAGCCGACCGACCCGACCCACGCCTGCCAGACCGCCGCCGCCGCCCCGGGCGCGCCGGCCAGCACGCTGAGGGTGGGGATCGCCTGCGCGCGGCGGCGATGGTGGCGGTTGAGCGCGAGGATGACCGAGTCGAAGTTGTCCATGCGTGCGGGGGCCTGCGTCCCGCGTGCGTCAGTCTCCACCCGGTTCCCGGCCGCGCCGACAGAAAAAAGAGGTCGGGCCAAAAAACTTCGGCTTATGACAATGGATGTCATACCCCGGGTGCGAGGCTGTGGCTCAGTTTGCGGGTCGTGCGTGGATTTCCAAAAGATGTGCTTCCCTATTGGACCCAGGCAGGGCTGAATTGAACACCCGCCGCCAAATCTTTCCGATGACCACCCCCGCGCCGACCTCCTTCGACCCATTCTTCCGACAGGCGACCGGGCAGGCGGTCCCGTTCGACTACCAGCGGTCATTGGCGGAGGAAGACGTGTGCCGCTCGCGGCTGGTCGACGTGCCGACCGGCTGCGGCAAGACGGCCGCCGTCGTCCTGGCCTGGCTGTGGAACCGCGTCGCGCACCCGGACGCGGCGCACCGCGCGCGCTGGCCGCGCCGCCTCGTCTACTGCCTGCCCATGCGCACGCTCGTGGAGCAAACTCAGCGGGAAGTCCGCAAGTGGCTTCTGAGGACAGCGCGCACGTACACCAAACCCCGAGAGAAGTCTGCTCTGCGTTGGCTGGCGCTTCATTCGCCGGTGATTCTCATGGGCGGCGAGCCGAAAACCGCCTGGGAAGCCCACTCTGAGGCTGACACAATCCTCATCGGCACCCAGGACATGCTGCTTTCCCGCGCGCTTAACCGCGGCTACGGCCTGGGTCGTTCCCGCTGGCCGATGGCGTTCGGCCTGCTGAATAATGATTGCCTCTGGGTCATGGACGAAACCCAGCTCATGGGCGTCGGCGTGGAAACGAGCGCGCAACTCGACGCGTTTCGCCAGACGTTCGGCACGACCGTGCCCTGCCGTTGCTGGTGGATGAGCGCCACGCTTGAATCTGCTCGGCTGGAGACGGTCGATCACCCCGCGCCGCCGGACGGTTGGCCGCGCACGGTCCTCGGGCAGGCGGAGCGCGCGAGCGGCGAGGTGGCGCGGCGCTACGGAGCAGTCAAATATCTCTCGGACGTGGGAGTACCGATGGCGTCCGCTGCCAAGGCCGATGTGGAAAGTTACCAGAAGAGGCTGGCGGAATTTGTCGCGGGGCAACATGTCCCGGGCACGCTGACGCTGGTGGTCGTCAACCGCGTGGCGCGTGCGCAGGCGATCTATCAACAACTCAAGAAGTCGCCGCCCGGAGGCGCGGCGGTCGCGCTGGTGCATTCGCGCTTCCGGCCGCCGGACCGCCGCCGCCACGAGGAAATCCTCTTCGACCGCGCGGGCCGGTTCGTCAACCGGATCGTCGTCGCCACTCAGGCGGTCGAGGCGGGCGTGGACGTGTCCGCGCGCACGCTGGTCACGGAACTGGCTCCTTGGTCCTCGCTGGTGCAGCGTTTCGGTCGCTGCAACCGCTACGCCGAAGCCGACGCGCACGGCGGCGGCCGGATCTTCTGGGCAGACCTGCCCGCCGGGGACGACAAGGCCGCCTCGCCATACCGCGCGGCCGAGTTAGACGCGGCGCGCGGGTTCCTGCGCACGCTGACCGCCGCCGGTCCGCGCGATTTGCAAGCAGTAGTCGCGCCGGCCGACGCCGCCTTGCGGCCGGTGGTTCGGCGCAAGGACCTGCTGGACCTCTTCGACACGACGGCCGACCTTTGCGGGGCCGACCTGGACATCTCGCGCTACGTGCGCGATGGCGAGGACACGGACGTGCAGGTGTACTGGCGGCCGGTCGCTGAAGGGAGTGAGCCTTCGGGGAACGAAGATTCTGACGACCGCCGCGCACCGGTCCGCGACGAACTCTGCCGGGTCGGCTGCGAGGCGTTCGCCGGCTTCTTGACCAAGGAAGCGCGAGCCTGGCGCTGGAACGCGCTGGCGCAACGCTGGGAAAGACCGGGTGCGCGCCCGACGCCGCTGCCCGGTGCGGTGTACCTGCTCGCCTGTGCGCAAGGCGGCTACAGCGCCGAACTCGGCTGGACCGGCAACGCCAAGACCGCCCCGGTGGAGCCGTGCGGCGAGCGCGGCGACGCGCTGGACGGCTACGCGGACAACCGGCGCAGCTTCGTGGGGCGATGGGTGAAACTGCGCGACCACACGGCGCACGTCGTCGCTGAGACCGCGCGGCTCTGCGAGGCGCTCGCACTGCCTGCCGACGTGGCCGGGACGTTGCGCACCGCCGCCCTCTGGCACGACGCGGGCAAGGCGCATCCAGTCTTCCAGGAAATGCTCACGCGCGGCGTGGAGATCGCGGCGGTGCGCAGGGGAACCCTGTGGGCAAAGTCCGATTGTTTTCGCGGTCCGGCGAGGCGTGACGGCCAGCCGAGCGGGTTCCGCCACGAACTGGCCTCCGCGCTGCTGTGGCTGCAACTCCACGCGGCCGGGCGCGAGGACAGCGACCTCGTGGCCTACCTGATCGCCGCGCACCACGGCAAGGTGCGGTTGTCGTTGCGCGCCCTGCCTGGCGAAGAAGGTCCAAGACCTCCCCGGCCCGCCGACACCCTGTTCGCCCGTGGAGTCTGGGATGGTGACGTGTTGCCCGCCGAGGGGTCCGGGGCGCTGGAAATCGACGGCGAGACGATCCCGCCAACCGCGCTTGATTTGGCCTACATGCGCCTGGGAGAGGACGAGCAGCGTGGAGCGTCCTGGCTGGCGCGGGCGGTCGGGCTGCGCGATGCGGAGGCGCTCGGACCTTTCCGGCTGGCGTTTCTGGAAACCGTGCTGCGCGCCGCCGACTGGCGGGCATCGGCAGGCGAGACGAACGAGAAAACCTCAGTCGTTGATTAAACGCTCGTACCTCGTATGTGGAGCAAGCGCAAACCAGTACAGTGTACCGTCCCGGAGCCTCCCGACGACGCGGAAGTTATCGTCAATCCGCGCCGACCAATATTTGCCTACCTTCTTGAAGTGCAGCGAGGGGTGGCGCGGATCGCGCTGCCAGAGCAGATACTGTTTGCGCGCCTGCCGCTGAACCTGTGCGGGCAAACGGGCGAACTCCTCAAGGAAGCTCTTGGTGACGGAGGAATTCATCGAGGGGCATTGTTTCTCCCTCTTCGATCTCTTTTTCCGCCTGCGCCCAAAGCTTGTCTAAGTTGCCGTTGGCCGCGTCCTCTTCCATTTGGCGGTCCCAGGCGGCATTGCGCCGTTCTTCTAGGCGACGCATCAACTGCCGGTAGTCCTCGTCGGGCAACTGCGCGATGGCGGCTTCGATCTCCTGAATCGTGCTCACAGCCTGATAGTACACGACCCTCGGCTTCTACAAAAGCACAACAGGCCGCCCGGAGAGAACTTGACTTAGAATGTAATGGGGCCGTGCTCCTACGAGCACGGAAAGGTATATTGGCCAACTGTGGCTCAGTCAGCACTCTGCGCTTCAATGAGGCCTCTCTGAACGCCTGTCGCATGAAAGTTGAACCCGAGGGAATCTAATTGGCAGAATGCTGACTGAGCACAATCTTGTATTCACAGAACGATGCAAGCAGAAATGTTTCTCCCCGGTTGCACTCCCATCCCTTTAGCGCATTATTTAAAAGCCTTAGGCATCCTGCGCCTCGTCGGCGAGCAGTTGCCCGACGCCCGCGCGCGGGGTGCGTGGCGCAACGACGTTTTCGTCCTCGAAGCCGACCTCGACGAGGCCGCGTTATTGCGCTTCTTCCTTGAAGACTACCGGCCAACGCCGATCCTTGCCCCGTGGAACGGCGGCAGCGGGTTCCATCCCAAGGACAACTGCGAGGCTATGTCCGCTCTGGAAGCCTCGACCGACGACCGCCGCGCGTCCTACCGCGAGGCCATCGCGGCGGCCCGCGCCTGCGTCGCCAACCTGGGGCTCACCGACAAGCCGGACAAGGACGCCAAGGAAACGCTCCTGCTCGCCTGCCGCAACCGCCTGCCGGAAGCCGCGCTCGCGTGGCTCGACTGCGCGTACGTCCTGACCGAGGGCGGGGCCAAGTTCCCCCCGCTGCTCGGCACCGGCGGCAACGACGGCCGGCTGGAGTTCACCAACAACTTCATGCAGCGCCTGACCGAGGTCATGGACGCCGACGGCAAGCCCGCCAAAGGGTCCGCCGGCTGGCTCGGCAGCGCACTCTTCAACCGGACGACCGATAAATCCGCCTACGGCGCGCCCATCGGCCAGTTCTTTCCGGGCGGGGCGGGAG
>CAXTMD010000408.1:0-4276 GCA_964245035.1 uncultured Chthoniobacterales bacterium
CGCCTGCCCTACAAGGGAAGGCCGGCGCAGACTCGCTTCTACTTCAGCTTGCCGGCGAGGTCCTGCGCGTCCTTCAGGTGCTTCTGATCGTCCTTGAGGTCGTCCTCCGCGAAGCTCTTCACGTCCGAGGTGGAGATTTGACCCATCAGGGGATTGAGCTTGTCGAGGGCCTGCTGGTTGAGGCGCTGGGCCTCGGCGAGGTAAGCCTTGTCGAAGTCGGACCCACCCTGCTGCGTGAGGGTCTTGTAGGCGCTGAGGTCCGGCCCCAGTTCGAGGAACGCGTTGTGGCGGCTGGCCAGTTCCATCAGCTGCTTCATCGTCTTGGTGTGGTTGTCGATGAGGCTGAGCGCGTAGCTCTTCACGTCGTTGCTCGCCGACTTCTCGATGGCGAGGTAGGACATGGCGATCTCGCCGAGGTTGTCCTTGACCACCCCTTGCAGATACTGCTGCTCGGTGTCGGTGAGCGCCGGTTGCTTGCCGTCGTCGGCGGCGAGGAGCGGGGTGGCGGCGAGGAACGTGAGGGCGGCGAGGCGTTTGATGGGAAGTTTCATGCAGGGCTAATTCGCTCTGCTCACCCCCTGCGGACGCAGCCTCAGGCGTAGACCAGCAGGTGGATGTCGTCCGGCAACAGGTCCGACACCTGCCGGATGATGTTGCCGCGCAACAGGTTGACCAACCCGCTGCGGCTCGGCGCGCCGAGCATCAGCCGCGACGCGCCGATGGTCGCCGCGAAGTCCACGATGGTGTCCGCCGGCGAATCGCTCACCGCGTAACCGGGCAGGACCACCGCGCCGTCGGCCTTGGACCGGGCGTAGGAGAAGATCTCCCGCGCCTGGTCGTCTTCCTTCCACTTGCGCTTGCGATCCTCGCTCGTGATGACGGGCTGCTCGCGCACAAATAACAGGTACAGCGGCCGGTGGCTCTCCCGGGCATCGTCCAGCGCGAAGTCGAGCGTCTTGCCGACGCCGCGCACCGCGCACAGCATCGGCGGCCCGCTGGCCTCCGCCTGGTTGCCGATGGGCAGAGCCACCTCCCGGTTGACCCCGTCCGGCAGGCCGGGGAACGTCGAGCCCAACCCCGGAACCGTCGAACCCGCCGGGGTGACCCCGGCCAACTCCGCCCGCTTGGCCTCGCGCTTGAGCCGGCGTTCGCCCACCAGTCCGCGCAGGATCAGCCCGGCGGCGAGCACCGTCACAGCGATGACTGCCGCCGCCGTGTCCCCGAAGGCAAACAGCGCCACGACCATCGCCAGCACGACCACGAACGCCCCGCGTTGGGCCTGTTCGCGCCCGAGCGAACGCATCACCAGCCCGATGGCCAGCACGGTGACGGCAAACGTCCGCGCCGCCGGCTTGTCGATGAACAGCGAGAACTCGATGACTACCATCACCACGAAGGTCACGAACATCAGCGCGCGTTCCCAGAGCCGGAGTTCGAGCTTCCGGTCCGTCGAGCACGCGCCCAGGTTGGTGGCAATCGCGCCGACGACGCCCACCGCGTAGAGTTCCGCCAACCCCGACAGGTCGCTGACCAGCAGCACCAGCGCGAGCGGGATCAGGGTGGAGACCACCAGCCCCCAGGTCGGCACGCCCCAGTTGTTAAGCCGCCGGAAGACCTCGGGTAACTCCCGGTCGCGGCCCATGAGGAACTGCGTGGACACCAGCGCGCCGATGGCCGTGTTGACCGCCGAGAGCAGCAGCACGCCGAACACCACGCTGACCGCGATCCCGATGACGTGCCCCGCCGCCGGGCCGAAGTGGAGGCTCCCGAAATACTCGCCCATGTAGCGCAGCATGTAGTCGCGCACGCCCGGGTCGCCCGGGGCGGTCACGGCTGGGTGCATGGCGTCGACGGTCGGGTCGTTGGGATCGGCGGTGATCGGCGTCAGGCCCGGCAGCGCGTGCATGAGCAGGCCCAGCAGGGCGGTGAAAAGGACGACTTCCGCCATCACCCACAGGATGGCCGGCGTGCTGGTCTTGACGACGCTCGGCTTGCCGTGCGCGTCGCCGCCGGGGTCCAGGCGCATGACACCGGTCGAGTTGGCCACCGCCTCCACGCCCGAGAGCGCGAGCACGATGGAGACAAAACTCGTCCAGTTGTGCTGCCAACCGCCGTGCAGGCCGTGGACATTGTGCCAAGCCTCGGCCAGGTGCGGCAGCCCGAGCGCGCCGAGCAAAACCACCACGATGGCCGTAGGGATCGCCACCGCAAACGCCAGTCCACCCGTGTGCTTGGGGCCAAACCAGTTCAGCGCGCCGATGCCCGCAATCGCCAATGCGGCGAACTTCTCCGGGTGCGGCACGCCGAGGTACTGGAACGCCGAGAGCGCGCTCAGCGCCGCCGTGACGATGTAGTCGGCGATCAGCAAAAACGCGCCGACGATGGAGATGATCTCCGAACGGTGGCGCACGCTGGCGTACACGCCGCCGCCGTCGGGGTAGTGCGCGCAGATCACCATGTAGTTGACGGCGACCACGGCCGTCAGCACGCACATGGCCGCGATCAGCCAGAACGACGAGTACCCCGCAAACGCAAAGGCTAGACCGATGACGTAGGCTTTGCTCGTGCCCCAGTCCCCGTAGAGGATGGCGGCGGCCCGCTTGGCGTCGACGTTGCGGGGGCGGTTGGACTCAATGCCCGCTACCATGGGAACCCCGACGGGGCGCAGGCGCGGTCAGACCGACAGAAAGAGAAGTTGGACATCCGACGGCGCTACTCTGCCTCAGGTCCGGGCAGTTGTCCAGCGGCGTCGGGCACAGCCGGCGCCCCGGCGGCACCCACGTTCTCGATCTGAAAGTCCACCGGGCTCCACACCATCACGCGGCTGTCGTGTGGCGCGTTGATGGGCAGCCCGTCGCAGGTGAAGCGGATCTCCGAGTCGCCCGGCGGCACGTCCAGCGTCACCTCCAGCGCCTGGAGTTTGCGGCCAATGGTCCACGTCCGGTCGACGCCGAGGCCGCTCATCGTGAGATGGGCCAGGTCGCTGCGGCCGGTCTGCGCCTGCATGGTGACCCGCACGTGGCGGACGGCGGGGCTGTCGTTGAGGAGCGTCAGGCGCCCCTCGGGTCCGCACCAGTACCAGCTGTGGTCGTTCTGGGCTTCCGGCCCGGTGAAACCCGCGCCGAATTGCGGGATAATCAGGTGGCGCACGCTGTCCACGGCGGTCTGCCACTGTTCGTCGCTCATGCTGGCGCGCAGGCGGCGGGTGTAATCCGCCAGGGTGAAGAACAACTCCTCCGGCCGCCCCAGCGCCGGGGGCCCCAGCAGCTGCCGCAGGGTGGCCTCGGCCGCCACGCCGTGGTCCGCGTAGCCGGCGCGTTCGAGCAGGACCCCGCCGAAGCCGTCAAGGGCGAGGACCCGCAGGCCGGCCGCCAGCGGCAGCGCGGCAAAATGCTGCTGCCAAAGGTCGGGGGTGGTGTTCTTGATCGCGCCGTAGCTCCAGCGCAGGCCCTCGCTGTGGACGTAGGGACGAAACTCGGTGTCGGAGGGCATGGTGGCGACGGACGGCCGCACCTCGGGGAATGCCTCATACGGCAGTTCAAAGACCATCGTGCCCGCCGGCACCGCCGCCTGGACCTGCCGGAAAAACGCCCGGTCCGCGCGGAATTCCTGCGTGGCCTGCTTGTGGCTGGGGATGTCGGCGTCCATGGGGCCCTCGTCGTACAGACCCAGCGTCAGCAGCGCGGCCAGTCCAACCCACCCGGCCGCACGGACGGGCAGCGAGCGGTCGGGCCGCACGCACCAGCGGTCCAGGCAGGCCGCCACGGCCGCCAGGGAAAAGAACGCGATGAAGACGCTGATGCGGTTCAGGCTGCGGATCTGCGGGGAAACGAAAAACGCAAACACCATGCCGAGCCCACCGATGGTGCCGTAGAGCAGCGCCACGCCGTTGAACACGCTGAGCGCGTCCAGGGTCTCGCCCAGGCGCAACGCCGGGCGCGGGGAGAAATCCTCCGCCGCGGGGCGTGCCAGCGGGCGGAACAACAGCCAGCCGATCAGTCCCAGGCAGCCGGCCGCGCCGATCAATCCCAGGGCGGCGCTGCCGTTTTCGTTCACGAGCGGGGCGACCATCCGGTAGTACTCCGTCGTCGCGCGGAACGCGGCCAGCGGGTGGCGGTCAAAGGGGAGGAAAAGCTGGATGAGCTTCAGGCCGTAAAGCTCCGACTCGCCCGGCGCACGCTGGCTGACGGGTGGATGGGGATGGGCGTGCAGGTACTGCAGCGTCGGCAGGAGGCACAGCAAGACCCCCGCCGCCAAGACCAAGGCGAGGCCGGCC
>CAXTMD010000409.1:0-4272 GCA_964245035.1 uncultured Chthoniobacterales bacterium
CCCTGAGCAACTGCCTGCACAGCGGCCTGACCGACGTGTGGGTCATCGAACAGTACCAACTCCACACCCTCAACGACCACCTCGCCAACGGCCGCCCCTGGGACCTCGACCGCACCTACGGCGGTTTGCAGGTGCTGCCTCCCTACGCCGAACACGACCAGGAAGGCGGCAAGAAAAAGGGCGGCTTCGCGGAGGGCAACGCCGACGCGATCCATCGTCAGCGGCGGCTGATCCATGAGTTTGCCCCCGACCTGATCGTCGTCCTGAGTGCCGACCACATCTACAAGTTGGACTACCGCGACGTGATCGAGCGGCACCGAGCCTGCGGGGCGGAGGTGACGATGGTCACGACGGGCGTGCCCGCCGGAGACGACGCGAGCCGCTTCGGCGTCGTGGAGACCGACGACGCCGGCCGGGTGACGGGCTTCGAGTACAAGCCGAAGCATCCGCGCGGCCACCGGGTGACGGCGGAGATTTTTGTGTACGACGCCGGCTGCCTGCTGACGACCCTCGACGAACTCGCCAAAAAGAGCGGCGGCAAACTGGAAGACTTCGGTGATGCGCTGCTGCCGCGCTTCGTGGAACGCGGCAAAGCGTGGGAATACCCGCTGCCGGGCTACTGGCGCGACGTGGGTACGCCGGACAGCTATTGGCAAGCCCACATGGACCTGCTCGAGCGGCAGCCGGAACTGGCGCTGGACGATCCCGCCTGGCCGATCCTGACGCACGGCGCACAGCGCCTCCCGGCGCGGCTGCTCACCGGCGCGCAGGTGGACGACGGCCTGCTGTCGCCCGGCTGCACGGTCGCCGGCCGCGTGACCTGGTCCGTGCTGGCCCCGGACGTGACCGTCGAACCGGGAGCGGAGGTGCACGGCTCGATCCTGCTGCACGGCGCGCGTGTTGGTGCCGGAGCATGGGTTTGCCGGGCGGTGGTCGACGAGGAGGCAACGATTGCGGCGAGGGCGGTCGTCGGCGCGAGAACGGGCGATCTGACGCTGGTCGGACGTGGCGCGGAGATCGCGGCGGGAGAAAGGGTGACGGCAGGGACACACGTTCCGCCGAGGCCAGCACCCGGCAGCGACGATCAGGGGCAGGGGTGATGCGCCGCGCCGGCGGCTTCCAAACCGACAAGTTCTGACGGCTCTGCGAGCCGTCAGGACCTGTTATGACGACCGGCTGCTTCGCCGCGTGACCAGAAGCCACGCGTCGCACGTATCAATTTTGTGAACTGCGACCCTCTGGCGCGTTGGTATCGCTGGCTGGAATACGCCGGCTTCGGCCACGCTCTGGAGCGCACGCGGTTCGCGTACCTCGACACGCTGGGCAACGCGCGGCGGGTCCTCGTGCTCGGCGACGGCGACGGGCGCTTCCTGGCCGCGTTCCTTCGTGCCAACCCCCACGCCGAGGCCGACTACGTGGACAGCAGCGCCGCCATGCTTGAACTCGCCCGGCAACGCCTCGGAGCGGCGGACGGAGCCCGCGTGCGCTTTCACCACGCCGACGCCCGCCGCTGGCAGCCGCCCGCGGTCAGCTACGACCTGATCGTCACCCACTTCTTCCTCGACTGCTTCACCGACGGCGAACTTTACCGACTCGTGACGCGCCTGACCGCCTTCACCGCGCCGGGCGCGCGGTGGATCGTTTCCGAGTTCCGCCATCCGCCCATCGGCGGGCCGCGGGCGTGGCACGCCTCCCTGTGGATCACGGGACTGTACGCTTTTTTCCGCGTTGCCACCGGGCTGCGCGTACGGCGGCTGCCCGACCACATGACGGTGCTGACCGGAGCGGGCTTCCGCCTGGAGCGGGAAATCCTGGCCCGCTACGGCCTGTTGACCGCCCAGGCGTGGCGGCGCGATCCACGCGGTTTTTAGCGTTTGACGCCCCGGCGGACGGACGGTTACATTCCCGCGCCTTCGGAAGGCTCTGGCCTCCCGGGCGCTGCTGCCGGTCTCGACGCCTGCGTCTCGAACGAACCACGCCCACGGTGCCCGCAACGGCGGCCGGCGGCGGTTCCGGGCGCAGGCTTTTTTGTCATCCCATGCAAGCCGACCAACTCGCTTACGTGCTCGTCACGCCGCACTCGATCCGTAAGTCGCGCACCGGCCCGATCCTCTCCCGCCTCCTTTCGCGCAGCGGCCTGGAACTCGTCAGCGCGCGGATGTTCGCCCCGCACAAAGAACTCGCCGAAGCCTACGCCGCCACCGCCATCAGCGAGGACGACCCCAATCCCCGCCACCGCGCCACCCAGGAGCACATCCGCGCGTACATCCTCCGGCACCTCGCCCCCGACTCCGAGGGCCACCGCGCCCGCTGCCTGATGCTCGTCTTCCGCGGACCCGACGCCGTGGCGCGCATCATGAACACCGTCGGCCACATCGTCCACGGCCGCACCAGCGCCGAGACGATCCGCGACACCTACGGCGACTACGTCACCGACGCCGCCGGCCACGTGACCTACTTCGAGCCCGCCGTGCTCGCCGCCCCCACGGCCGCGGCGGTCGAGAGCGGGCTCAAGCTGTGGGCCAAATACTCCGACGCCGACGGCGGCCTGCTGGACGACGTGATTCCATTCCCGGTCGGCGCGAACATCGAAAAGACCCTCGTGCTCATCAAGCCCGACAACTTCCGCTTCCCCAACGCGCGGCCGGGCGGCGTCATCGACCTGTTCTCGCGCACGGGGCTCTCCATCATCGGCTTCAAGGTCCACCACATGAGCGTCGCGCAGGCGGTGGCGTTCTACGGCCCGGTGCTCGACGTCCTCCAAGACAAATTCCGCGAACCCTCCGGCACCCGCGCGCGGTTGGCGGTCGAGGAGGCGCTCGGGTTCAAGCTCTCCGACGAGACCGAGCGTCAGTTGGGCGAACTGCTCGGGCCGCTGGCTGGCCGCAACCATTGGGAGAACCTCGTGCAGTTCATGGCCGGCCACCGCACCGACGAGGTCACCGGCCCGGCCGAGCGCGAACTGCCCGGCAGCAAGATGTGCGTGGCGGTCGTCTACCAAGGCGTGGACGCCGTGCGCAAAATCCGCGAGGTCCTCGGGCCGACCGACCCGAGCAAAGCTCCTCCCGGGTCGATCCGCAAGGAGTTCGGCCAGACGATCATGGTCAACGCCGCGCATGCCAGCGACGCGCGGGAAAACGCCGCGCGCGAGATGAAGATCGTCCGCATCGAGGAAAATAACTTCCGCACCTTGATTGCGGACACCTATCGCGATTAGGTATCCGTCCGCCCAAGTACCGTCCGAACCCAATTTTTTCTTACTGCCATGGAACTTTCCGAGCGTGTTGCCAGCCTGTCGCCTTCCCTGACCCTGTCCATTGACAGCAAGGCCAAATCCATGATCGCCAACGGCCAGGACGTGTGCGGTTTCGGGGCGGGGGAACCCGACTTCGACACGCCCGAGTTCATCAAGCAAGCCGCCGTCGAGGCGCTGGGAGCCGGGTTCACCAAGTACACGCCCAGCAGCGGCACGCCGGAGCTGCGCCAGGCGATCAGCGACAAGTTCAAAAACGACAACGGGCTCAACTACAAGCCCAGCCAGATCATCGTCAGCAACGGGGCCAAGCAGTCGTGCTTCAACGCGATCCTGGCCACCTGTCAACCCGGCGACGAGGTGCTCATTCCCTCGCCGTACTGGCTGAGCTACCCCGAGATGGTCCGCATCGCCGGGGCGGAGCCGGTGTTCGTCGAGACCAAGGAGGAGAACGGCTGGAAGATGACGGCCGAGGACTTCGAGAACGCGATGTCCCCGCGCACGAAGATGGTCATCATCAACAGCCCCGGCAACCCAACGGGTGCGGTCTATACCCGCGAGGAACTGGAGGCGATTGCTGCCGTCGCCACCGAGGAGGAAATCCTCATCCTGAGCGACGAAATCTACGAGAAGCTGGTTTACGACGACGTCGAGCACATCTCGGTCGGCTCGCTGTCGTCGGAGATTCATGACCTGACGATCACGGTCAATGGCTTCAGCAAGTCATACGCGATGACCGGCTGGCGGCTGGGCTATCTTGGCGCGCCGGACCCGATCGCCAAGGCCATCGACTCGCTCCAGAGCCACAGCACGTCGCACCCGTGTTCGTTCGCGCAGAAGGGCGGGTACGCCGCGCTGACCGGCGACCAGCAGGGGATTAACGATATGCGCGAAGAGTTCCAGGTGCGGCGCGACTACATGTACGACCGGCTCTCCAAGATGCCCAACGTGACGGTGCCCAAGCCGGGCGGGGCGTTTTACATGCTGGTGAACATCGGCCGGCTCGGGCTGACCTCGAC
>CAXTMD010000410.1:0-4267 GCA_964245035.1 uncultured Chthoniobacterales bacterium
TCGCTGAGCCGGCAGCGCGCCTACCTGATGGCCGGCGACGACGTGGCCATCGACACGCCGATCTCCAGCGGACGCGCCGGCCACACCACGCCGGCCGGGACCTTCCACATCCAGGAGAAGGACCGCAGCCACATGTCCAACATTTACGGCAACTTCGTGGACCGCAGCGGTCTCGTGGTGCGCAGCGGCATCAGCGCCAAGATCGACGTGGCCCCGGCGGGAACGCACTACGTCGGCGCGCCGATGCTGTGGTTCATGCGTCTGACGGACCAGGGCGTGGGGATGCACGTCGGCATCCTGCCCGGCTACGCGGCCAGCCACGGGTGCGTGCGGATGCCTTCGGACATCGCGCCGATGTTTTACGACAAGGTGCGGCTGGGCACGACGGTCGTGGTGCGGGGAGAATAAGCCAGCGCGCCGCTCAGAAGGCGTGTGCGATGCCTCCGCCGCGGCCTTGCCGAAAGCTTTCTCACACGCCCGCTCAGAGCAGCTTGTCGGGCGTGATCGGCAGTTCGCGCACGCGCCGGCCGGTGGCGTGATAGACCGCGTTGGCCAGCGCCGCCGCGCTCCCCACCATCCCCAGTTCGCCCAATCCGCGCGCGCCGAGTTCGCCGCCGAAGTGCGGGTCGGGCTCGTTGACGAAGCGGATGTCCAACGCTCCCGTCGGCACGTCCGCACAGGTCGGGACGTGGTATTCGGCCAAGTTCGCGTTGACCGTCCGGCCCGTGCGCCCATCCGGCTCGCTGGCTTCCAGAAAAGCCATCCCCAGCCCGAACGTGATCCCGCTGTACATCTGGCTGCGCGCCAAATGTGGGTTGATTACCCGGCCTGGGTCAAACACCCCCACGTAGCGGCGCAGCCGCACCTCGCCCAGGTCGGGGTCCACCGTGACCTCGGCGAAGTGCGCACCGAAGGACACCGTGGCGTACTTCTCGTCTTCCTCGGTCGGTTTGGCGCTGGCTTCGGCCTCGATGAGCGGCAGGCGGGCGGCTTGCAGGATCGTCGTGAAGTCAGCCGCGGAGCCTTCACCGGATTTTGCCGCGATGGCCCCGCCGGCGAAAACGAGGTCGTCGGGCTGAGCGTGGAAGGTCGGCAACCCCGGCGTGGCGACGGCGATTTCGAGCAGGCGTTTCTTCAACGCCTCGCACGCCGCCAGCAGCGCGGGACCGACGCTGGAGGTCAGCCACGAACCGCCGTTGACGGGGGCCTGCGGCAGCCGGGAGTCGCCCAACTCGAAGCGAACGCGTTCCACCGGCAGGCCGAGCGCGCCGGCAAGGAGTTGGCTCATGGCGGTGTAGGTGCCCGTGCCGAGTTCGTGCGTGGCCGAGGCGCCCACCGCCATGCCGTCGGCCCCGAGACTGACGCGCGCCGCCGCCGGCATCTGCTTGGCGGGGTACGCCGCCGTGGACATCCCCCAGCCGACGAGCAACCCGCCGTCGTCGGTGCGCATCGAGCGTGGCTCGGGGTGGCGTTTCCCCCAGCCGAAGATCTCCGCGCCCTGCGCGTAGCATTCCTTGAGGTGCTTGCTGGAGTACGGTTTGCGCTCGTACTGGTCGGTGTCGGCGTGGTTACGCAGGCGTAGTTCCAGCGGGTCGAGCCCGAGCGCGTAGGCAAGTTCGTCCAGGGCGCATTCGAGCGCGAAGGAACCCGGCGCTTCTCCCGGCGCGCGCATCGGGCAGGGGCTGGGTTCGTGGATCGTGGCGAGCCGGTGCGAGACCGCGAAGTGCGGGACCGTGTAGAGGTTGCGGCTCAGGTTGCCGGCCGGCTCGGTGTAGTCGACCACGGGTGAACTGGTCGTGAGCGTCTCGTGGGTGATGGCGTTGAGAAAGCCCTGGTGCGTCGCACCGAGAGCGAGGTTTTGCACGGTGCGGGCGCGGCGTCCGGCGGTGGTGAACATCTCCATGCGCGTGAACTCCAGCCGCACCGGCCGGCCGAACAGCCGCGCCGCGGCGGCGACGATCATCGGGTGCTGCCACTGGAACCCCTTCGCCCCAAATGCCCCGCCGACGAACGGGGCAAGAATCCGCACGTTCTCCGGCACGAGGCTGAACGCGCTGGCGAGCACGCGCTGGAGCTGCTTGATGCCGCGCGTCGTGTCGTGGAGGACGAGGCGGTCAGGCGCTTCCCAGTGGGCGGTGGTGCTGACGAGTTCGATGGGGTTGTGGTTGACCACCGGCGTGTCGTAGGTAGCGCGGACGACGGTTTCGGCCTTGAGGAGCGCGGACGGGGCGTCGCCGCGGCGGACCTGGAGCTTTTCGCGCCCGGCCCAGAGTTCGGGTTCGGAGGCGTCGCCGAGGGCGTCTTCGAGCCGGAGGGCGGGCTGCGCGTCCTCCTCGTAGCGGGCGCGGACGAGCGCGGCAGCCTCGCGCGCCTGCTCGGAGGTCTCGGCCACGACGAGCGCGAGGTGTTGTCCGGCCCAGTGGACCCGGTCGTCCTGAAGCGGAACGTAGGGCTCGCCCGGCTGGCCCTTGCCGACGAGGTCGGCCGGCGGCGGGGCGAGGCGCGGCATGTTGCGCGCGGAGAGGACCCCGACCACGCCGGGAACGCGTTCGGCCGCGGCGGTGTCGAGTGCGACCAGGCGGCCGGCGGGGATCGTGCTCTGGACGAGCGCGGCGTACGCGAGACCGGGCAGCGGCACCTCGGCGGTGTATTGCGCCTGGCCGGTGACCTTCAGGCGGCCGTCCACCCGGACGTGCTCCTGGCCGGTGGGAATGGTAGTCGGGGCGGTGTTGCTCATGGTGTCGGTCTGCTCTGAATCGCCGCGGAAGGTGGCGGGAGACGTTACGGCGGCGGAGAACGACAAGGACGCACCCCGGCCAGCGTGCGAACTTGGAAGCATGATTCTGCGACGCATCGTTCAACTGGTGGCCCTGCTCATGATCGGCGACGGGGTGGCCGGATTCTTCAAACCCCGCTGGCACTCCCTGCTCTGGGACGTGGGCCCCGAGCCGTACCGCGACGTGATGAAAAAGTTCGCCCGCGACCCGGAGACCGCCCGGTGGGTCTACGGAGCGGAGATCGCCGTCGGCCTGCTGATCGCCAGCCAGCAAACGCCGGACAAGTAGCTGTCTGGCAGCGGAGAGTTGCGGGTTGCGGGCGGCGCGGCCCCGCTCTATCAATGCCGGACCCATGACCTCGAATTCTTCTCCTCTCGCCAACCAAGTAGCCGTCGTGACCGGCGCGGGCCGCGGCATCGGCCAGGCCATCGCCGGACGCCTCGCCGGAGCGGGCGCACGGGTGGCGGTGGTCAGCCGCACCGAGGCGAACGCCCGGCGCACGGCGGACGAGATCAACGCCTCCGTCGGCAGCGACGCCGCCAAGGCCTACGCCGCCGACGTGAGCGACCCGGCGGGGATCACGACGGTCAGCAAGCAGATCCTGGAGGATTTTGAAAAGGTGGACATCCTCGTCAACAACGCCGGGGTCACGCGCGACGGGCTGAGCATGCGGATGTCCGAGGCGGACTGGGACGTGGTGGTGGACACCAACCTGAAAGGCGCGTTTTTTTTCATGCAGGCGTTTCAGCGCGGGATGCTGCGCCAGCGCCGGGGCCGGATCATCAATATTTCCAGCGTCGCCGGCCTGATGGGCAACGCGGGGCAGGCCAATTATTCCGCGAGCAAGGCGGGTCTCATCGGCCTGACCAAGTCGCTGGCGCGCGAGTTGGCCAGCCGCAACATCACAGTCAACGCCGTCGCGCCCGGGTTCATCACCACCGACATGACCGACGTTTTGCCCGACGACGTGAAGAAAAAGGTCACCGAGAACATCCCGCTGGCGCGCTTCGGCCAGCCGGAGGACATCGCTGCCGCCGTGCTCTACCTCGCCGGGCCGGATGCCGGGTACATCACCGGCCAGGTGCTCACGGTGGACGGCGGCATGGTGATGTGATTTAGGGTTTTATGCTGCTCTACCTCCTGCGCCACGCCGACGCCGAGGGCGTGCGGACCACCGACCAGGCCCGCGAATTGACCCCCGAGGGTTTGCGACAAGCCGAAGCGGTCGGGGTGTTCTGCAAAAGGCAGGGCTTGCAGCCCGATCTGGTGCTCGCCAGTCCGTACCAGCGCACGGTGCAGACGGCTGAGGCGGTGGCGCGGGCCCTGGGCGGCGTGACGCTGCAACCCGAACCGTTCCTGGCGAGTGGCATGGACCCGCAGGCGGCGTTCGACGGTTTGCAGGGGTACGGTTGGGCGGGCAGCTTGCTGCTGGTCGGCCACCAACCCGACATTGGGCAACTGGCAGCGTCGCTGCTGGGCCTCAACGACGC
>CAXTMD010000411.1:0-4254 GCA_964245035.1 uncultured Chthoniobacterales bacterium
GCCGCACCCGGCCACCGCCGCGGCGATGGCCGGGTGCGGCGGCGCTTCGCCAAGGTACTTGAGCGCAAGGTTGCCGCCGAGACTGAAGCCGATCAGCGCGATCTGCCGGTAAGCCGGCGCGGCGTGCGCGATCACACGTCCCAGGTCGCCCGTCTCGCCGCTGTGGTAGAAACGCAGCAGCCGGTTGGGCTCCGGACCGCAGCCTCGGAAGCTCCACGCCAGCGCGTCCCAGCCCGCCGCGTTCAGCGCCGCCGCCATTCCACGCACGTAACCCGCGCCCGAGTCGCCTTCCAGCCCGTGCGAGAGGATGGCCAACCGGTCGCGGTGGCCGGCGCGCGACCAGTCAAGGTCGAGGAAGTCGCCGTCGGGGAGTTCGAGGCGCTGGCGTTCGTAGCGGAGGGAGTTCCCGCGCCGCGCCACCACTCCCCAGACGGTTTGCAAGTGCGCGTTGCGCAGCCAGGGTGGCGGCCGAAAGGTGGGTTGGACGAGCGGCACGGCGGCAGTCTACGGCGGACGGAGCCGCGCGCCAACGTTGCGCGACAGACGGCGCGTCACCTGAACCCTTCTGTCATCCTGAGCGAGTGTAAACGAGTCGAAGGACCCCGCCGCGGGGTACTCGCCCGATTTTTACCTCGGGCCCTGACCGGCCAGTTTTCTGCTCCGGTCGCAGCCTGCGGCTAGCGTGTACCTTCCGGCGAGGTCCTTCGACTCGTTTACACTCGCTCAGGATGACAGAAGGGTTTGGTGACAGGTTTTTGCACGTCCCCACCTGCAAACCTTGCTCAACGCACCCCGGCTACGGTGAAACCTTCCGCTTCCAGGGCTGCACGCACCTTGGCGGGTTGGTCGCCCTGGATCTCGATCTGCCGGCCCTTGACCGTCCCGCCGCAGCCGCACGCCGTACGAACCTTGCGCGCAACCGTTTCGATGATCGACAGCGGCAGGTGCGTGGCGAAATCATCCACGACGATCACGGTCTTGCCGCCCCGGTGGGCACGCTCGCGGCGCAGGACGACGCGGCCCAACATCCACGCCGCAACCGCGACGGGCGGCGGTACCGGCGCGGCGGGAGGCGCGGTGTCGGGTAGGGTCGGCACGTTCAGCCCGGCGAACGCGGCGTCCAGCCCGGCGAGTGGCGCTTGATCAGGTTGAGTGTCGATGCGTTTTTTCGGTTCGGGTCGCATGCAGATGACGGTCTAAAGGTTTCTGCGCCGCAGGCGTATCGTCCCACAGGGCAGGGATGACCGGCAACTGCGTTGCCTGTTCAATCCCACGCTGGACCTTCGTCCTCGTCGTCTGCCTCTGGCACCGCCTTCTTCCCCTCGCCCGCCGGCGCGAAAAGATGGTCCAGGCTGGCGCTCGCGGGCTCCGGCTTGCGCTCTGGCTTGGCGGGAGCTTCCCCGCCAGCCCCGCTGGCGCCGAGCAGTTGGAGCGCGTGGATCGTTTCCGGTTCCTTGTAGTGACGCTTGAGACCGCTCTCCAGCAGCGCGGCTGACGGCACGGCGGCGATGAACTCGGCAAAAGTCCGTTCGCCTCCCTTGCGTAGCCGCTGCTGCCCACCTTTCGACGCCCAGAACTCCTGTTCGATGGACGACAACGCGCGCGCCGCTTCGTCGGGGCCGACGTTCTCGCGGCGGGCAAGCACCCAGACCAGTTCCGGGTCCTGCGGCAGCGTCACGGGAAAAGGCACGAACGGCGCGGTTGGCTCGCCGTCGGCCCCCTCCCCGCTCGCCGTCGGGTCCACCTTGATCTGGCTGCTGACCGTGCGGTCCGGCAGCGTGATCTCCACCGCGAGCCGGCCTTCGTTCTCCTCGTCGGGCGTGACCTCCACCTTGGCGTCGCCGCCAAAGCCCGCCGCGAGCTGTTCCTGGAGCTGCGCCACCGTCTCCGGCCCGACGTCGGGCACAGAACCTTTCTCGGCGAACTTCGTGAACTCCGCGAGGTTCCTGATCACCCGGATCTCCTTCGCGACCTCATCCTGGATAGCGGCGCGCAGGTTCAGGTCGGACATGATCTTGGCGAGCACCTTGTCGAGCAAGGCGAGGAACTGGGTTTCGGTCAGGTTTTTGGCTTTGGCTGGCATGGATCGGGTCGCAATGTCCGCAGGCGGCGGCGCGCGTCAATTTTCTCCGTCGGCCCGCCCGAGGAACAACCCGGTCCAGTCCGCCGAGTCGCCGAACACGATGAACGGCTCGATGAACGCCGTGCCCGGCGGCAGGCGGTCGCTGCCGGGCTCGTTGCCCTTCGGGTCCAGACGCTGGGAGAGCTGACGCCAGGACGGCGACGGCTCCGGGGGACCTTCGCTTGTCTTGAGCACCTTGCCCTGCGCGTCGAGGTAGCGCCGGCCGAAGCGCACGTTGCCGCCCACGGCCCCCGGGTCGCGCAGCCACGCGCTCTGGTAGTACGCATGCTCCCCGTCGACCGGCACCCGTTCGCCGTAGAGGGTCTGCTGCGAGGACGAAAACACTTGGCCCTGCACGTACGCCCGCCCCGGCAAGGGGCTGTTGAGAGTGCTGTGCGACCAGAACCCCGCCGGCAGCGATGGCCAGCCCGGCAACGCGAACTCCGCGGCGTCCGGGTCGCGCTCGGCCACGCCGTCGAAGTTCGGGTTGACCCAGAGGTTGCGCGCCCGCACGACCCGCACGTAGGTTTCCGTGTCCGGCCGCTCGCCCGCGCCAGCGACCTTCAAAAAGCCCGTGCCCGGCGGCACCGGTCCGCGCCAGATGCCGAAGCCCTGCGCGGCCTTGCCCTGCCCGACCGTCTCGAAATGCTTCGGATCGCGGCCGTAGGAGAACGTCAGCGTCCGCTCGCCGTTGACGTCGGTCGCCGGGTAGCCGCGCGTTCCGGGCAGCGGGTCCAGGCCGCCGTGATCCGAGCGGCGGCGCGGGCGCACGTCGTACACCACCCCCGCGTCGGGGCCGGCGTCGGCGTCCTGCAGCAGCCAACCTTCGGCCACCTCGAGCCCGCCGCTCTTCGCTTCCTTGAGGGCGTCCATGTCCTTCAGTTCGGGCACCGTGCGGACCCGCGCGAGCATTTCGTCAAACGCCTTCTCGCCCTCCCGGCCGCCCACGTCCAGAAACAGCGTCAGGCAGCTTTGCAGCTGGGTGCTGTCGATGCCCTCGGAGGCGCGGCGGTGGGCGTTGGCCGGCAGCAGTTGGTCGCCGACCGTCCGCGCGATGGACAACGCCGTGGCCGGGTCGCCGAGTTGCAGAGCCGCGCGCGCGGCGAGCAGGTCGTAGTTGGTTGGAAATGGCGAACCGTTGCCGCTGAGTTTCTTGCGCAGGGCCTCGGGGAAATGCAACGCCTCCATCGCCAGCGCCTCGTGCCCGGGCCACTGGCGGAGCAGTTGGGCCAGCGCGATGCGCATCGTCACGCCCCCGGGCGGGTAGGCGTTTTGCATCTCCTCGCTCATCCAGTCCTTGGCGTTGAGCCGGGCAGGCAGCTCGTCGAGGATCGCCGGGTCGTGGCGCACCAGGCGGCTGAAAACAATCGTCCAATCCGGCGCGCCGTGGACGAACCCCCGGCCGTCCGGCTCCGCCATCCGCGCGCGCAACGCCGCCTCCAGGTCGGGCAGCAGCCCGAGGGGCCGCGCGACCTGGAGCGCCGTGACTCCCGGCAGGGTCACCGAGTCGCCGTTCTCGCTGCCGCTGGAGAACCAAAAGGTGTACTCGCTGTTGTTGGCGGCGCGGGACTGCGAGGAGTCGAAGCCCAGCCTGGCCGCCGGACCGCCGCCCGTCGTCGGCGACACGGAGGGCGGGACGAAGAGCCGGGTCAACTCGTCGCGGGCCTCGTCGCGGCGGCCGAGCCGCGCCAGCGCCTCCAGCAGGAGGAGGTGGTTGTCCGGGTCGAACCGGTTGCCCAGGACGGCGTTGAGTTCGGCGGCACGCCGGGCGAGCGGCACAGCCAGGTCGTCGCGGCTGATGGCCGTGCAGTTGCGGGCGGTGGCGGTGTAGAACCCGCCCGCGCTGCCCTGGCGGCCGTTCGCCGGGCCGGGCTGCCAGTTCAGCAGTAGGTTGGCCAGCCGGACGACGTCGTGCCGGTAAAAATTGGCCAGTTCGTTGTAGTGGCTGATGACCTCGCCCGGGTCCCGGGTGAACAGCCCGTCGTAGAGCACGGCGGCCTCGTCCCACTTGCCGGCGTCGGCCAGGTGCGAGGCCAGCAGCCGGGTGTAGCGCGTCTCCTTCGGACGGAGAGCGGCGAGCTTGCGCCAGTATGGTAGTGCCGCGTCTGGGCCGGTCCGGTTCACGAAAGACG
>CAXTMD010000412.1:0-4228 GCA_964245035.1 uncultured Chthoniobacterales bacterium
TGGGCGTTGAGCGCCAGGAACACGGCGTAGCCGACCAGCGTGCTCGCCACGACGAGAAACGCCAGCGCCGCCCAGGCCGAGGGCGGGACACGCACGAGGTGGGTCGTGGCGGCGATCCCCGACGCGGTGACGATCACGCCGAGCACCACCGTGGCCGCCGCCAGCTGTGCGGTCAGGCCGACCACGGGATCGCGGGGCAACGCCAGGCGCGGCGCGAGCAGCGAGCCTGCCGCCCAGGCTGCACATGCGGCAAGAGCCAGGGCGGCGCCCACCGGTCGGAAGTCGCTGCCGCCAGTGGAGGACGTCCAGCCCATCAGCGCCAGGCCGGCAAAGCCGACAGCAACCCCGGCGATCTGACGGCCCGTCAGCGGTTGACGAAACACTCCCCACGCGAACAGCGCCAGGAAGAACGGCGCGGACGAGCCGAACACGGCAGCCACCCCGGCCGGCAGGAAATGGGTGCCCCAGATCGCGAGCGCCTGGCTGGCCACCAGCATCACGACGCCGATCAGCGCCGCGCCACCCAACTCCCGGGCCGACGCGGGCGAGCGCCGCCAGCGTACGAGCGCAAGAGGCAGTAGGATCAGCGCCGCGAGCGAGAAACGCAGGGTTGCCACCATCAACGGATGCCAGACGTTCCCGGCGACCTTGAAGGCCAGGAAATTGGCGCCGTTGTAGAACCACTGGTAGCCGACCGCGACGGCAACCCACCCGCGATGCGTGCTCCAGCCCTTGTTGGTCGTGATCGTCGCGGTCATCACTTGTGCACCAGCCGGCCGAAGAAGCCTGCGATCTCGGCGGCGGCGCGGTCGGGCTGTTCGTGGTGGGGAAAATGACCGGCATCCGGGAACGGTGCGAGATCAAGATCGGTGAAGAACTCGCCCAACCGGTCGCTCCACTCCGGCTTGAGCGTCGGGTCTCGGTCCGCCCAGCGCACGCAGGTCGGCAGGGTAATCGGCGGCGGCGCAGCCGGATGTTTCGCCATCTCATGCCGACGCTGCTCAGCCACCGCCCGGTAGTGCGCGAAGCCACCTTCCAGGTTGCCGGGTGCTTGGAAGTTGGCGACAAAGGCGTCGAGCGTTTCCGGGTCAAACGCCTCCTTCCGGTGCGCCCAACTCTGGAGAAGAAAAGGAATAAAGACCCGGACGTTTTCCGGCGACGCGCCGAGCAGCTTGGGAGCCACGTCGCTCTGGTTGAAGAACGTGTGCCAAACGTTGATCAGGTGGTCGGGGCTGATGAAGCGCTGGCCGATGCCCGGATACATGAAGTTAAAAAAGAACAACCCGGTGATCAACTCGGGCCGTCGGCGTGCGAGCACCTGCGCGATGGTGGCCCCCACATCGTGGGCGACGATGCCCACGGGCGCGAGGCCGAGGGTCTGGATGAGCGCCGCCAAGTCCTCGGCTTGCTGCGCGGGGCCGAAGGTGCCGGTCGGCTTGTCGCTGTCCCCGAAGCCGCGCAGATCGGGCGCGATCAGCTCGAAACGGTCCGCCAGCCGGATCATCACCGGCTCCCACGTCCGCCAGAACTCCGGCCAGCCGTGCAGTAAGAGCAGCGGCCGGCCACGTCCGGCGCGCGCCACGTGCAGCCGCGCGCCGTTCGCCTCGATGAATGAGTGCGTGATCATGGAACATCGCCTTGGCCCGGAAGAACGTGCGTGTTGCACGCGCGGCTCGCGCTCGTTGTTCCATAGCTCTGGCACCGGGAAGTTGGCGTGCGTTCGGCTTGCGCGACATTGCTTTGTGGGCACGCTTTCGTTGCATTTGCGAGCAACGAAACGATCTTCTGGCAGCATGGACCTGCGCCATCTGCGCGCCTTTGTCGCCGTGGCCGAGCTGCTTTCCTTCCGGCGCGCGGCCGAGCGACTGCACCTCTCCCGGCCGCCGCTCACCCGCCAGATCCAGGCGTTGGAGCGGGAACTCGGCGTAAGCCTGCTGGCGCGCGACGGCCGGCGTGCGGTCCGGCTGACCGACGCCGGCCACGCTTTCCTCGCCCGCGCCCGTCAGACGCTGCAAAGCGTGACCGAAGCCCGGGAACACGCCCGCCTGGCGGCCAAGGAGAAGGCGGCGAGTTGCGGCTCGCAGGCTGCGAGGTCCACTCCCCCGCGGCGTTGAGCGCCTACCTGCCCGAGTTCCGCCGCCGCCATCCCGCCGTCCAGGTCACCTTCCAAGCGATGACGGCGGAGGAGGAACTGGCGGCCTTGCGCGGCGAGACGGTCCACCTCTGCTTCTCAGCCGGCTTCGGCGAGCCGCTGGACCCGGCTTTTGCTACCCGAGTTGTTTCCGATATCCCACTGAACGTGGCGCTGCCCGCTGGACACCCGCTTGCGAAGCGACGAGGCAAGCAGGTAGACCTCCAAGAGCTGGGTCAGGAGGTGTTCCTTTCTCCGACTTCAATCCATGCTGCCGCTTACACCCGGCGGCTCGACGAGGTTTGGGAACGGACGGTGGGCACCCCACGTCAGGTGCGCGCGACCGATGGGCGCGAAAACGTGCTGGCCCTGGTGGCCGCGGGCTACGGCGTGGCGGTTTTGCCGGAGGTCGTCGGCCGCACCGCGCCAGGTTGCCGGATCAAACGCCTGCGCTCGTCCATCGGCGTTTACCAGTTGCGAGCGATCTGGCTGCGGGCAAACCCGTCCCGCACGTTGGGTCACTTCCTGGCGACCGTCGAGACACTGATCCGGCGCAATGCCGCCGTCGCTCCGCTGGTCATCCCTGCGCACCAACCTTCTTTCTCGGAAAGGAGGATGGCGGTGGCGGAAGCGGCGTCCACGAAGCCGCCAGCGCGGCCCGGGTCCCGATCTTGTTCCGTCGCATCGACAGCGATGCGCGCCGTGGAGAAGTCGTTCACTCCACCTTGGCCGAGACACCACTCTGAGGGTCCTCGGCACGAAGCCGCCGGACCACTGCCTCGCCAACCGCATGCGCGCTCTTCGGGTTCTGGCCGGTGATCAGCCGGCCATCCTCGAACACATGGCTGGCAAACGGGACACAGATGCTGGCCCCAGTAGCGCTTGCGCAGGCTCGGGAACTCTTCCTGCAACTGGCGTGAACTCCGACCTTTGAGGTACTGCACCAGCTTGCTGGGCGCAATCTGCGGCGGGGCGCTGACCAGCAGATGCAGGTGATCCGCCGACACCGCTCCACGCACGATCCGCACCTCCCGCGCCTGGCAGATTTCCCGGAGCAAGTCCCGGCCGCGCAGGGCCACGTCACCCTTGAGCACCGGGAAGCGGTACTTCGTGATCCACACGAGGTGGTACTTGAGGTCGTGGAGACTGTGCCCGGCATGGTGGTACTCGGCCATCCTCGGACCATCACGCCCACCACCACGCGCTCAAAGCGGACCGTCTAAAGACGGTGGGTTTAGACCCGGCAGATGGAAACTAAAATACTTCGCCCAGGTCAACTCCCACGCTCGGGCTTCCGCCGGTTGCTCTGTTAAACCCTCCGCCTTGAAGCGACGGTAGAGTGTCTCCATCTCTTCGATCGTCCGCTCCTGCGCCTCTAAGGGCGCTGCTTCAAACTTGCCCTGCGCCTCCAGGCGACGTACCATCTTGGGTCGGAACTGCCGCCAGTGGCGCTCGGCCATCAATCCGTACTGGGAGAAGTTCTCGGCACTGGAAGAGGCCATGTTCTACAGCAAGCTCGGCCCACCGAGTGGCAAAACCGGCACGCAGACGCCGAAGACCGCGGTGAAGCGGTCGGGCTGAAGTAACGCCGCGTTCCAAGCGATGTTTGCACTGAAGTCGTGGCCGACAATCGTCAACGCCGCCAGACCCAGCGCGTCCAGCAAGCCATGAGGTCGTTGATTGAATCGCCGTCAGGTTGGTTCAGGAGGTCAGCGCCTTGAGGACCGCTGCGCGTGCCGCCTCGGCAACGGCCATGTCCTCCTCATCTTGTCCCGAACTGACGCCCACCGCACCCAGCAAATCGCCCTCCAAGATGATGGGTAGTCCGCCGACAAGGTTGATTGAGCGCTCCCTTGTCGCCAACGCCAAGTCCACACCAAACTGTGGTGGAAACTGGCCTGTCGGTGCGCCGAGGGAAGCAGCGGTCTGTGCCTTGCTGAAGGACGAGTGTTGGGCGAGGAAGCGTGCGCCGTCCATCCGGGCGAAGGCGAGCAGGTTGCCACCGGCATCCACCACGGACACATTTTCCGGCACGCTGATCTCCCGGGCCTTGGCGAGTGCGGCCTCAATGGCGAGGGCAGCGCCCTCGTAGGTTAA
>CAXTMD010000413.1:0-4220 GCA_964245035.1 uncultured Chthoniobacterales bacterium
GGACGCGCCGGGGGCGGTCACCAGCACCGGCGCGGCCGACGGGGCGCTGTCGAGGCGGGCGAGGTCGCCCTGCGCCGCGCCGCGGGCGCGGAGGCGTTCGAGGGCGAGGGGATTGTGGACGAGTTCGCCGAGCACGGTCAACGGACCGTCGGCGGCGAGGGTTTCCGCCTGCCGCAAGGCGTCCCGCACGCCGAAGCAGAGGCCGTAGTGTTCGGCGAGGAGGATACGCATGTTAGTTCTAACTTTGTGTGGCAAAGTGTCCGCGCAAAAAGAAGGTCAGCCCTGGCCGGTTTTGACGATTTGTTCGAGCAACCCGAGATAAGAGTGAAACGCCGCGCGGCCCTTGTCGGTCAGGCCGTAGCTGGTCTGCGGACGGTCGAGCACTTCCTTTGTCTGCGCGACGTAGCCGGCGGCGTGCAAGGTGCGCAGGTGGCTCACCAGATTGCCGTCGCTCATCTTCAGTTCGCCCTTGAGGTCCGCGAACGGCCAGCGCAGCCGGGTGGCCAGGAGCGTCATGATGGCCAGGCGGCCACGCTCGTGGATGACGCGGTCGATGCGGTCGAAGTCGAGTTTCATGGCACGGGCGGGAAGCTTTCCGTGACGAGCGGGCGGCGTTCGGCGGCGTCGAGTTCCACGGCGCGGCGCGGCCACGTGCAGGCGGCGTAAACGAGGTGGTACAACCCGAAGGTCGCCCCCATGATCGCCGCCGGATAAAAGCGCGTCGGCGTGGGCAGGTCCACGTCGGGCAGCAGCGGCAGCTCGACCTGCGGCAAGTACGTCTCAAACAGCAAGTAGACGAACGCCGCGACCCCCGTAAAAAGGAACGCCCAGCCCAGGACCACGATGGAGCGCGGAGCGAAGTTCATCGTGGCGAGCAGCCCGAGGCCGTAGAACACCACCCACATCAGGGTGGGCAGCAGAGCGATGCCGGTGCTCACGGTCAGGATGCCGCTCATGGCGATGCCGGCAAAGAACGCCGGAAATACCGAGCGTACCGCCAGCCGGAAGCCGGGCGAGATCAACGGTTCACCGCGTCCGCGCGAGCCCTGCCAGATGAAAAATCCGTTGGCCGCGAGCGTGACGATCAGCACGAGCAGCCAGTAATCGTAGAACCGGCGGGCATCCACGTTGCGCTCGGGGCCGCCGGCCTGCCAGACGAGCATCGCGGCGGACAGCCCGACCGAAAGGAGGCCGCCCATGAGCGCCGTCGGCGCGGAAATCGCGCGGTAAATCGTCGCCCGTTCCATGAGCTGGCGGATCGCGCGCAGATGTTCCTCGGCCCCGTGTTCGGTCATGACGAACTAACTTTGTGCTGCAAAGTGCGTGGATGCAACCAAAATATTTGCCGTTGGCGGCGGCGCTGATCTCCGTCTACCGTCCCGGACGCATGAAGCCCCTTCTGATCGGCTCTGGAATTTTGTTGGGGTTGGGATTGGCCGCGACGGCGCTGGCCATCGGCTTCGGGGGACCCGGCGCCGCACCGCCGCCACCCAACGTGGACGATCCATTCAAGGCAGTTGATTTTTCCGACCTGCCGCCCGTGTCGCGGTACGCCGCGCGCGACGGCGCGAGCTTGGCTTACCGGAACTACCCGCCGGCGGCCGGAGCGGTGCCAGGTAAAGGCAGTGTGGTGCTCGTGCACGGTTCGGCCGCCAGCAGTTCCGGTATGCACCCGCTCGCCAAGGCGTTCGCCGCTGCCGGCTACCGGGTTTGCGCGCTGGACGTGCGCGGCCATGGCGACTCCGGCCCCCGCGGACAAATCGGTTACCTCGGGCAACTCGAAGACGATCTCGCCGACTTCATGCAAACGGTTGCCCCCGCGCCGCCGGTCATGCTGGCGGGTTTCTCTTCCGGCGGTGGGTTTGCGTTGCGCGTGGCCGGCAGCAACCGGCAATCGCTTTTCCAGAGCTACCTATTGCTGTCGCCGTTCCTGAGCCAGGACGCGCCGACCGCGCGGCCGAGTCGCATCAGCGTCTGGGCGAGCGTGGGATTGCCCCGCATCCTCGCGTTGGCGACCCTCAACCGCATCGGCATCCATGCTTTTGACCGCCTGCCGGCCGTTCGCTTCGCCCTGGACGAAAAAGCCAAGGCTACCCTGACGCCGGAGTATTCGTACGCGCTGCTGATCAATTTTGGGCCGCAGAGAGATTACCTGGCAAACCTCCGTGCGGTGCACTCCCCGTGCGCCGTGGTGGTCGGAGCCGACGATGAGCTTTTCTATCCCGACCGTTTCGCCGACGTGTTCCGGCAGGTCGGGGCGAACATCCCCGTGACGATTGTGCCGGGAGCGGGCCACCTCCAAGTCACGCTGTCGCCGGCCGCTCTGGCTGCGGCCGTCCAGGCGGCCGACAACCTGCACCGCTAAGCCGCGTCCTTCTGCTCGCGTCCGCGCTGCTTCAACAGGACGGGCAGCCCGGGGAAGGGGAACGTCTCGCGCAGCTTGTTCTCCAGATATTTGCCGTAGGTGTCCACCAGCAGACGCGGGTCGTTGACGAACAGCAAAAATACCGGTACTGGCACCGGCGACCCGGACTTGTCCGCCACCTGCGTGGCGTAGAGCAGCTTGAAGCGCTTGTTCGCGCGCGTGGGCGGTGGCTGGACTTCGACGGCCCCTTGCAAGAGCCGGTTGAGCGGACCGGTGCCGATCTTTTGCGTCGCGGCGCGGCGGGTTTTTTCGATGGCGGTGAATAATCGGCTAACCTGCTCGCCCTTCAACGCCGACAACGCCACCAGCGGCGCAAACGCCATGAAGAACAACTCCGCCCGCGCGTTGTCCAGCCACGTCTCGCGGTACGCGCGCACGCTTTCGCGCGAGTCGCCTGGCGGCGTGAGCAGGTCCCACTTGTTGACCGCGACGATGCAGGGCTTGTTCGCGCGCTGGATCAATCCGGCGATCTGGCGGTCCTGCTGCGTGACCCCCGCGCTCGCGTCGATGACCAGCACGCACAGGTCCGCGCGCCGGATGGACTCCTCCGAGCGCATCACGCTAAAAATTTCCGCCGAGTTGTCACGCTTGCCGCGGTGGCGGATGCCGGCGGTGTCGATGAGGACGTAGTCGCGCTCGTTGAACCGGCAGGGGATGTCGATGGCGTCGCGCGTGGTGCCCGACACGTCGCTGACGATGGTGCGCTGCTGCCCCAGGATGGCGTTGGTCAGCGAACTCTTGCCCACGTTTGGGCGGCCCACGAGCGCGAGGCGCGGGGCGCGGGGCGGCTTGGCGGTCGCGGTTTCCTCGTCGTCCGCGGGCGCGTCTTCCTGGCCGCGGCCGATCCGGTCGAGGATCGCCGTGATGAGTTCGCCCACGCCACGGCCGTGCGCGGCGCTGACGCCGTAGGTTTCCGCAAACCCGAGCCGTGCGAAGTCGCCTTCAAGCGGGGCGTGCATGTCCTGGTCGAGTTTGTTGACGACGAGCAGCACCTCGCGGTCGCCGCGCCGCAAGCGCCGGGCGAGGTCGTCGTCCACGGCGGTCAGGCCCGCGCGTCCGTCCACGACGAAGAGCACCAGGGCGGCGGTCTCCAGCGCGATGTCGGCCTCGGCGTGCACGCGGTCGGAGAACTGCCCGTCCACCTTCAGCCCGATGCCGCCGGTGTCGACGATCTCGAACGGCTGCGCGCCGCGGCCCGGGCGGCACTCGGCCACGATCCGGTCGCGGGTGATGCCCGGCTGATCGTGCACGATGGAAATCTGCCGGCCCGCGAGCCGGTTAAACAGCGCGGACTTGCCCACGTTCGGGCGGCCCACGATGGCCACGACGCGGTTGTCAGTGGGGAGGGACGCGGCGTCGTCGTTCATGCCTGCTTGCCTTCGCCGAGCGTGTCGATGACCTCCGTGGAAGCCGTTGGCCGGGCGTGGTCGTGGTGTTGGAGCTGACGGATGCCGTCGAGGATGTAACCGGCTCCCGAGATGAAGGTGAAAACTCCCGCCAGGGCCACGGAGATCGTCGGGTGGACGAGGCGCAGTTGCAACATGACCCAGCCGAGGGCAATCATCTGGAGGACGGTGGCGATCTTGCCCGTCCAGCGCGGGCGGACGTGCACCTCGCCGTTGAGGTAATGCAACCCGAAGGAGCCGGCGACGATGACCACGTCGCGCGTGACCACCAGCACGGGGAACCACAGCGGGAAATGGTAGCCCCAGTCGCTGAAGGTCAGCGTGAGCAAGCCCGCGAGCAGGAGGCCCTTGTCGGCGATGGGATCGAGGATCGTGCCGAGCTTGCTGCG
>CAXTMD010000414.1:0-4219 GCA_964245035.1 uncultured Chthoniobacterales bacterium
CCCGGCGGAGTGGTGTACTCTCACCGCTCGCCCGACGGCAACTGGTTGCCCGGCGGCGCGTCGAGCACGGGGGCAGGGGCCGTCACCAAGTTTTTCCCGGACGCCGACCTGGAAGCGCTTGGCGCGCGGGCGGCGGAGCGGGAGCCGGCGAGCGTGGTCACCTACCCCTTGCACGGGCAAGGAGAGCGCTTCCCGTTCATCGCGCCGGAGGCGACCGGCTTCACGCTGGGCAACCCGGCCGACGAAGCCGACCGGTACGCGGCGCTGTTACAGGGGGTCGCCTTCATGGAGCGGCTGTGCTTCGATTACCTGGACCTGTTGGGAGCGCCGGTGGACGGCGCGCTGGTGCTCACCGGCGGCGGCACCAAGAGCCGCTACTGGTGCCAGTTGCGCGCCGACGTGCTGGGCCGACCGGTGACCCTGCCGGAAAACGCCGAGGCGGCGCTCGGCATGGCGGTGCTCGCCGCCTCCGCCGGCCGGAAGGTGGCCGAAGTTGCCGCCGACATGGTGCGGGTGCGCGAGGTGATCGAGCCGCGCCCGGACCGCGCCGGACGCTTCCGGGAACCTTACGGGCGGCTGGTGGACGAACTTGCCCGGCGCGGCTGGGTGCCGGAGTCCGTGGCGCAGCACGCCCGGGAGAGGGGGAGCCGATGACGACCCGCCTCGTGCTCGTGCGCCACGGCGCGACGGTCTGGCACGCGGAGAACCGCTACGCCGGCAGCACGGACGTGGCGCTGGACCCGAGCGGCCTCGCGCAAGCGGAGCGCCTGGCCGGCTGGGCTCCCACGGCCGGGTTGGCGGCGATCTGGTGTTCGCCCCTGAGCCGAGCTCGGACCACCGCCGAGCCCTCGGCCCGCGCCACGGGTCTGGCGCTCCAAATCGACGCCCGGCTGCGCGAGATCGACTTCGGCCAGATCGAAGGCAAGACCATCGCGGAAGCCGAGGGGCTTTTTCCCGACGAGATCCGGCGTTTCCAGGCTGATCCCGTTTCGTTTCCGATGCCCGGCGGCGAGGACCCGCGCGCGGCGGCCGAGCGTGCGCAGGCCGCGCTGCGCGACATCGCCGCAGCACAAGTGGGCGGGCGGGTGCTCGTCGTGGCCCACAACACCCTCATCCGCCTGACCCTGTGCAGCCTGCTCGGCATCCCGCTGCCGACGTACCGCACCGTTTTCCCCGCCGTGCGCAACGGTGCGCTGACGGAACTCGCCGTCGACGGGCAAAAAATCTCGCTTCTACAGTACAACACACCCCTTCTCTCCACATGAGCACACGCATCCTCGTCGCCGGCGACCACTTCATCCTGCCCTCCCTTTTTGCCGACGCCATCCGCGCCGAGGTCAAGGACCAAGACCTGGAATTTAGCGAGTACCAATCGCCCTGGCCCGGGGTGCCGTTTGGCAACATCGGCGAGGTCACGGAGGCCTCCGGTTCGGAGGACGAGGTCATCGCGGCGCTGCAAGGGACAAGCATCTACGTGGCCAACCACTCGCCGCTGACGAAGAAGGTCCTCGCCGGCGCGCCGGACCTGCGGCTGGCGGTGATCGCCCGCGGCGGACCGACGAACGCGAACGTCAAGGCCGCCACCGAGCACGGCGTGCTCGTCTGCAACGCGCCCGGCCGCAACGCGACCGCCACGGCCGAACACACGCTCAGCCTGATCCTTTCCGTCCTGCGCCGCATCCCCGAAACCGACGCCGCGCTGCACCGCGGCGAGTGGCTGGGCAACTATTACGAGTACGACCAGAGCGGCCTCGAACTCGAAGGCTCCACCGCCGGGCTCATCGGCTACGGAGCCATCGGCAGCCGCGTGGCCCGGATGCTGCACGGCTTCGGCTGCCACGTGCTCGTGTACGATCCCTACGTGACTGCGGAGACCTTGGGTGAAGCGGTGGAAAAAGTCGAGTTCCACGAACTGCTCGCGCGTTCGCGCGTTGTTTCCCTGCACGCCCGGGCAACCGCCGAAAACAAGGGCATGATCGGGGCCGAACAACTCGCCACCATGCCAGCCGGGTCGGTGCTCATCAACTGCGCACGCGGCTCGCTGGTGCAGTACGACGCGGTGTGCGATGCCCTGGACAGCGGCCACCTGTGGGGAGCCGGGTTCGACGTGTTCCCGGAGGAACCGGTGCCGGCCGGTTCGCGCCTGTTGCGGACGCCGCACATCGTCATGACGCCGCACATCGCCGGCGCGAGCAAACAAACCGCGGAGAAGGCAGCCAAGATCGCAGCGGAGGAAGTCCGTCGTTACCTTGCCAAAGAACCGCTGCGGAACTGTGCGAATCCGGAAGCAGCCGACAAGACGCGGTGAATCATACTTCGCCGCGCCAGCGGGGTTCGTCTACCGGGTAGGGATAGCTCTCCGAGCCGTCCCGAATGTTTCCGGCGAGACGCCTCGCAGGCACGGAGGTCCTCCAAGCCAATCTAGGGACGGCTCGGAGAGCCATTAGGACCTACTGGACGACAGGTCGCCGCAGCCTGCCCTAATGGCCGCCGCTGCCCAGCGTATCCGCCAGGGAGCGCAGAATCAGCGAGCAGGAAGTCGCTCCGGCGTCCAGCGTGCCGCGCGAGCGTTCGCCCAAGCGACTCGCCCGGCCCAGTTTCGCGACCAAGTTGCGCGTGGACTCCTTGCCCTCCTCGGCGGCCTTGGCCATGCTTTGCAGGGCTGCGGTAAAATCCGCGTCCCCGGAGAGGTCAGCCTTGTAGGCGTCATCAGCGGGCAGGAGGGCATCCATCATGGTTTTGTCGCCGACCTTCGCGCCGCCGAGGTCCTGCATGATTTCCACCGCCGCCCCGAGCATCTTGCCGAAGACCGCCTTGTCGATGGTGTCCACGCCCTGGCACGCGCCGCCCATCTCGTTGAAAAACGAGCCGTAAAGCGGGCCCATCGCGCCGCCGATCTCGGTCAGCAACACGTTGCCGATCATTTCGAGACCTTGGGCGACGGTCACCTCCTGATCGCCGAGAACCTCGCGGGTGCGGCGCGCGCCTTTGCTCATGTTGATGCCGTGGTCACCGTCGCCAGTCGCGCCGTCGATCTCGGAGAGCATCGCGCCATTGGAATCAATGGTGTTGATCAGGCCAACCAACACGGGACGGCCTTGGGAGCCAGGATAAGAATCAGCCATAAGGGGGAGGGGGTGGAGGATTTCAGGAAAGTTTGAACTGCGTCAGTCCCATCGAAGCGGCCTCGGCCAAGACGAGCGGTTTGAGTTCGTCGTCAACCTTCATCAAGGTAACGGTCACCCCCATCATCTCCAGGGAGGTGAAGTAGTTGCCCACGTAGGCGTGCACGATGTTCAAGCCCGCTTCCTTGAGCAAGTCATGCACTTTCGAGTAGGTGATGTACAACTCCATCACCGGCGTGGCGCCCAGACCGGAAACCAGCGCCACCACCTCGTCACCCGATTTGAAGGGCAGATCCGGCAAAATGCGCTCCAGGCACAGCCGCGCGATCTCATCGGCGGGCTGGAGATCCATGACCGCCACGCCCGGCTCGCCGTGGTGGCCGATGCCCACCTCCATCTTGCCCGGCTCGATGTGGAAGTTCGGCTTGCCCGCGGCCGGGATGGTGCAGCTGGTGAGACCCACCCCGATGCTGCGGGTGTTGTCAATGGCCTTCTGCGCCACCGCGATCACTTCCTCCAGCGAAGCACCCTGCGCCGCCTTCGCGCCAGCGACCTTCCACATGAGCACCTCGCCCGCCACGCCGCGGCGTTTTTCGCGTTCGTTCTGCGGGGCGGAGGCCACGTCGTCGTTGGCGATGACCGTCTCCACGCGAATGCCTGCCTTCTCGGCCATGCGGCGGGCCAGCTTCACGTTCATGTTGTCGCCCGCGTAGTTGCCGTAGAGCACCGCCACGCCTGCGCCGCCGTCCGCCGCCTTGATGGCGTCAAAGAAAATCTGCGCCGAGGGCGAGGCGAACACCTCGCCCACCGCCACGGCGTCGCACAGGTTGTGGCCTACGTAACCGATGAACGCCGGCTTGTGGCCGCTGCCGCCGCCAGTGACCACGCCGACTTTGCCCTGCTTGGGCGCACCGACCGCCTTGAGCACGCGGGGATTGCCTGTCTTCTCCACGAGGTGCGGGTACGTTTTGACGAAGCCTTCGAGCATGTCTTCGACGACACGCGTGGGATCATTGAGGATGCGTTGCATGGATGTTTTGGGGGATGGGGGTGAGGGGAGGCTGGACGTTATGGTTTCGCGGTGCTGTAGCGCT
>CAXTMD010000415.1:0-4198 GCA_964245035.1 uncultured Chthoniobacterales bacterium
GCACGCGGTCCACGAGGATTTCGCCGCCGCCGCCGGGGATCGAGCCGAGGCCGGCGTCCTTGAACCGGGCGATCACCTCACGCAACGGCATCTTGAAGACCTCCGCGAAGTGGTTGAACTCCGGCGGGCTGAAGGCGTGGATGTTGATGTGCGGGTACTTCTCGCGGATGTGGCTGAGCAGGTCGAGATACCAGTCGATGCCGAGCCGCGGGTGATGGCCACCCTGCATCAGGATCTGGATGCCGCCGACGGCCGTCAGTTCGTCGAGTTTCCGGTCGATCTGCTCGTGGGTGAGCACGTAATGGTCCTCGTCGCGCTCGGTGCGGTAGAACGCGCAGAACTTGCAGTACACGTTGCAGACGTTCGTGTAGTTGATGTTGCGGTCGATGATGTAGGTGACGATCTCGTTGCCCCGGCCGCCGTAGGCGCGGGCCTTGGCCTGGTTGCGGCGGGCGTCGGCCAGCGCGGCGAGGTCGGCGGGCTGGGCGTGGCGGTAGATTTCGAGCGCCTCGGCTCCGGAGATGCGTTCGCCGGCGAGGACTTTGGGGATGATGGAATCGTCGAGCGCGGTGCTCATAGAGAAAAGCCGTGAAAGGCTCCCGGAATGTACCGCAAAACCGGTCCGGCGGCAATTCACGGTTGCGTTTTCACGCGGCTGGTGGCACGGTGGGTACTCGCCTGCCCGGCCGGGCAGGTAGCAGACGGTGGTCGTAGCTCAATGGTAGAGCTCCAGATTGTGATTCTGGCTGTTGCGGGTTCGAGTCCCGTCGATCACCCCTCCCTGTACCTCAGGTAGTTAGCCGGGGCTGGCTGGCTCTCGACCGGCAGATATGCGATCTTGGGAGCGCGATGAGCCCGACCTTACTGGAATTGCTTGTCGCCGTCATCCTAGTCTGGGTGGCCTGGAAGATCAGCGTCTGGCTCGCTCCGCGGGTGTTCGGCCGACGCGACGCCAGACAGCCAATGGAGCCACCCCGCTGGCCACCTGAGAAAAACGTCACCCCACAGGCGCGAAACGCTAAAAACCCGCCCACACCGCATGGCAACATTCCCGACGTTCCCAAATAGCCCCTCCCGACCGGCGCTCCGGCTTGGCACGGTTTTCCTGGCCATTCTCATCGCCCTGGTCCTGCTGGTGTTCACCTTTTCAGCGTGGCGGAACATCAACCCGGGTTTTGTCGGCATCGTGTTCGACAAGGCCAACCACAACGTGACCACCGGCGCGCTGGACCCGGGCTGGACGTTCGTGAATCCCCTCACGAAGGCGATCCAGGAGTATCCGATCACGATCCAGACGTACGCCATGGTGCAAAGCTCCGACGAGGGAGTGGCCCGCGACGATTCGATCAAGGTACAGAGCAACGAAGGCCAGCAGATCAACCTGGATGTCGTCATCCAGTATCAGGTGGAAAAGGCCAAGGCCTCGCAGCTTTACCTGGATTGGGGCGGTGCGCCCATCGGCGTGGTGGAGGCCGGCGTCGTGCGGCAATACACGCGCTCGCAGGTGCCGGTGGTGGCCTCCAAGTACACTTGGGAAGAAATCACCTCCAGCAAACGCGCGGAGATGGTCCAAGACATCATCGCCATCCTGACCCGGGAATTTGACCGCCGCCACCTGACGCTGGTGTCTTTCGGCGTGCGCGAGGTGCATCTGCCGCAATCGTTGCAGCGCGCCCTCGACCTGAAGATTCAGGCCCAACAAGCGGCCGAGCAGCAGAAATACCAACTCGCCCAGGCGGTCGTGAAGGCGGACCAGGACGTTGCGCAGGCCACCGGCCAAGCCAACGCGACGAAGCAGCAGGCCGAGGGCGAGGCGCAGGCCACGCTCACCAAAGCCAGGGCGCAGGCGCAGGCGAACGAACTGCTCTCCAAGAGCGTCACACCCGCGCTGATCCAGTACGAGCAGCTTCGGCGCTGGGACGGCCATTTGCCGACGTTCCTGGGGTCGGGTGAAACGCCCTTCGTCGACGTTACGAGCCTCGTCGGCGGTACCAGTGTGGCCGGGCGCCCCCACGCCCCGCCGTCTGCGCCGACGCCGGCGCCCTGAGAGGATGTCTCCCGCCGTCAACCGGCCGTGTACGGCGCGTACAGGCCGCTGAGCGCGTCGTGGAGCGCCACGCTCATCCGCTCGCAGGCGGCCTCGCCGCGCGCCTGTTCGTCGGCGGGCAAGGCTTCCAGGTGCGCGGCGAGCAGCGCGGGTTCGTCGAAATCGTCCGTGTGCAGACGGAAGTACTCGCCGCACGGCTCGGGCAACTGCCGGTAGTGCTCGCGCAGCCCCGCCAGCTTGCTCTGCGCGGTGTACGGCTGCTGCGCCTCGAACGCGTAGAGAGCCCCCAGCGCACTCGCCCGGTCGGCGAACAGTTCCCTGGCCGTGTCGACCAGCGCCGCGGCCTGTAGGGTCTGCGGTTCGTCGGCGACGGCGGTTTCCAGCGACGCGGCGAAGGTGTGGTTCCACACGTCGGCGTGGCCCTCCTCGATCCCGGCGGTGTGCGCCTCGCCGGCCGCTTCCCAGCCGGCGGCCACGGTGCGGATGAACGCGCCGTAATCCCGCGCGTAGTCGCGTAGCGCGGGGACGGGCAATGTGCCCTGGCTCCACGCCACGTAGAAAGGATGCTGGAGGAGGCTGCGGCGGGCGACGAGCGCGTCGCAACGCTGGGAGACGGTGCCGGGCTGGTAGGTAGTCATCTTGTTGGCAGAGTGGGGGAAACGACGTGCGGGGTCAACCCTTTCCTGCCCGCCCGCAGAAGGACGCCGCTCACTCGGCGGTCTTGCCGGTGGCTTCCATCGCGGCGACGAGCTTGAGCACGGCGCGCATGATGCTCGTCGGGGCGGTGGCGGTCACCGTGTGTCCGTGTTCGTCCGCGGTGAAGTTCACGTTGTTACCCGGCGGGATGAATTGTTGCAGGATCCCCGAGACCTCGACGGGGTCGCGGTGCTCCAGCCTGAAGAGGTACGAGAACGCCCGCTCCTCGGTCGGCAGTTCGTCCGGCCGGGTGTAAAGCGGCACGCCGACGCTGCGCGGGTTTTTGCCGGGTCCGAGCACCATCACGGTATTTTTGTCGGCGTCGACCAGGGTGTAGTTGTTCAGAAAGAGCGCCTTGCCGATCAAGCTGGTCCGTTGCGGCGTGGCGATCCCGCCCAGGTCGGCTAGGACCACGGTAGAATTCGGGTTCACCGTGTTGTCCGTGAGGATGTCCTTGCCGAGGAGCTTGCCGTACTCGGCGAGCAACGCCGCGAGGGGAGTGGTCCCTTCCTCCGCGGCGGGAGCGTGGCGCGACGGGCTGGCCGGTTTGCCCACGGATCCCGTGTCCTGCGCGGGCAGCCGGACGGCGAGGGACAGGACGAGGAAGCCGGCGGAGGCAAGGGCAGAAAATTTCATGGGCGGGAAGGGTTTGCGTGCGGACGGTTCGAGCCGCAGACAGCGCGGGGTCAGGGAGCGTTCATGTTTTTTCCCGCCGCGTTTGCAAGGGGAAGGTTCCCGCGCTTGCTTGCGTCCGTCCTGATGCCCGCCCCGCCCCGTTTCCTCGACGACTGGCGCCCGCCCGCCGCGGTCCTGCTGGCGTGCGTCGCCTTCTTCCTGTGGAAGCGGCTGCCGACGCCCGACGTCGACGACCTGTGCTTTCTCGGCGCACCGCTGCACCTGGTCGAGACCGGCGAACTGGCCAACCCGCTCCTGCGGCGCTGGGCGGCCGGGTTCGGGACGGACAAATACTATCTCCAGATGCCGCTCCACCCGCACCTGCTGGCGGGTTGGCTGCTGGTCTGCGGGGTCAGCGTGCCGGCGGTGCTCGGGTTCGTGTGGACGTGCTACGCGGTCGGCGCGGCCGGGCTGTGGTGCTGGCTGCGGCGCTTCGGCTGGACCCCGGCGGCGATCCTCTGGCTGCTGCCGATCTACCTCACGCTCATGCTCTGGCTGTGCCAGCGCCCGGACATGACCGCCTTCGCGCTGCTGTTCGCCGGGCTGGGCGTGCTCGACCCGCGCCGGGCCGGGGCGTTCGGGCGCGGGGTGACGGGGTTCGCGCTGCTCGGCGCTTCCGTGCTGTGCTACCCGATGACGGCGGTATGGGCGGTGGCGCTCGTGCTCGCCGAGGCGGTCCAGGTGGCGGGCGAGGAACGGGTGGGGTTGTCGGTGATCCTGCGGCGGTGGCTGCCCGCGCTGGGCGTGGCGGTCGCAGCGGTCGGCGTGCTCTTCGTGGGG
>CAXTMD010000416.1:0-4193 GCA_964245035.1 uncultured Chthoniobacterales bacterium
TCATCGCGCCGCCGAGGTTGTGGGCCGCGCTGGCGGCGGCCCGCTGCGCCGTGGCACGGGTGGCGGCCCCCCACGGGTACGTGGACGCGCCGATCCGGCGGGACATCGGCTGGTTCAAAGCGCCGCCGGCCGCCGGGGACTTCAGCAGCGTCGCCCTGCAAAAGCTCACGGGGGTCGCCGTGCAGGCCGGGGCGTTTCGCACCCCCGGATTTTTGCCGGTCTACGGCAGCAGCGAGCTGACGCAGCCGCAGCCCAACCGGCCGGACGACTTCTTCCGCCCGCGGCCGACCGGCTTCGACGTGTTTCCGGTGGCCTACCCGGGCGAGACGGATCTCTTGATTGCCACGAAGCTCGCCGCGCTCGGGCCGGCCGTGCGCGGTCGCAAAGCCGTCGTCTTCCTGTCGCCGACGTGGTTCCAGGTTCCTGCGCTGGACCCGGCGGGGTTCGGCTACAACTTCTCGGCGTTGCAGGGCAGCCGGATCGCGTTCGGCCGCGGGCTGAGCGCGGGATTGAAAAGAGATTTCGCCCGGCGGCTGATCGAGTATCCCGACTTGGTCGCGCAGTTCCCGCTGCTGCAGGCGTCGCTCCACTGGAACGCCGGCGGCGGTCTGGCGGACCGCCTGCTGCTCGGGGCGTTCGATCCTTTGGGCGCGGTGCAGAACTTGTTCCTGGGGGAGAGCGACGACGGCAAGGTCGCGCTGTGGCTGCGGGCTCATCCCTGGCCCGGCAAGGGTCCTCCCCCGGCGGTGCCCGCGTCCATCGACTGGGAGGCGCGCATCCGCGGGGCGGAAGAACGTTATGCGAACCAACCGCCGCAGACCACGTACAGCACGGGTGCACGCACAGCGTTTGACGACAAGCGTGTGGGCATGTTCCGCGACGCGCAACACCCGGAAGTTTCACCCGACGAGAACTTCGCGCGGGTCTGCCTGTCGTCGAAGGAATGGACCGACTTCGACCTGCTCCTGCGCACCGCGCGCGAACTGGACCTGCGGTTGCTGCTCGTCTGCCAACCGCTCAACGCGAACTTCGGCGCACTCCAGGGGCTGACACCCCGCTCCGGCGAGCTGTTCTACCGCCGCTTGCAGGAAGCGGTCGCTCCTTACCCGACGGCGACGCTGCAAGCCTTCCCGCAGGCCGAGAGCGACCCGCACTGGTTCGTGGATTCCACGCACCCGACCGCCAAGGCGTGGCTGGCGTACGACCGGGTGCTAGACGAGTTCTTTCACGCGCCGTGACCGGGCAGCAGCCTTGCGGCGAGAGGGGCGCGGGCGGTTCACCACGAGCTTTAGGCCGTAGCGCACCGCTTCCTTTTTCGCCACTCGATACGCCCGCTGCATCGCCTCGTCTGCCAACCTCATAAACTCAGCGGAATCAACCAAGTGAGGCTGGATCGGCTTGCCGGAGGATTTTTCCATAGGTTTCTGGCTGAAGTACCTCAAAGGTCGCACCGGTCCAGCGGGCTACGCGCCTTGGCGGCGGGTTGGTGGCCTCGTACAGCACCGTATCATCAGACAACGGGAGATAAAGCTCGAAAAAGTTGCGCACACTTGGCAGATAGCGCCTTTGGATGTCCTCTGAAGGAACGTTATGGCCACCTTGGCGAACACGGTTGCGAACACGCTGGAGCGAAGCGTTGTCACTCGGTAGCCAGAGATAACACACCCGCACGGTGTATCCAGCCGCCTTTGCTTCACGCAGCATTGGCCCGTAGGTCCGGCCGCTGAACGTGCTCTCGAACGCAAAACTCGCCCGGGCCGCCACTAAGTCACGCCATCGCTTGAGCAGCAGCCGGGCGGCCGGGATCGCCATCGCCTCCGGCCGCAGCGGCGACAATCCTGCCGCGATGGAATCGGCGTTCAGGAAGGTCTCGATGCCGACCGCAGGCAGAAACTGCCGCGCGAACGTTGTCTTGCCCGCGCCGTTCGGCCCACCGATGGCGTACACGACCGGGGGATCGTTCGCAGAGTCTGCTGCTGGCATGGCGGCCGCACTATAATGTCACCCACCGCCGGGTGCGAGCACTTTCGCTGACCGCGCTGAGCACCCGCTCGTTCGCCAGGCCGTCGGCGAAGGTCGGCTGCACGCTCTTGCCGTCCACCACCGCCCGCACGAAGTCCGCGAACGTGTGCACGAACGTGTGCTCGTACCCGATGATGTGCCCCGCCGGCCACCACGCCCCCACGAACGGATGGTCCGCCTCCGTGACGAGGATATCGCGGAACCCGCGCGCGTCCGCCGGATCGGCGGCGTTGTAGAACCCTAGCCGGTTCATGTCCTCGAAGTTGAAGACGAGCGTGCCCCGGCTGCCGTTGATCTCAAGGGTGATGTGGTTCTTGCGGCCGGCGGCGAAGCGGGTCGCCTCCAGGTTGGCCAGCGCACCGTTCTGGAAACGCCCGATCCAGCTCACGGCGTCGTCCACCGTGACGGTTCCGGTCTCCCGGCTCGCCTGTGCGGTCAACCCCTCGCCTGCCTCGCCCTGCAAGGGACGTTCCCGGATGAACGTCTCGGTCGTGCCGCACACTTCCTTGAGTTCGCCGACCAGGTAGCGGCCCAGGTCAATGATGTGCGCGTCGATGTCGCCGTGCGCGCCGCTGCCGGCGATGTCGGCCTGCAAGCGCCACACCAGCGGGAACGCCGGGTCCATGATCCACTCCTGCGCGTAGCGGGCGCGGTAGTGGTAGATCCGCTCGCCCAGGTCGCCGCGCTCGATCATGCGCTTGGCCAGGGCGACGGCGGGAATGCGGCGGTAGTTGTGGCAGACCATGTTGACCACGCCCGCCTTTTCGACGGCGGCAACCATGCGCTCGCACTCGGGCACGTTCATGCCCAGCGGCTTCTCGCAGAGCACGGCCTTGCCCGCCTCGGCGGCGGCGATGGCGACCGCCGCGTGCGAGTCATTGGGCGTCGTGATGTCGATGAGGTCGATCTCCGGGTCCTCGACGACCGCACGCCAGTCCACGGCGGTTTTCTCCCAGCCATACTGCGCGGCGGCGGCCCGGGTCTTGGCCTCGTGGCGTCCGCAGATCGTGTGCAGCTTGACCTCGGCGGGCAGGTCAAAAAAGCGGCCCGCCTGCCGCCAGGCATTCGAGTGGGTCTTGCCCATGAAGTTGTAGCCGATCATGCCGACGTTGAGACGTTTTTTCATCGTGGGGGAATTAGGGGGCGAAAAAGGGCCTGTCAGCATAGGCCGCCGACCGAAACCGCGCCAAGCGCAAAGAGTTTGCTGCCAAGGGCGGGAAAATTTTGACGCCCGGGAACACCCAGCGCCGCACGGCGGACGATACCCAACGGTAAAAGCACGACGTTTTCACCTTATGCCAACCGACCCTGCCGATCCGTCCTCGCCGAAGCCTTCGACCAATCTCTACCAGACGACCTCCGAAGCGCCCAAGGGGGGCGGCGGTGCCTTCATCGCCATCCTGCTGCTCCTGCTGCTGGCCGGCGGCGCGGCTTACTACTTCCTTTTGTACAAGCCAGCCGCCGTCGCCGTGGCGGCGAACCCTGCCCTGGCGGCCACTCCCGCCGCTTCGGCCAGCCCGTCGGCCACCCCGAAGCGGGATACCCCCAGCGGCTCGTACAACAACGCTCAACGCACGCAATACATCAAGCAGGCCGACGACGGGTTTCTCGCGCTGTCCACTCCGAAGCAGCAGGCGTTCACCGACTCCTTCCGGGCTTTCCTGACGGCCGGCGGCATCAGCGCCGCGGGTCTGACCTCCAAGGACGCCATCGCCGCCCGGCGCAACCTGCTCACCCAATGCCAGACGGCCAATGATGATTACGAAACCTTCGTCAAAAACCAGGAACAGACCTACAAGGCCGAACTCCAGAAAACGCCGCTGACCGCCAGCGACCAGAACCAGGTCTTGGAAGGCGCGGTCTTCCGGGCGCAGACGGACAAAAACCTCCAGCTGCGTGAACTCCAGAGACAGTCGCTCAAAACCTGCGACGACCTGCTGGCCTACCTGGAAAAAACCTACGGAAGCTGGAGCGTCAACGCGGGGCAGCACCTGGCCTTTAAACCGGCTTCGGCGGGAGCGCCTTTCAACGCCATCGCCAAAACCTACAACGACCAGGCGGCGGCCATCACCAAGCTCCAGACCGACATCAGAGCCACCACGGACCCGAACGCCCCTCCGTCCGGCGGTGCCGCGGCGGCGGCCGCCGCCGGGACCAGCCCGGCGGCTTCC
>CAXTMD010000417.1:0-4186 GCA_964245035.1 uncultured Chthoniobacterales bacterium
CATCCGGCGGCAGACCAGCGTGGACGCAGGGTTGCCCGTCGCCACCCTGCGGGCCACGGCCGAGCGTGCGGCGCGTGCCCGCCGCCAGGCCGAAGCGGGGCACGAGGAGATCACGCTATTCGACATCTACGATGAGTTTTGCGCTCAGGCCAGGGTGGACCCCGCGCTGCACCGCGACAAACTCGCCGCGCTCGAAGCGGAAACGGAAGCCGGCCTCCTCTACGCCAATCCCGCCGTGCTGGCGGTGGCCGCCAAAGTGGAAGGGGCCGGCACACGCGTCGTCTTCGCTTCGGACATGTACCTGACGCGGGGATTCATCGTGGAGCAGTTGCGGCGCGTCGGCTTCGCGGTGGACAAGGGCGCACTTTTCCTGTCGGCGGAACTCGGCACGAGCAAGCACGTCGGCGGACTCTACGACGCCATGTTGCGCGAACTCGGCGTCGAACCCGGTGAGGTTCTCCACGTCGGCGACAACCTGCACTCCGACGTGGTGCGCGCAGGCGAGCGGGGACTGCGCACCGTTCACTGGAACGCCGTCGGTCCCGGTGCGGTGACGGACCCGCCGCCGCTCGTGGACCAACATGCGGAAGGCGGCTCTGGCGTGCCCTTCGACGAGGACGATTTGCTTTCCTCGCTTTGCACCGGGCTGGTCCGCCGCGCCCGCGCGTCGGCCGCACCGACGGTCGAGACGGGCAGCCGCGCGTGGTGGGAACGCGTCGGCTACGAGATCGGCGGCCCGCTGTACTTCACCTTTTCTCATTGGCTGCTGCGCCACGCGCGCCGGGAGAAGTTAGACCGGTTGTTTTTCCTCGCGCGCGACGGCCATTACTTGCGGCCCGCGTGCGAGGCGCTCGCGGAACGTGCCGGGTACGCGGTCGATTGCGTGGAAATGTTCGCCTCGCGTCGGCTGCTGAACCTGCCGCAGGTGACGGCGCTCAACCACAGCTCGATGCCGTTTCTGCTCACGCCGAACCCGAACCTGCGCGTGCGTCACTTCCTGACCCGGCTGGGCATCGATCCGGAACCTCTCGCGGACAAAATCCATCGCGCCGGGTTTGCCTCGCTCGACGAGGTCATCACGACGCCCGGCGGGGTCTTCCGCACGAACAAGGATCATCAGTCGATGCACCAACTGATCGTGTCGCTCAAGGACACGATCCTCTCGCGCGCCGCCGCCGAACGCGAACAATTGGAGCAATACTTCGATCAGATCGGCTTCCGCGCGGAGGATGCCGAGCGGTTCGCCGTCGTCGATCTCGGCTGGCAGGCGTCGTCCGCGCGCTCGCTGCAAACGTGGCTGAACTTCGAGGCCGCCGCCGCCGGCAAGCAGCCGCGGTCCCTGCGCGCGCTGTACTTCGGCACGTGGCACTTCGCCCAGACGGCCGTGGAAGCGGGCTGCCGGCTTTCGTCCTGCTACTTCCACCTCGACAAGCCGCCGGGCCGCCGCGCGCTGGTCTCGGAATCGGTGGAACTCATCGAGCTTTTCTTCGGTGCGCCGCATCCGACCATCGTCGGCCTGCGCGCGGGGACGAACGGCCGCGCGGAACCCGTCTTCGGGTCAGCCGAACATACCGACGAGCACAGCGCGCACATCGCGCGGATGCGGGAACGCGCGGTGGATTTCTGCCGCGACGCCGCCGCCCTCGCGCAGCCCGGCGAGTTGCTCGACTGGACCGGCCAGGGCTTCGGCTACCTCGACGCGGCGCTGGATCGCTTCCTGCGGCGGCCGACGCCGGAGGAAGGCCGCGTACTCGGCACGCTGCCCGCGCGGGATTCGTTCGGCGGCGACACGCCGACGCGCCCGCTCGCGCAGGTGCCGACCCCGTGGGAGCGCCTCATCCATCCCGCCCGGCTGCGCCACGCGTTTCAGCACGCGTTCTGGAAAAAGGGTTTCCTCGCCCAGCTCACCCCGCGCGAGGCCGTCCGCGCCCAGGCCGCCGGATGACGACCGCGCCGGCTCCCGTGGCCATCCGCCTGGAGCGGGTGTCGAAAATCTACAAGGTCAGCGAGGCCACGATGGCCGCGGCCGGCCGCGCGCTGGTCGGCAGCCTGTTCCGGCGAAAGGCGCACCGGCTCGCACCCGAGGTGACGGCGCTGCGCGACATCTCGCTGGAGATCTGCCGCGGCGAACAGGTCGGTCTCATCGGACGCAACGGCAGCGGCAAGAGCACGCTGCTGAAGCTCATCGCGTCCGTGCTGCGACCCACCGGCGGGACGGTCCGCGTGGACGGCAACGTGCAGTCGATGCTCGAACTCAGCGTCGGGTTCAACCCCGACTTCACCGGCCGCGAGAACGTGCTCATCCAGGGCTCGCTGCTCGGCCTGTCACAACGCGAGGTCCTGGACCGCTACCCGGAGATCGAGGCGTTTGCGGAAATCGGCGACTTCATGGAACGGCCGCTGCGGCAGTATTCGAGCGGCATGGTGCTGCGCCTCGCGTTCGCCGCGTTGGTGCTCGTGCGGCCGGACATCCTCATCATCGACGAGGCGATGGCGGTCGGGGACATTTTCTTTCAGCAGCGGTGCTACGACCTGCTGCGCGGCCCGTTGGGCGACACGACGAAGATCATCGTCAGCCACGCGCCCGGCCAGCTCTCGGCCCTCTGCGAGCGGCTGATTATCCTCGATGGCGGCGCGTTGGACTACGACGGCCCCATCGGACCGGGGATCGAGCGTTATCTCAAATCTTTGCACAACGAGGGTGCGCGCAGCGGGGTGAGCACCGTCGCGCCCGCCGCCGAGACGCCCAAGGAAATCCCCTGGCGCACGCTGCCCGACGACCTGCTCAGCGGCCTGGGCGCCGTGCGCATCGTCCAGGCGGCGGTGACGGACGCCGACGGCCGGGAGGTCGCCGTGCGTGCGCCGGGCGAGCGCGTCGTCGTGCACCTGATCGTGCGCGTCCACGAGCCGCGCGACCAACTCATCTTCGGGTATCTCCTGCGCGACGGCACGGGGCAACAGGTCTGCGGGCAAAACTCGCTGGTGCTGCGCGATGGGGCCGGGCGGCCGGAGCCGTTCGACCTGCCGGAGCCGGGCGACTGGCACGCGACGATGGAGTTCGACTGGCCGGCGCTCAAGCCGCAGCCGTACACGCTCACCCTTGGCATCGGCGAGGGCATCGACGCGCACCAGCACGTCGTCCAATGCTGGGCGCACGATTGTTTCCAGGTTCTCGGCCAGGATCCGGACAAGGTGATCCACGGGCTGTTCGGCAGCGGGCTGGCGGCGTTTCGCCGGCGCAAGCTCTGACCTTCGCGTCATGCGTCTTTTGCTTCTCGGCGGGGCGGTGGCGGTGCTCCTGTTCGCGTACGGGTCGGTTCTGACGCGCGGGCCCTTTGGGATCAACGACGATTACCAGTACCTCTACCGCGTGCACGCGGGGACCTTTGATCCCGGACACAACGAACAAACGGGCATGGGCCGTCCGGTCGCCTCGTGGGGTTTCGAGGTCGCCTACACGCTCTGCGACGGCAAGGTCGCGCGGCTGGTCTGGCTGCGAGCCTTTGGGCTGGCTGGGGTCGGGCTGTTTGCCGCGACGTTGTACGGCGTGCTCCGCTGCCGGCTGTTTTCGCGCGGGTTTGCCGGAACGGTGGCCGCGCTGGTGGCCCTCTCGCCCGCGTGCGGGGTGTACGCCGCCTGGACGGCCGGAATGTTCGCGCCCTACGCGATGACGGTCGCGCTGCTCGCCGGATGCTTGCTCGGCGGGCCAGCCGGCGGCCGGCGCGAGGTGGCCGGCGGGCTGCTGTTCGTCGCGGCGTGCATGATCTGGCAGGCCGCTGTGCCGATGGCGCTGTTTCCCGCGTTGCTGGATCTCTGGAAGTCGCCAGACGCTGCGAACAAAAAACCCTGGTGGCGTCCGTGGATGGTCTGCGCGGTCGCGGCGGGGTGCTACGCCGCCCTTTGTTGGCTGACCTACCGACTGGGGATCGTCCGCGCCGCGGAGACGCAACGGCTCGCGCTAGCCGTCGATCCCTTGTCCAAACTCCGCTTCCTCGCCGACCTGATGCGCAGTGGGGCCACGTCGTGGGCGCGCCTGCAACCGGGCGCTTGGGAGTGGACCGTCGGCCTCGTGACTATCACGGCTTGCCTCTGCGGGCTCGTCGGCCGCGCGGGCACCCTCCGGCGGACGGGGATCGCCGCGGCGATGTTGCTGCTGAGCGTCCTGCCGCTGCTCGTGGCGCGGGAA
>CAXTMD010000418.1:0-4184 GCA_964245035.1 uncultured Chthoniobacterales bacterium
CGCAGGGCGGCATCAACGCCGCCAAGAACTACCAGAACGACGGCGACAGCGTCGAGCGGCTGTTCTACGACACGATCAAGGGCGGCGACTTCCGCTCGCGCGAGGCCAACGTCTACCGGCTCGCGCAGGTGTCCACGTCGATCATCGACCAGTGCGTCGCGCAGGGCGTGCCGTTCGCGCGCGAGTACGGCGGGCTGTTGGCGAACCGTTCTTTTGGCGGCGCGCAGGTGTCGCGGACGTTCTACGCACGCGGCCAGACGGGCCAGCAACTCCTGCTCGGTGCGTACTCCGCGCTGGAGCGCCAGATCGCACTCGGGGCCATCAAGATGTACCCGAAGACCGAGATGCTCGATGTGGTCGTGATCGACGGCCATGCGAAGGGCATCGTCGTGCGCGACCTCGTGACGGGCAAAATCTCGTCGCACGCAGGCGACACGGTGGTTCTCGCCACTGGTGGCTACGGCAACGCGTACTATCTTTCGACCAACGCCAAGGGCTGCAACGTCACCGCGACCTACCGCGCGCACAAACGTGGCGCGTACTTCGCCAACCCCTGCTACACGCAGATTCACCCGACGTGCATCCCGGTGGAGGGCGAGTACCAGAGCAAGCTCACGCTGATGAGCGAGAGCCTGCGCAACGACGGCCGCGTCTGGGTGCCCAAGGCCAAGCACGACAAGCGTGCGCCCGGCGACATCCCCGAGGGCGAGCGCGACTATTATCTGGAACGCAAGTATCCCGCGTACGGCAACCTCGCCCCGCGCGACATCAGTTCACGCTCCGCCAAGGAAGCCTGCGACGACGGCCGCGGCGTCGGCGAGAGCGGGCTCGGCGTGTACCTAGATTTCGCCGATTCGATCAAGCGGCTCGGCGTCAAGACGATCCGTGAACGCTACGGCAACCTGTTCGACATCTACCGCACGATCACGGGCGAGGATGCGTACACGCGGCCGATGCGCATCTTCCCGGCCGTGCATTACACGATGGGGGGGCTTTGGGTCGACTACAACCTGATGAGCAACCTGCCCGGCTTGCACGTCCTTGGCGAGGCGAACTTCTCCGACCACGGCGCGAACCGCCTCGGCGCGAGCGCTCTCATGCAGGGGTTGGCCGACGGGTACTTCGTGCTGCCGTACACGATCCCGGTCTATCTGGCAAGCATCAAGAAGGCGACGCAGACCTACACGACGGACCACCCGGCGTTCAAGGAAACGGAGGCCGCCGTCACCGCGCAGATCAACAAGCTGCTCGCCATCAAAGGCAAGCGCTCGGTCACCAGTTTCCACCGCGAACTGGGGCTGCTGATGTGGGATAAGTGCGGCATGTCGCGCAGCGATGCCGGGCTGCGCGAGGCGATGCAGAAAATCCCCGCGTTGCGCGAAGAATTCTGGCAGAACGTCAACGTGCCCGGCAGCGGGGACTGCCTCAACCAGTCGCTCGAACTCGCTGGCCGCGTGGCAGACTTCCTGGAGTTTGGCGAACTGATGTGCCGCGATGCCCTCAACCGCACGGAATCCTGCGGCGGACACTTCCGGGAGGAGAGTCAGACTGAGGACGGCGAGGCGTTGCGCGACGACGCGAACTTCGCCTACGTCGCCGCGTGGGAGTACAAGGGCACGGAGGATGCCCCGGAACTGCACAAGGAACCGCTCGCCTTCGAGAAAGTCCACCTCGCCCAGCGCAGCTACAAATAACCACCTTCCCTAACCATGAACTTTCATCTGAAAATCTGGCGTCAGCGCGACGAGAATACCCCCGGCCAGTTGGAGGACCATGAGGTCAAGGACATTCCCGCCAGTGCATCGTTTCTGGAGATGCTCGACATCGTCAACGAAAACATCACCCAGCGTGGCGAGGAGCCCATCGCACACGATAGCGATTGCCGCGAAGGCATCTGCGGGACGTGCTCGCTGACGATCAACGGCGTGCCGCACGGCAACAACCAGGCAGGCATCGCCACCTGTCAGTTGCACATGCGCACCTTTCAGGACGGCGAGACGATTTATGTGGAGCCGTTCCGCGCGAAGGCGTTCCCGCTGGTGCGCGACCTGATCGTGAATCGTTCGGCGCTGGACCGCATCATCCAGGCGGGCGGCTACGTGAGCGTGCGCACGGGCAGCGCGCCGGATGCCAACGCTCTGCCGATCCCCAAGCAATCCGCCGACCTCGCCATGGACGCGGCGGCGTGCATCGGCTGCGGCGCGTGCGTGGCGGCGTGTCCCAATTCGAGCGCGATGCTGTTCACCGCCGCCAAGATGGGCCAGCTCTCGCTGCTGCCGCAGGGTCAGGCCGAGCGCGGCCGGCGCACGCTGGCGATGGTGCGCCAGATGGACCACGAAGGTTTCGGCAATTGTTCCAACGTCTACAACTGCTCCGCCGTATGCCCGAAGGAGATCAGCGCGTCGTTCATCGCGCGGATGAACCGCGATTACGCGCTGGCAAGCTTGCAGGAAGGGCTGAGTAACAACGAGGTGCGCAGCGGGGAGTAGCCGTGCTGCCGGGGGCGGTGTCGACCTTCTCCGAGGCAGTGATGGTTTGGTCCGGACAGTTCAACTGCGCATGGCACGCTGCACAAAATCCTTCTGTCATCCTGAGGCGAGTTCTGCGAGTCGAAGGACCTCGCCGGAAGGTACTTGTGTTCACTTCGCTTGTGGCCGGAGCAGAGAACCGGCGACAAGCCGGGTTCACTGGCAAGGAGCAGGCGAGTACCCTGCGGCGGGGTCCTTCGACTCGCAGAGCTCGCCTCAGGATGACAGATAAAAGCGAGGCTGCACCGCTGTTTGGCCTCAACCATCCCGAAGGGTGCTTCAGAGAGGCAACCGTCACATGGGGGGAGCCAGTAGGTCCGCGTACGCACAGGCGATCAAATCCGCCTCGCCCACCTCTAACTTTGCCATGATCCCGCGGGCGACGTGGTGACCCTGGCTGGGGTCCTGACCTTCGGTGAGGACAACCTCTAATTCGAGGAAAGAGCCAAGGCCGACAACCTCATCAAGGTGGACGCGTGTTTGTCCGACGAGATACAAGCGACGCGTCTTGGTCACGACCACACCTGTGCCCAGCGCGTTTGCCAACACCGCGCGCAACGCCGCGGGCGCATCCGTGCGCGCCAACAGGTAGTCGGACTGTTTTGTGCCGGCCACGTCGGCGCGTTGGTAGGCGATCAACTCGCCATGCGTTTCGGACAACTGCCGCAGCTTGAGCCTCCCGTGCGCGCACGGGAAGAAGGTGTCTTCCTGGTGCAGGATCGTCGGCGGCGCGCCGGCCAAGTTCTCAGCCAGATGGCGTTTGCGCTCCGGATCGGCGACGCGGGCTTTGATCTCGATGTTCGTCGGCACGGTGGCAGGAGGTTAGTCGCGTGCAGCCACGGCTTCCACGCGTTCCAACACAGCGCGTGGCTCCAGCTTGCCCTTGAACCACACGATGCGGTCGCTGAAGTCCTCCGCGTTCACGCCGGCCGCGTCGAGGTTGAGCCGTTCGCTGACCGCCAGCACGATGTCGCGCCGGCCAGCCCGGCGCAGCAGCGCGAACTTCTTGCGCAGGTACTCCGGCCGCCAGAAGCCGACGATCTCCACCAGCACGCTGCGGCCGTCGGGATGCGCCACGCGGAAATCCGGGATGATCGCGCTGCCCGGCACGGGCACCAAGTCGACCTCGCGCTCCAGCGTCCAGGATGTGTCGAGCTTCGCCCAACGCGACGCGAACGCTTCTTCGAGAATCGAGTCGAAATCCCCTTCCGGCTTGTAATGGCTGACCAACCCACACTTGGCATCCAGCGCGAACGTTTCCGACAAACGCCCGTCGTCCTCGCGCACGCGGGTGGATTCACCCTCGTCCTCGTGCGGGCGCGGCTTGAGGCTGGCGCGCAGGCTCCACTTGGTGACGTGCAACAGCGCGGGCAGCAGCTTGGCCATCGCCAGCCCGTAGCGCGTGCTCGGCTCGAACAAGCTCGCCGGTCCGTCCACGCGCAGCGTGAACCCGTGGTCCGCGTCGCCTTCGATGAGCGCCATCAGGCCGAAGAGCTTCAGGTAGCGGAACATTTGCTTGTAGCGCGCGGGCGAGTTGCGGTGCGCGGTCACGGTCAACTCGTGCGCGCGGTAGAACACACCCTGGGCTTGCGCGAGGTTGTAGCGGTGGACCAGCGTGTCGGGCGTGGGCGGTTCAAAGGCCGTGAGCACCTGGCG
>CAXTMD010000419.1:0-4179 GCA_964245035.1 uncultured Chthoniobacterales bacterium
GATACGCAGCGCCTTCGTCGTGGTCATCGGCGAGCACACCGCGCGGGTGGAGCTGCGGCAGGCGGTCGCGTGGCGGCGGCTGCGGACGCTGTTTGCTGTCGCGCTGGGCCTCGCGGCGGCGACGGCGGGCCTCGTGTGGCGCACCGGGCCGGTGGCCGGGGTGCTGGCCCGGCGGGCTCTGCTGGCGAACGTCCCGCTGCCCACGCGCACGGTGGTCGTGGCCATCAGCCAGAACCTCGCCGTCGCTCCCGGCGAGAGCGTCGAACTCGCCGCCCGCGCGCAGGGCGAACTGCCGCACCACGGCCGCATCGAGGTGACGTACGCGGGCAAGTCCCCGGAGTCGCTCGCGGTCACGCCGAAGCCCGCGAGACCCGACGTGTTCGCCCTGACCGTGCCCAACGTGCAAGGGGCGTTCACGTACCGTTTCTATCTCGGCGATGGCCGCGGGCTGGAGTGGCAGGTCAGCCTCGTACGCCGCCCGGCCGTGCGCGCGGTGAACTTCCGCGCCGTCTACCCGTCCTACACCGGGTTGCCCGAAGCGCCGTTGCTGGCGGGCAACCTGCGCTTGCTGGCGGGCAGTCGGCTGCAAATCCGCGGCGACGCGGACCAGCCTTTGCAAGGGGCTCGCCTCCTCGTGCACAACGGCGAGCAAGCGAGCCCGCGGAGCTTGGAGGTGGGCGGCGACGGCGGGACGGGTTTTCACGGCGAGCTGCCCATCCCGGCCAAGGATCTGACCGGCTTCTCGGTCGAGTTGACCAGCAAAGGCGGCGTCGTCTCGCAAAACGACACGCTCTACGCGGTCGAGATCACCCCCGACGCGTCGCCGGAGATCGTCCTCGCCCCCGACCAGCCCGAGAAGGCGACGCTGGTTCCCGCCGACCGGCCGCGGCTGCGCTTCGACGTGCGCGACGATTTCCTCGTGCAGCGGGTGTCCCTGTGCGTCGAGCCGGCCGACGCGCTCGGCGAGGGCGAGGCACCCAACCCGGACAAGGCCAAGCGCCTGCCCATCGAGATCGGGAAGCCCGCCGGTGCGCTAACGTTCGATTTTCGTTGGAACGACCCGGAAAAAACGGTGAAATGGCAGGAGGGCAACACGTTCTACTACTGGATCGAGGCGGCGGACAACAACAACGTCACGGGACCCGGTGTGACGCGCACCGCCGTGCGCGAGTGGAGCGTCGTCTCGCTCAAGACCAAGCGCGACGAGTTGACCGAAAGCCTGCGCCGGAGCGCGGATTCCATCGAAAACCTTTCCCATTCCCAGGAAGAACTCCGCGCCCGCGTCGGCGCACTCATCCAGCAAGGCAGCGAACCCAAGAAACCATGAAACGTCTCCTTCCTTTCTCCACGGTGCTGTGTCTCGCGGCGACGACCGCCCTGGCTCAACAAGGGGGCAGCGACCGGCAAAGCGAAGCCTACCAAGCCAGCATCACCCAGGACGGGCTGCGGCACGACGCCGCGGCGGTGCGTGCCGGGCTCGTGAGCGCACGCGAGCAGATGCGCGAGTTGATGCCCGAGGACGTGGCGACCGTGGATCGCGCGATTCAGCAGCTTGACGCGTTGTCCAAGGAGGACATGGAGCGCGTCGTCCAGGCGCTGCGCGGTGCGAGCAAGCCCGAGGCGTTGACGGGCCAGGCCAGGGCGCTGGCCGACGCGTTGCGCGACCAAGGCACGATCAGCACCAGCCTCAAGAAACTGGCCGTGAGCCTGGATGCCCGGCAGTCCATCGAAGGGGTCAGCAACGAACTGGGCGGGCTCGTGCTGCGCCAGGTGATCGTGCGCGACGAAATCCGGCGCGTTGGCCGCAAGGACCCGACGCCCGACCGGCTGCACGGCAACGACCACGAACGCTGGGAAGTGGCCAACGAAGACCAGCGGCGGGTCAGCGACGACCTCAAGCTGCTCGCGCCGAAGATCGACCGGCTCGCCGCGGCCTTGACCGGTCCCGCACAGGAGCGGTTCACCAAGGCCGCCACGCTGGTGCGCGACGCCAAGCTGCCCACGTTTGCCGACGAGGCGGCGGCGGAGGCAGCCCAGGGACCTTTTGACCAGGCGACGCTCACGCAGGGTGTCGTCGTGGCGCTGCTCGTCTCGACCGAAGCGGCCCTGAGCGACACCGACGCGGCCGGGCGGCTCGCCGCGTTCCGCACCCAGGTCAAGGCGATCCTCGACACGCAGCAGGAGGTCACGGCGCTCATCGCCGGGTTCCACGAAAAGCAGAGCGTCGAAGGCGACACCAAGAAGCTCCAGACCACGCTCAGCGATCAGGTCGCCTTGCTGAAGGCGGAGTTGCAGGGGCTCAACGCGCAGGCGGCCGGGCAGCTCGGCGCGGCGCAGGACGCCACCGAGGCGGCTTCGCTGCACTACATCCGGATGTGGGAGGAACGCGTCGAGGCGCAGCAAGCCACGCGCGACGCCGTGACCGGGCTCCAGGGGGCGCTCGCCGCGTTGGACAAGCAGATCGCCGCGCTACCCTCGCGCACGCCGGCCAACGCGCAGCAGTTGGACACGGCGCTGGCCGCGCTCAACCGAGACACGGCCCAGGCGGCCGCCGCCGCGCAGCGCAACGCCACCCCCGGCACGATCCCCGTGACGCCCGAACAGAAGCAGGCGCTCCAGAACCAAGTCGCCGACCTGCAACAGCGCGCGCTGCCCATCGCGCCGGACGCGGCGCAGGCGCTCAGCGAGGCGGCGGCGGATTTGCAGCAGGCCACTCCCGCGTCTCAGCAGGCGGCGGCGCAGCAGTTGGCCAAGGCGCAACAGGCTATCGCGCAGCAGCAGGCGGCGCTGGAGGGACGCGCGCCGGGCCAGCAGGCGCTCGCCCAGGCCGAGGCGCAGGTGGCCCAGGCCGAGCAGGCCCTTACCCAGCCGGAGGGCGAACTCGGCTCGGACAAAACCGCTGCGCAGGCCGTCAACGACCTCGACAACACGAAGCAGCAGATCGCCGCCGCCCAGCGCATGGCGGCCCAGGCCGGCGCGCCGACGGACGCGTTGAAGGCGCTCGCCACCGCGGCCCAGGACATCGCCCAAGCGCAGAGCGACGCCGCGCAGGTCAAGCTCGGCCAGGCTCAGGCCGAAGCCAAGGCCGGCCAGCAGGCGCTCGCCAAAGCGCAGCAGGGCATGGCCGCCGCCCGGCAGGCGCAGGCCCAGCAGGCGATGGCCATGCTGACCGGCCAGGGCAAGGATGCCGGCCAGCGCCAGAACGACGGCGGCACGCCGCAGGGCAAGGGCAACGGTGGCGGTGGCAAGTCCGGCGACAATCTTGCCGGCGCGGGCAACAGCGCCGAACGCATGGTACCGGTGAGCGGACTCGACGCCAAGGACCGCGAAGCAGTCACACAGTTGCAGGCAGAGAAGCCGCCGGCCGAATACCTTTCCGACGTGCAGCAATATTACAAGAACATCGCCGACGGCACCGGGTTTTGAACATGAAGCACGCGGGTAAAAAGCTCCTCCTCGCCGTGGTCGGGGCCGCGGCCCTGCTGCCGTCCGCGCGACTGGTTTTTGCGGGCGACAAGGACTTGTCGGTCTTCGGCAGCGCGCAGCGGAGTGCCGGGGCGCTCATCGGCATCTTCTACGATTTCAAGCAGAACCAAAAGCGCGAGCCCGTGCCGATGGACCGGCACCAGTTCGAGAAGCTCGTGGCCCAGTTCATCGACGGAGGCTGGGACGAGGGGTTGCTCAACGGCTTCTACCGCGTGCCCCGCGCCATGTACGCGACGGAACTGCTGATGCCGACCATGAACGCGGACCTCGGGCCGTACGTCTTCGGGGCGGAAAAAATCGTCGAGCCACGCATGTGGATGGTGCACTACAAAGGCCAGGTCGCCGCGCCAACGGACGGCACCTACCGCTTCCTGGGCGACGCGGACGACTTCACGGCCGTCGCGGTCAACGGCGTGACCGTCCTGGTGGCGGACATCCCGGGCACGCGCTTGCAGGTAAAGTGGTTCTCCCGGGAGCCTGAGGTTCAACTCAGCGGCAAGTATGGCGGCCGGTTCACGCCCGGCGACTGGGTCGACCTGCGGGCCGGGCAGCCGGTTGACCTCGACATCGTCCTCGGTGAGTCCCCCGGCGGCCAGACCCGCTGCCAGATCGCCGTGGAGAAAAAGGGCGTCGACACCCACGGCGTGATGCAACCGTTCCAGTTGAGCGCCAACGCCAACACCCCGCCCGGTG
>CAXTMD010000420.1:0-4177 GCA_964245035.1 uncultured Chthoniobacterales bacterium
ACTCCAGCCGCTCGCGCTCCAGCATGTTCATGAAGTCGGTGTTGCCGCCGAAGTTCAGTTGGTAGGTGCGGTCCAGCCGCACGCCGCGGTCGCGGAAGAGGTTCGTCAGAACGCGGTGCGCGATGGTCGCGCCGACCTGGCTCTTGATGTCGTCGCCGATGATCGGCAGACGCTTCTGCTCAAACTTTTTCCGCCACGACGGCCGGGAGGCGATGAACACCGGGATGCAGTTCACGAACGCGCACCCGGCGGCGAGCGCCTGCTCAGCGTACCAGCGGGTGGCTTTTTCGGAACCCACCGGCAGATAGTTCACCAGCACTTCCGTCCCGGTGCTCTTGAGGATGGCGGCCACGTCGTCCGCGCTGCCGGGGGCTTCGGGCACGACGCCCTTGAGGTACTTGCCTATCCCATCAAGGGTCGGTCCTCGGTGAACCGGCACGCCGAGCGCCGGCGCGTCGGCGAAGCGGTAGGTGTTGTTGGGCGGCGCGTAGATCGCCTCACTCAAGTCGAGGCCGACCTTCTGTGCGTTGACATCAAACGCCGCGGAAAACTCGATGTCGCGTACGTGGTAGCCGCCGAGTTCGACGTGCATCAAGCCCGGCACGAAACTGTCGGTGGTGGCTTCCCGGTAGAAGCTGATTCCCTGCACGAGAGACGAGGCACAGTTGCCCACGCCGATGATCCCAACACGTATTTTTTTGCTCATGTCGCAGCCAAGGGTTTCAGAAGGTTCGGGCGGCGCGCTCCGGCCGCCGTCTGGGTGAGTAGCGCCTCCAACTCCGCTGCGCGATGGGCGGCGGTGTGCCCGGCCAGTACGCGCTGCCGCGCCCGCGCGCCGACGGCGCGGGCTTCCTCCGTGGAGAGATCGCGCAGGAGGCGGGTCACGTCGTCGGGTTCGTTGGCGAGGAAGATTTCCTCGCCGGGCGTGAAGAAAGTGTCCAGTCCCTCCCACGGATCGCTGATGATCGGCACGCCGCACGCCGCCGCCTCGAACAGGCGCACGCTCGGCGAGTAGCCGGCGCGGATCATGTCGGCGCGGGTGACGTTGAGCGTGAAGCGTTGCGCGTTGTAAAAGCGGCGGTGTTCCGCGGGCGGCAGGTGTTCGATGCGCTCGACGTTGGCGGGCCACGACACGGTCGCCGGATACTGCGGACCGGCCACGACCATGCGCGCGGACGGGTTGGCCCGCGCCGGTTCCAGCAGCAGGCGGTCCAGCGTCGGCTGGCGGTCAGCGCTGTACGTGCCCAGGTAGCCGAGAGCCCAATAGGCAGCGGTGCTTTCCTCGGGGTAGTACAACTCCGGGTCTACCGAGCAAAAAAGCGGATGAGCGGCCGGCGAGCCGTAGCGGAGTTGGATTTCCTCCAGCACCGGACCGCCGCTGAACGAAAGGTACAGCTCGTAGACCGGGATCAACTCGGGTGAAACATAGTCGCAGTCGTCGGCGGCGATCTTGGCCAGCGTCACGGGGGTGTCGATGTCGTAAAACGCCGTGACGCCCTCCGCCTGTTCGTTCACCCACTCGCCGACCACGGTGCCGTCCGGCACGAAGGAGCCGACGATCACGGCGTCGGCGCTGCGCACGTCCGCACCGTGGCGCGCGCGCAGTTCCTCCACGCTGCCGTACAGGTGCGTCTTGCCGTACGGCGGATGGGGCAGGTCGCGATGGCTGGCGTACCAAGGCTTGTCGCGTTCGAGGAAAAGCACGTCGTGGCCGCGCGCCGCCAGTTCGCGCACGAGGCCGCGGTAGGTCGTCGCGTGGCCGTTGCCCCACGAGGACGTGATGGAAAGTCCCAGGATGACGATCTTCATCGCATGACGGCCGCGCCCTCGAGCACTTCCTCCACCTGCCGCGCGCGTTGGGCGTAAGTGTGGTCCGCCAGCACCCGGCGGTAGGCAGCCTGCCCGATGGCATGGGCGCGCTCGGGCGTCAGAGCCGCGAGGTGTCGAGCGACCTCCGCGCCGTCGTGGGCGACGAGGACTTCCTCATCCGGCTCAAAAAATTGTTCCACGCCTTCCCAGGCGTCCGTGATGAGGCACGCCGCCGCGCCCGCCGCTTCGAAGACGCGCGTGGGCGGCGAGAACCCGTAGCGGGCCATGCTCGCACGGCAGATGTTGAGCACCGCGCGCGCCGTGCAGTTGAAGGCGTTGTGGTCCGCCGTGTAGACGTGGCCGAGATAGCGGACGTTTGGCGAAAGTGCCTTGCCCTGCCAGCCATTACCGCCGAGCAGAAACTTCTCCCCCGGCAACGCCGCAGCCGTGTTGAGAAAAAATTCCTCCACGCGTGCCTCGCGGTCGGGCAGGCGGTTGGCGAGCAGTCCCAGGTCCGCCGCGAAACGCGCATCGGGCGGCACGGGATGGTGCGTCGCCGGGTCAAGCGCGTTGTAGATCGGAAAACAGGCCTTCGCGCCGAACGACTCGTAGGCGCGGACGACGGGTTGGCCGCCGCCGTAGGTCAGGATAAAATCGTACTCCGGCACGCACGCGCGAAACGAATCGGTCGGGTCGGCTTCCATGCGGTCGAGCGTGACGGGTGCGTCCACGTCCCAGAAGACCACGAGGTTGCCCGGGGTCTTGAGTTCGAGCACGGCGGATTCGAGCAGTTCGTCGAAGAGGCCGACGCCGCTCGTCTTGACGATCATGTCCGCGCCGCGCGCCATCGCGACGTGCCGGCGGCACTCGTCCTCCGTGCCGGCGTACACGACCGATTCACACCACTCCGGCGGCTCGATGTCGCGGTGCTGCGGGCGGTCCCACGCGACGGGTTCGTAGAAGGTAATCCGGTGCCCTTGCGCATGGAGGGCGCGAATGATGCCGCGGTAGTACGTGGCCGCGCCGTTCCAATAAGCGGACAACAGGCTGGAGCCGAAAAAAGCGATGTTCACGGTTGGGTCTGTTGGTAGATGTCCAGGAGTTCGGCGACGCGGTGGGCGCAGGTGTGGCGGGAGCGGATCGTGTCCAAGCCGTGCGCGGCGAGCGACCGAGACTTTTCCGGGTCAGACAGGACGCGGCGCAGTTGCTGGCGCATCTCCGCGCCGTCCCGCGCGACCAGAAAATCCTCGCCGGGCGTGAAGAGGTGCTCGGCGTCGTTCCAGGGCGAGGACACCAGCGGGATGCCGCACGCCAGCGCCTCGAAGGGCCGGATCGTCGGGATGCCGGGCAGCGAGGCCACGTAGGGTCCGCGCGGCACGTGGACGGTAACCCGGTAGCGGGCAAACACCTCCGGCGCACGGTAGTTGGGCAGCCAGCCGCCGTAGCGGACGCCAGCCTCGTCCAGTTGCACGCGCGCGGCCTTCGGGTAGCGCACGCCAAAGATTTCCGCCCGCAGGCCCAGCGCGGCGACGGGTTCGATCAGGAACTCGCGCAGTTCCGCCGCGCGTTCGCCGTCGCCCCAGTTGCCGATCCAGACGAGGTCACCGGCGTCTTCCTCTGCGCGCGGCAGCGGGCGAAAGACATTCGTGTCGGCGGCCTCGTGCCAGGTCCAGGCGCGTTGCGTCCAACCGCGTTGCAGGTAGAGGTCGCGCAATACGTTGCCGTAGGCGAGCACGCCGTCGTAGTGCGATAGATCGTAGCGCGCCATCTCCCCGGGCGCGGTGACGGCACGGTGATGGGTGTCGTGGAAGAACAGTCGGTAGCCGCGCGTGCGGGCACGGTGTTCCCCCACCCGCCGCACCAGCGCGGGATCGCTCCATTCATGGACGATGGCGAGATCCGCGCCATCCAGCACGCGGTCGAGATCCAACGCGGCCAAATTGTACACGGTGGAAGACAACTGCGGGTAACGCGCGTGGAACTCGCGGATCGGTGCTTCGCCCTGTTCGGCGACGAGATTTTCCTTGCTCCAGGCGTCGACCGGTTCGTAGACCGCGACCTCGTGGCCGGCCTTGAGCAGTTCGGTCGCCACCCCGCGCAAAAAGTGCGCGTTGCCGTGGTTCCAATCGGAGACCAGCGAATGGTAGAAGAGGACGATCTTCATGCCGCGGCCTCCAGGGTGTTTCGCTCCAGGCAAAACCGGTACGCGGTGAGATATTTCTCGGTCATCTCCGACAGCGTGTAACCGAGCGCATGGGTCCGCGCGCGGCGTCCCATTTCGCGCCGCCAGTCGTCATCGGCGATCAGGCGGTTGAGCGCAGCAGCCAAGGTGTCGGTGTCGCCCGGTTCGACGAACGTCGCGGCGTCG
>CAXTMD010000421.1:0-4163 GCA_964245035.1 uncultured Chthoniobacterales bacterium
GCCCCGCCTTCCCACCGCCTGGCCCCTTCACCGCCGGCCAGAAGGAATATCTCGCCGGCTTCATGGCCGGGATCATGCAGGCGGGCTTCGTGCCTTTCGTCGGCCACACCGCCGCCGGGACCATCACGAGCGAACCCGCCAGTGGGTTGCCCAACGCCGCTGCTTCCACCGAACCGGCGGAGCCCAACGTCTACGGCACGCCGATCTCCGAGCTTTCCAAGCCCGAACTCTGGAAGCTCGAACAAAACGGCCTCGACATCTGGGACTCCCCGACGAGCAAAACACGTTCTACTTCCGCTACCACGGGATGTTCTACGTTGGTCCCGCGCAGGATTCGATGATGCTGCGCATGCGCATCCCCGCCGGCGAGCTGACCGCCGTGCAGATGGATGGCTTGGCTGACGTGGCCCAGGAGTGGGGCGGGGGATACCTGGATTGCACGACGCGCGCCAACCTGCAAATCCGCCAGATCGCGCCGCGCCACATCGTCAAGGTGCTCCTGCGCTTGCAGGAACTCGGCCTGACCGCCAAGGGTTCCGGCGTGGACAACGTGCGCAACATCACCGCCACGCCCACGGCGGGCATCGACCGGGATGAACTCATCGACACCCGGCCGCTCGCCAAGGCGATGCACCATTACATCCTCAACAACCGCGATCTTTACGGGCTGCCGCGCAAGTTCAATATCTCCTTCGACGGCGGCGGCGGCATCGACACGGCGGCGGACACCAACGACGTGGGCTTCATCGCGGTGAGGGTCGGCGAGGCGGCGGCGAAAGCGGCGGGCGTGGAGCCGGGCGTGTACTTCCGACTGGAACTCTGCGGCATCACCGGCCACCAGCAGTTTGCCAGGGATGTGGGCGTGCTCGTGCGCCCGGAACAAACGGTGGCGCTCGGCGCGGCGATCCTGCGCGCCTTCAACGAAACAGGCGACCGCACCAACCGCAAAAAGGCGCGGCTCAAGTACGTCGTGGACCGTTTGGGCTACGACGGGTTCCTGGCGCTGGCGGAGGCGAAACTGGACTTCAAGCTGGCTCGCCTGCCGCTGGACCAGTGCGAGCCGCGTCCGCACTCAATCCCGCATGGCCACGTCGGCGTTTACCGCCAAAAACAGCGCGGCCTCAATTACGTGGGGGTGGTGATCCCCGTCGGGCGGATCAGCGCCAAGCAGATGCGGCGGTTGGCGGAGCTTTCACGCCACTACGGCACGGGCGAGGCGCGCCTGACCGTGTGGCAGAACCTGATCATCCCCAACGTGCCCGACGGCTTTGTGGAAACGCTCAAGCGCAACTTGGTCCGCATGGGTTTTCACCACGAGGCGAGCAGCGTCAGCGGCGGCTTGGTGGCCTGTACGGGAGCGACGGGCTGCAAGTGGGCGGCGGCACACACCAAGGAACACGCCGTCGAACTCGCCCGTTATCTGGAGAAAACTTGTCCGCTCGACCTGCCGGTCAACATCCATCTCACCGGCTGTCCCAATTCCTGTGCCCAGCATTACATGGGCGACATCGGCCTGCTGGGCACCAAGGTCGGATCAGACAAGCGGGAGGGATACCACATCTACGTAGGCGGTGGGTTCGGCCAAGATCAAGGGGTGGGAAGAGAGTTGTTTCGCGGCGTCTCTTTCGAGAGCCTCAAGCCCACCGTGGAGAAAATGTTGCGCGGCTACCTGCGCCATCGTCACAGAGGAGAAAACTTCCAGGCGTTCACCCGTCGCCACGATTTGGGTGCCTTGCAAGGTATCTTCAGCAATAACGAGTAGAGAACTCGGGAACTCAGAGCAATCTTGCTCTCCAAGTTTCAAAGAGTTGGTCTAAATCGTCTCGAAGTACCGACGCTACTCAGCACCGTAATTGGGATTGCGTGCGGATTTCGGTTCACTGCTTCGGCGGCTGCAAGGGAGGCGAGCACGACTTGTGCGTGTTTGAGGAAGCGGTCGGGCGGCTTGGACGTACAGCAGCCGGCCGAGGGGGCGCGGATCGGCAGTAAGGGAGTTTGCGGCGGTGGTGTTGCCATCCAGGTCCATGCCGTGGACAGTCTACCTTTATCCTGCCGACCAGCTTCATGAACGAGACCGAGACCTTTCAGCACTACCAGGTGCTGCGTCGTGCGGACGGTTCTCTCTGGGAGCTGGGCCGCGGATCGATGGGCGTCACCTACAAAGCCTTCGACACCGATCTGCATTGCGAGGTGGCGCTCAAGGTCATCTTGCCGCAAATCCTCCACAACGAAGATTCGCGGCGGCGCTTCCTACGCGAGGCGCGCCTGGCTGCCCGGCTGCGGCACCCGAATATCGCGGCCATTTTCCTCCTCGGGCGCACCGACGGCGAGGCTTACTTCTACGCGATGGAGTTCTGCGAGGGGGAAACCCTCCAGCAGATCGTCGAAAAACGCGGTCCGCTCGGCGTGGCCTCCGCGCTGGCCATTGTCCTGCAAATCTCCCGGGCCCTCGTGCTCGCCAACGAACACCAACTCGTCCACCGTGACATCAAGCCGGCCAACCTGATCCTCACCGATTCCCCCGCGGACGGGCCAACCGTCAAGATCATCGACTTCGGCCTCGCCAAGAGCTATCCGGCCGAGGGCAGCACTTGGGCATCAATGGGCACCGGTGGCTTCATCGGCACCGCTCACTTCGCCAGCCCCGAACAGTTGGAAAACGAGCCGCTGGACGGCCGCTCGGACATTTATTCCCTCGGCGCGACGCTCTGGTTCCTGCTCACGGGAAAGCCGATGTTCAGCGGATCGCTCGCGCGCATCGTCAGCCAGCATCTCTCCGCACCCGTGCCGTGGGCGCAACTCGAAGGCCGCCACGTCCCGCCGGCCGTCCGGACACTGCTCGCGCGCACCCTCGAGAAGAAGCCGGCCGACCGGTTCCGCAACGCCCTCGAACTGAAGCGCGCGGTGGAAGCGTGCCTGGCAGACACGGCCGGGGGCACCGTCGCCCCGCCTGTCACCGTGCCCGTCGGCGCGTCAGCGGATGCGTCGCCGTCCGGGAACGCAGGCGTGGTGCTGGCGGAACGCTGGCAACTCGTAGAGAAATGCGGCGGCGGACAAACTGGCCAGTTGTTCCGGGGGATCGATTTACGAGAACGGGGCAAGCCCGTGGCCATCAAGGTTCTCGACACCCGCATTGCCGCCGACACCGAAACCTGCCGACAGCTGGAGCGCACCGTGAAGACCTTGAGTGCCGCCCCGCACGAGAACCTCGTGCGGCCGCTGGTTTTCGGAAAGGACGGCGCGGGCGGCCGGTTCCTCGTCATGGAATGGATCGAAGGCTTCACGCTGCTCGCGGTCTTGCGGGCGCGGGGAGTGATGAGCTTGCACGACGTGTTGCGCCTGCTCAAGCCGATGGCGGCGGGCTTCGACCACGCGAGGCGTTACGGCCTGACGCGGCTTGAACTGTCCAAACACCAGGTCCTCGTTCATTTCCCGGAGGGGTTTGACGACGAACAGCAGCGCGAGCGGACCCTGCACCTGTCGCTGGCTGCTTGGCCGCCCTTCCGGGTGGCGCTGGGCACGCTGCCTCTGGACAGACCGTCCACCGATGCCGACGACACGCTGGTGGGAATGCAAACGCGTTTGCCTGCTCCGGAGGGAAGCGCACCCGTGACGGCGGAGGACGTTCCTGCGGTTGGCCTCGAAATTCCCGCGCTGGGCCGGTTGATTTACGAACTGCTTGGCGGCACCCCGGCGGAGACCATGCAGAACCTGGCGATGGCGGGGGATCGGTATGTCCCGCTCACAGAACTAACGGAGGCGGGCAACACGGTGCTTCGGCGCGCGGTGCGTCCCGGAACGGGAGACCCTGGCTTCCTGACTGCACGTGAGTTCTATGAAGCCTTGGAGGACACCGTCGGTCACGAAACGGCACGGCCGGCAACCACCCGCCCGGTCCCGCTGGTGCCGCTGGCCTCTGCGCTCGCCAGTGGCACCGAGAAAAGAGCGCCAGCAAAGAGCCGTGTGCCATGGCTGATGGTGTCGGCAATGCTCGCCGTGTTTGGCTTGGCGGCATCCCTCAGTCTGCGCCGCTCCGCACCACCCGACAAAATCGGCAAAGTTCTCCCGCCGGCGACTGCTTCCCCGTCCCGACCGGCTTCGGTCCAATCTTCGCCGCCGGCCTTGGTGAACGAGGCTCCTCCGACGCCCGCCACCCCCACGCC
>CAXTMD010000422.1:0-4156 GCA_964245035.1 uncultured Chthoniobacterales bacterium
TCCAACAACTTCCTCGGCAAGGACGTGCCCTTCCTCGATCCGGCCGGCGAGATCCTGAGTTGGGACGGCAAGCATTGGAACGTCAACAACAACCGGCTCTTCAGCGCGCGCTTTGAGAAGTTCCTCAACGCCGAGGCCGAGACGAAGGATGCCGACGTGCGCTACCGCGCCATCGTCAAGGCGATCATCGACAAGCTCTCGCCCTATCACCTTTCGCCCGCTTCGCTTGACGAGGCGTTCCGGATGCTGCCGCAGGCGTCGGGGTTTGAGGCCGACGCCAACCTTAGCGACGCGCTCGCCTCCAGCGTCTACAGCGTGTGGCAGGCGCGGCGCGAGGACGCGCGCTTGGTGCAGGCCAACGACGCGCTGGAGCAGGAACGCCGCTCCGTCCAGCACAACGCCGAGATGAGCGCGGGCGACATGTCCATCACCCCCATCAGCGGCAAGTCGTCTGGACCCGAGCAGGCCGAGTGGGCCAAGCAGCAGGAGATGAAACGCACCATCCAGATGGAGCCGTACACGACCCGCATGGCCGAGATCAAGGCGCTGACCGCCGCCAACAAGGCGAAGCGCGAACTGACCGAGCTACAAACCAAGGTCGAATTTCAGGCGTTGATCGTGCAGTTTTTCCTCCAGCGACGCTTTCAGCACGTGCTCATGGCCACGCAGTTCTACCGGGCGGTCTTCGGCGAGGGCGACACGACGCTGAAGGTCGGCAAGGATACGGAAAAGTTCTTTTCCTCCACCACGGGGATGCCGCCGACCGTCAGCGTGGTCGATTCGCTGGCGCGCGAGGCGATGCGCGACGCCCGCGAGGGGGTGGAAGCCTACAAATTCTTGCTCGGCAAAAACGAATTGAAAAGCGCGACGGAGCGGCTCTCCGAAGCGTTTGTCGTGGGCGAGTTCATGCCGGAACTGCGCACTCTGCCCCGCGACGAAAAGCGGCAGGCGCTCGCGTTCACGCAAAAGAGCAACCAACTGCTGTCGGCCCTGGAAGTAAAGGATTACACGCTGGCGACCAAGCTCATCCTCGACCTCGACCAGACCGCGAAGGATTTCGACAACTCCAAGCCGATGGCTGCCATCGAAACGGCGAAGACGGTCGCGGCCATGCACCTCGCCAAGGCGAAGAACGCCGCCGTCAGCAACGACCGCGTCACGCTCGAAGCCGAGCTGAAGGATGCGACCGAGATCTGGCCGCGCAACCCGGCCTTGAGCGAGTTGAGCACGAGCATTTTTTCGCAGGCGGACGTGCAGCAGAAGGCACTCATCGACTTCGACCAACTCCTGAGCCAGCGCAACTACCGGCAGATCTTCGACGACCAGATCCGATTCATCGCCGCGACGGCGACCTCGCCGGAACGCCAAGAGCAGCTCAAGAAAGTGTTGGGCGACATGCGCACGATTGAGGTGGCGCTGGAGCGCAGCAGCGAGATCGCCAAGCGCGGCGACTACGCCGGAGCCTGGGAGACGGTCGAACACGCCTCGCAGACGTTCCCCGACGACAGCAAGCTCAACCAAGCCCGGGCGAACCTGACGACAGAGGCAGCGGAGTTTGTGCACACGGTCCGCACGGCCGAGCAGTTGGAGGAAAAGCAGCAGTTCGGCTCCAGCCTCGCGTGGTACCTGAAGGCACAGAAGATGTACCCACCGAGCGATTACGCTGGCACGGGGGTCGAACGGATCGCCAAGCAGATGCTCGCCGAAAGCAAAGCGCCCTGACCACGCCGCCGCGAACAAAGATCGCGGAATCCACTTGCCGTCCCGGCTGATCAGCGCATAGTGATGGGCGTCAGCAAACGGGCTGTGGCTCAGCTTGGTAGAGCGCTTGAATGGGGTTCAAGAGGTCGCTGGTTCGAATCCAGTCAGCCCGAGTCGACGTATTCTTTCAGTGGCAGACTTATCTGCCGCGCCCCCAGGACACTCCCAGCGAGGAACCGGGCTCTCCGTCGTTCCCGCCTCCCTTCCGCCCCAATCGGCATTTACGGTTAGACGCCGCCTCTTCCGCCCCGCAAGAAGTGCAGAACAAAGACGATCAAGGCAACGACCAGGACGATGTGGATGAGTCCCCCGGCAACGTGCAGCGCGAATCCACCGCCCCAGAGAATCAGCAGGATAATTGCAATAGTGAGAAGCATGTCCTCAAATCGCACTTGCCGGCGAGTGCGGTTGCAAGCATCCACGGAACGCAACAACGCAGACCGGTTGCTCCTGGCCTCCACGCGTGCAAACAAAAATCCTCAAGCCCTCTTTTGAGAACAAGCGAGCGACATTTGCCTCTCTGACCGGCGGGCGGCCAGTACACGGAAGCTATCTTCCGTGCGCCGCCGCGACAAACGAATGATGCTCGAACTTCATCGAATGCGCGATTTTGGTGTAGTGCACGTGCGCCAGGAAAGAAAGCGCGGCAATCAGCGGCAAGCTGTGGATGGCGGAGCGATGTGTGGGGAACATAGCACCCACCGTAGCAAAACAGGTGCCTGAGCCGAAGACAAATGTTGCAGAAAGTTGTCTTGTTCTACGACATCCTTCCCTCGTCCGCGTCGATGAGGTCGGCACGCGTCTGCACATCATCGCGGTCCGCCAGGCCGTACTCGCGCTTGCGCCGCTCGAAACGCTCCTTGCCCGCCGTGTCACCCGGCAGTGGGTAGCGCAAGATCGCGTCCGCCGCACGGGCTTTCACGTCGTCGCCGCGCGCCACGTGGGTACGCACCCAGTCGTAGACCTGACCATCGGTGACGGTGCCACGCACCACGTCGATGAAGCCTTCGTGGGTCAGACCGGTGGCCTCCAGCCAATGTTTGTCCGACTGTTCGCCGAACAGTTCCTCGTACTCCGGCGGCAGCAAACCGGCCAAGTGCAGGCGGATTTTGTCGATGTAACGCGGCAGGTGGACCCAGCCATCCATCGTTTCGCGCGGGCTGCGGAGGGAACGTGCGGGGTCCATCAGAGTCAAGGAGTCGCGCGCGGCAACAGGTCCGGGCGGCGCTCGCTGGTGCGCTGACGACCTTGTTCGCGCCGCCAGCGTACGATGGCGGCATGATTACCGGAGAGCAGCACCTCAGGCACCGCGTGGTCCCGGTAAACCGGGGGACGCGTGTACTGCGGTCCTTCCAGCAAGCCGCCGCTCCCGGCGCTGAACGTGTCCTGCGCCGCCGATTGTGCGTGGCCCAGCACCCCGGGCACGAGGCGCACCGCGGCGTCGGCAACCACGGCGGCCGCGATGGCGCCGTTCGTCAGCACGTAGTCACCGATGGACAGCTCCTCGTCGGCCAGAAAATCGCTGACGCGCGCGTCGACGCCCTCGTAGTGCCCGCAGATAAGAATCAGGTGTACGTGCCGGGCGTACTCCTCTGCCACGGCCTGCCGGAAGACCCGGCCCTGCGGGCTCATCAGCACCACGCGAGTGTCTGTGCGCCGGAGATCATCGACCGCTTCGAAGACGGGTTCGGGCTTCATCACCATCCCCTGCCCGCCTCCGTAGGGAACGTCGTCGGTGGTCCGGTGCTTGTCGCGCGCCCAGTCCCGGAGGTTGTGCACGCGCACGTCCGCCAAGCCGGAGGCACGGGCGCGTTTCATCATGCTGACAGCGAACGCGCCCTCACAGAGCGCCGGGAACAGCGTGAGGATGTCGATCTCCAGCACCTCATTCCTCCGAACGCTCTTCGATCTCGAAGCTGACACGCCCTCCCTGCCGCGAAGCGGTGCTCGCGAGCAGACTGCGGATGGCGTGGATCGTGTGCCCCTGCTTGCCGATCACTTTGCCGACCTCCGACCGTGGCAGCGTGAGCACAAACTGCCGTTGGTCGCCTTGTTCCTGGAGTCGCAGGGCGCATTCGGCTGGCCGGTCCACGAGTTGGCCGACTACGAACTCCAGGAACTCTTTCATGGACGGTCAGGCCGCGTTTTCGGCCAAGAGGCCGGACTTGCGAGCCTTCTTGATGATGCTGCGCACCGTGTCCGAAGGCTGCGCCCCGCACTTGATCCAATAATCAGCGCGGGCGAGGTCGATCTTCGAGTTGTCACCCGTCTGCTTCGGGTCGTAGTTGCCGATGATCTCGATGAACTTGCCGTCGCGCGGGCTGCGCTTGTCGGCTACCACCACCTTGTAGTACGGGTGGTTCAGACTGCCTTCTCTCCTCAGACGAATTGCGAC
>CAXTMD010000423.1:0-4118 GCA_964245035.1 uncultured Chthoniobacterales bacterium
GCACCGCGACGTCCGCCCGCACCGCGCCGGTCCTCCCGCTGACCCCGGCGGCCGTGGCCGAAGTGGACGCGGCGTTTGCGGCGAACAAGGCCGGGCAGTTCGCGGACGCCCGCCAGCGGTTCGATGCCCTGGCCGACAAACACCCGGAGTGGAGTTCCCTGCGCATCGAGGCGGCGCGCAGCACCCTGTACGCGCACGATTTCGACGCCGCGGGGACGATCCTGGCCACCGTCGAACGCGCCGGCCCCAACGTGGACGCGGCGTTTCTGACCGGGCTCCTGCAGATGACGACGCAGGCTTACGACAAGGCGGAGGCCGCTTTCGCGCGGGCGGTGGCCATCGACCCGGCGCGGCCGGACGTTTTTTACTTCTGGGGCGAATGTCTGCGGCGCGAAGGCAAGCCGCAGGACGCCGCCGACAAGTTCCGCGAGGCGCTGATCCGCAACCAGTACGAGACGACGGAGGGCTTATACCAGCTCAAGCTCTGGCTGTCCGAGATCCAGTCCGACCAGGAGAAAGCCAAGGACACCAACGCCAAGATCGACGCCGACCTGGCGTCGGGGCACCCGTCGGGGCCGGGGCTGTTCGCGGCGGCGGCGCGGGAACTCAAGGCCGGCCGGTTCAAGGAAGCGGGCGCGCGCGTCGGGCAGGCGCAGAAGGTGACGGAGCCGGCGGTGTTTCGCGTGATCCTGCAAGACCCGACGTTCCTGGAGGAAAGCCACCGGCCGGAACTCGCACCGTATTATCAGCCGTAGCGGTGTCGCCGGGAGACGACGTTGCGGTATGGCTTGCAGCCACATTGAGGTGCTCCCGGTGGGAGCGTTGCGGTGCAGGCTGCGCCTGCGTTGCGGTGTTGCCTGCGGCGGCGTCGCGGGCAAAAGCAGTGGCGGGCTCGGCTCTGCCTCAACGTGCGCGTAGCGCACACCGCAACGCTCCCATCGGGAGCACCGCAACCCGCAACGTCGCCAACGGCGACACCGCAACGCGCGCCCCGCGCGTCCTCACTTCGCCAGCACCACCCGGCCGGTCATCGCGCGCGAGAGCGTGAGTTCGTCGGCCGATTCGAGGCCGCCGCCCGCGGGCAGACCCTGCGCGATGCGCGTCACGGTGACCTCCGGGTGGTCCTTCAGCAAACCGGCGAGGTACTGCGCAGTGGCCTCGCCTTCCACGTCGGCCCCGAGCGCCAGGATGATCTCCCGCGCGTGGCCGTCGCGCACGCGTTCCAGCAGACGGTCGATGGAGAGATCCTCCGGGCCGACGTGGTCAAGCGGCGCGAGCCGTCCGCCGAGCGCGTGGTAGCGTCCGCGAAAGACGCCGGTGCGCTCCAGCGGCAAGATGTCGGTCGCTTGCTCGACCACGCACAGCGGGCCGTCGGCGCGGGCCTCGTCGCGGCAGATGTCGCAGCGGTCCTCGGTGGTGAAGAACCCGCAGTCGGCGCACGGCCGCACCTTGGCGGCGTTTTCCAGGATGGTTTCGGCGACCTCCCGGCCGCGGTTGCCGGTGTCTTGGCGGCCCTGTCCGCCGACCAGCCACAGCGCGATGCGCTCGGCGCTGCGCGGCCCGATGCCGGGCAGGCGCTTGAGCTGGGCGACGAGACGCTGGAGCGGTTCGGGGTAGTCGATGCGGCGCATGGGACGGCAGGCAGAAGATACCTCAAAACCAGCGAGATTTCCACTGCGCGCAGGTCGATTTTACGCGCATAATGCCCTCGCCATGAGCGACGAAGTTCCCGCCGAAACGGTCCAGTCCCCGCCACCAGAACCGCGCCCCAAGCCGCCCAAGTTCCGGCGGCAGCTGGCGCACTGGCTGGGGGAACTGGTGACGGTCTTCGTCGGCGTCTACGCCGCGTTCTTTCTCAACTACCGGGCGAGCCACCGGCAGGAACGCCAGCGGCGCGAGCAACTCCTGACGTGGGTGGAGGAGCAGTATCAGGGCGTGCTCGACAACAGCCAGAAGCAAGCCGTCAAATTGCGCGGGACCATCGATGCGTTCAACCGGAAGCTCGCGGCCGGTGAGACCCCCGAGATCAAACCCATCGGCTGGACCGGTGACTACGATCCGTCCGACATGACCAGCCTGCTGCAAAGCGGAGGGTACGACTTGCTGGACATCGAGACGATCCGCGACATGCGCGACGTGGAAAGCACCGTGCGGCAGATGATCAGCATCGCCACGCACGCCCAGCAGCGCAGCGACGCCCTGATCCTGCCCAACCTCGGAAAGGACGCCTCCACGTTCTACGATCCGGCGACGCACCGCCTGCGCGAGCCCTACGCGTGGGTGCCGGCAGTTGACAAAGCGATGGAAGACAGTTTGGAAGACCTGCAAACCGAATGCACGAAGCTCCTGGCGCAGGTGAAGGCGGAGCGGGCGCGCAAGCGTTAAAACCTACAGCGAATTAAGCATCCGCGTGGTCTCCCAGTCGGTCGGGGCCTTGCTGTACTGGAGTTGCTTGATGCGGTTGATGTAAAAATCCAGCGGGCCGTCGGGGCCTTGCGCGGTCGTACGGGCCTCGTTGAACTTTTCCAGGGCGTCGTTCAGCCGCTTCTCGCGGTAGAAGATCACGCCCGTCCAGAACAGGTCGCGTCGGGCGAGGGCTTCCGGGGACAGGTCGTGCGGCTCGCCGAGCAGTTCGTAGACCTCCAGCCAGTTCTCGCCGAGGCGGCGGCGCAGCAGTTCGAGCGGACGCGCCTCGATGGTGGCCTCGGCCAGCTCGAAGGTCCGCGCCCCGATGAGCACGTGCGAACCGTAGATCAGGTTCGCCGCGCACAGCCGCCGGGTGAACGCCACCTCCTCGCCCGCCGCCCCGAAGCCGCCCAGCCGCCGCGCGCCGAAGTACCCGACGGCCATGTCCCCGCTGTTGACGCCCACGCGCAGGTCGCAGGTCAGGCCGTTTTTGTCGCGGGCGAGTTCCTCGTTGAGCGTGCGGACCTGCCGCGAGACCTCCAGCGCCGCCCGGCACGCGGCCCCGGCGTGGTTGGCCATCGGCAGGGGCGCGCCGAAGAGCACGCGCACCCCCTCGCCGTCGCAGGCGGACAGCGTGCCGCCCTTTTCCACCAGCGCCTCGGCGGCGGCGTTGAGGAAACGGTTGGTCACGACGGCGTACTCGGCCGGTTCGAGCCCGTCCATGAGCGCGGGATGGTTGAAAATCTCGCACACCACGAGGGTCAGTTCCTCCAATTGGCCGTCGTCGCGCAGTTCCGAGCGGCCGTCGACGAGCGCGCGCATCTGGCGGCGCGACACGCGCGAGCCGAAGGCCGTGTCCACCACGCGCTGGCGCTGGCCGGACTGGCTGTTGGAATAGATGAACCCGGCCGCGAACGCCATGACCGTCGCCGCCGCCGGCAGCACCGGCGAAAAGTAGAACCCGAACAGCGCCGCCAGCGCCGCGAGCGTGAAGACCTCCGCCAGCGCGAGGGCGGCGACGAGGATTTTGAAGGCTGGCCGGTTGATGTCGATGGTCGTCCAGGCGATGCCCAGGGCCAGCGAGATGAAGGCGAAGTGCTGGAGCCAGGGGTGGTCGAGCCCCACGCCCGACAGGCCGAGTCCCCGCGCGAGGGCGGCGTCCAACGGCCGCAGGAGACCCGGCGCGTAGACGAGCGCCAGCACGAGGCTGGTCTGCACGCCGAAGAGCAGGGCGAACTTGAGGGCGCGGGACACGGCTACGGAATTACAGAGGAAAAGCCGAAAAGGTAAAGCGCAATTGCAGGCAATTGCAGGATGGGGAAAACGGGTGTTTCCCGGAGCCGGCGTGCCTTTCTCTTGCTGTCATCCTGAGGCGAGTGCAACGAGGTGAAGGACCTCTGAAGCGTGGTACTCGCGCGCTGCCCGCCGACCGCCGGAGCAGAGGAATTTTGGTGGGTTGAGCCAGCCGTGCACCGCCGGCGGGTACCCTGCGGTGAGATCCTTCGGCTCGCAGAACTCGCCTCAGGATGACAGAAAATCTTTGCCGCGCGCCGTGGCAAACCACCGCTCAAAGCTGCCCACGGATGAGTTCGAAGACAAAAGTGTTCTCCCGGAATCCCTGGAGTCCTTCGGACCCGGGGCCGGACGCGGCGGCGACCGCGTCGTCGGCGACGCTGGCGGCGGCCGGCGCGTGAAACGCCGCCGGGTTGCCG
>CAXTMD010000424.1:0-4111 GCA_964245035.1 uncultured Chthoniobacterales bacterium
GTGGCGGCGTCCTCCTGCGCGATCTCGCTCGGGGCCAGCTGCGCGATGTCCTCCGTGCCTACGTAGCCGACCTGGCCGCTCTCCAGCTTGACCTGGCAGAAACCCCGCCCGTGCTTGACCATCGTCAGCCGGGTGCTCTTCTTGAGGTCGGAGTCCGAGCCGGCCGCCTGCATCGGCGAGAAGCGGTAGAACCCGGTCGTGTCCGCCGTCACCTTGTAGCGATCCTTATCCGGCACGGCCATGATCGGGTCGGCGCTGATGGCGGCGTTCACCGCGGCAGGGTTCGTGGCACTGGCCGTGGGGTCCGCCGCGCCGCGCTTGCAGCCGGCCGCCAGCAGGACCAGCGCCGCCAGGGAAAGGAGGCGTTTCATGCTCACAGGTACTCGCGCGGGTCGGTGATGCGGCCCGTCAGCGCACTCGCCGCCACCGTGTACGGGCTGGCGAGGTACACCTTGGAATCCTTGTGGCCCATGCGGCCGGGGAAGTTGCGGTTGGTCGCGCTGATGCACGTCAGTGGCTTGTTCATGCGGCCGAAGGTGTCCACCGGCCCGCCCAGGCACGCGGCGCAACTGGCGTTTTCCGTCAGGAGCACGCCCGCGTCCTCCAGCCATTGCCAGACGCTCCGGCCGTCCCACTGGATCTTGTGAAGGTCATCCACGACCTGCGGCGTCGCCGGCACGCCGAAGGTGTCCACGGCGACCCGGCGGCCCTTGACGATTTCCGCGAACGCCAGGAAGTCCGACAGCTTGCCGCCCGTGCAACTGCCCACGTACGCGCGATCCAGCGCGACGTGGCCGAGCGTCTTGGCGAGCGCGCGGTTGCCCGGGTTGGGGTGCATCGCCACCGTCGGCTCCAACGCTGACAGATCAAAAGCCTGGTCGTAGACAAAGGTCTGGTCGCGCCCGGCGACGGCGGGCTCGTAATCGGCCTTCGTGCCGTTGGCGGCGCACCGCGCGTCCACGTAGTCAAAAGTCTTCTGGTCCGCCGCGAAGATCCCGTTCTTGCCGCCGGCCTCGATGGCCATGTTGGTGATCGTCATGCGGTCATCCATGCCGAGGTTGCTCGCGCCAGGGCCCTCCCACTGCATCGCGCGGTAGGTCGCCCCGTCGAAGCCGATCTCGCCGATGACGTGCAGAATCACGTCCTTGGCCATCACGCCTTTTTGCAACGCACCATCGAGGTAAAAGCGCATCGTCTCGGGCACCTTCACCAGCAGCTTGCCCGTGCCCAGGATGAAGCCCGCGTCCGTGTTGCCGATGCCGGTGGCGAACTCCCCGAACGCCCCAGCCATGCAGGTGTGCGAGTCCGTGCCGAAGAGCACCTCACCCGGCCGCACGTGGCCCTTTTCCGGCAGCGCGGTGTGGCAGACCCCTGCGAAGCTGCCGCCGTACTGGCGTTTGAGCTGGCCGCGCGCCGCGTCGAAGGTCCAGTGGCCCTCCGGGTCGTCGATCACGTCGTAGAAATACGGCAGGCCTTGCTCGCGCACGAACTCGCGCAAGATGTCCACGTTGCGGTTGGACAGGCTGTCGGCGGTGAAGATATAATGGTCGGGGATGATGACGACCTTCTGCCGGTCCCAGACCCGGGCGTCGCGGCCGAACTCGCGGTGAAACACCCCGATGGTCCCCGGCCCACAAACGTCGTGGGTCAGGAGGATGTCCGCGTTCACCCAGATGTTTTCGCCGGGTTGCACCCGGGCGCGTCCGCTGGCCCGGGCGAGGATCGTTTCGGTGAGAGTCATGCGCGGGTGTTGAGGGTGAGGTTGAGTATGGCACCGCGGCCTGCCGGGCCGCAACGGGATTTTACGTCGGTTCCGGCGATGAATTACCTGCTAGGGTGTTCACCCTAGATCAGACGGTCCATCGAAAGATCGGCCAACCACCGGAAATTTTGCTTGCTGAACCGCCAAAGACGCACTCTAAAAGAGACTTGCGCACCTACCGATCTGAAATCTGCCCCGGAACATGGAGCAGGGTTTGTAATGTCTTTTGCTACAAAGACGTTGCTTGTCGGATGGCTGGTGACAGCTTTCCCTCCACGGCGACAGGAAAAAAGTTCCTGGCCCTCGAATTCGGCCGGTCCAGCCGTGACTGCGGCTACGTAAAGGTTTTGTAATGTTTTGTATGAATCCTGCTTCTTCGTGGTCTCAGTGGGGAGCCGATGATTTCTCCGCCGACGTTGCCCAGGGTCGGCCGCCAGAGAACCGCCACGAAACACCCAACCGCTTCTAACCCAACTTATGACACTCGGAGATCGCCTCAAAACCTTACGCAGAGAACTCGGCCTTTCGCAGGAAGCCTTCGGAGCCCAGGGCTTCGTGTCCGCGCCGGGCTGGATCAAGATCGAGAACGGCCAGCGCCAGGCCAGCGAGAAGCTCATTGAGCGCATGGCCAAGTGGCTGGTGGACGACAAGTACATGCGTGCGGGCGCCGTCAGCACGCTCAAGGAGGAACTGCTGACCCTCAAGTACCTGGGCAGCCGCTCACCCTTCGTGCGCGAGATGGCCAAGTCCCACGCCAAGAAGCTGCCCAACAGCGCCGTGTACTTGGCCGCCGAGGAACCCGGCGCTTACCGGGCCAAGCCCAAGCGCGGCCGTCCGCCGGGCACCAACTACAAAAAGCGCAACGCGGCCTGAGTCAGGGCAGCGCCCCAACCTGCCGCTGGAAGTCGCTTTCAGCCAACAGTTCGGTCACGTTGCTGATGCGGGTGACCATCCGCTGGTCTTGGTGCGCGCCGACCGGCACGGGCGAGGCGACGAGGATCGTCTCGGCCGGATCGGACTCGGTGTGCCCGGTATAATAAAGCCAGTCCATAGCCTTGCCCGTGTCGAAGGGATGGAAGCGGCTCGCGACGGCGGGCAGGTTGCCCGCGTCCATGCCGGGCTGCGCCTGCCGCCACTCGATGTCTGCGATGCTGGCGGGATAGCGGCCGTCGTGTTCGTCGGCGTGGAGCCGGAGCGCGTGCCCAAGCATCTTGAGGTGGGCCAGTTCGCCCGCCAGCCGTCCGCCGTCGGTGTCAGCCGGCAGCACGGGGGCGTTCCACGGGGACCACGCCAGCAGCGCGACGACGACCGCCGCCAGGCCGGCCGCCAGCAAAGCGGTGCCGCGCCATGTCGCCGTCCAGGGTCTGCGCGTCGGGTCGCCCGGCCTCATCTTCTTTAGAATGGGCTCTGGACCATCGCCTCGAAATCCGCCGCTGCCGCGCGCACCAGGGCGGCGGGGCCGGTGAGCTTGATGAACACGTCGCCGTCCTTGCTCTCCAGGATCGCGCCGTAGAGGCCGTAGTCGGTCTGCGGCGTCGTCGGTCCGCCGGGCATGCCGCTGTTGAACGTGCCGCTGTCCACGCGCACGCGGGTGACCTTGGTGCCCTTGATCTCGGCGGTATCCTCGGTCGGCTTGAGAGTCTTAGCGTCGCCTTGCTCAAACTGCCCGAGCCAGCGGGCGATGTTCTGGTCCACGCCGCCACCCTGGCCCGCGCCAAAGGTAAAGAACACTACGTCGGCGCTCTGGCCGCCGTCGCCCTCGACCCGGAGCTGGGCCTTGCGCATGGAGTTGGTCCCAACGGCGACCCATTTCCAGGTCGGCGGACGCTTGAAGGTGAAGGCGCCCACCGTGAAGGTTGCCGGGTCGGCGGCGCGGACGGCAGGAGTGGCGCTCAGGAGCAACAACAGGCAGGCGGCGAGGCGGGTGGCGAGGTTCATGAGGTCGTCTGAATCTACATCCGGAAGCGCAGAATGCTACCACGCGAACCGCGCGAGGATCGGATGGTGGTCGCTGGCGGCCGGGCCGGTGTCTTCCACGGTGGCGGACACGAGCCGCACCGACGCGTCGCCCGGCGTGTAGAAAACGTGGTCGAAGCACCGCGCCCCGTAGCGGCCTTTGGCCGGCAGGGTCAGCCGCCGGGCGAGGGGAATGCCCTCCCAGCCCCAGCGCAGGCCGCCGTCGCGCAGCCACGCGCGCAGGGTCGTTTCCTCCGCGAACGCCCCGTCGTCGAAGGAGGTGTTCAGGTCGCCGCCGACGATCACCAGGCGCAGCCGGTCCGTACGCGCCCACGCGGCGGCGGTGGCGCGTTCGTGGGCGAGGAGCTGGCGGCTGGCCTCCTCGCGCAGGAG
>CAXTMD010000425.1:0-4052 GCA_964245035.1 uncultured Chthoniobacterales bacterium
CCATGATGGACCTCAGCGACGGCCTAGCGGCCGACCTGCCGCGCATGGCAGCGGCGAGTGGGACCGGTTTCGCCGTGCATCCCGAAGCGCTGCCGCGTCACGAGGGCTGCACGGTCGCGCAGGCGCTCGGGGATGGCGAAGACTACGAACTCCTTTTCGCGCTCGGTCCCAAACAGGCGGCCAAGCTCGAACGCGCTTGGAGCAAACGCTGGCCGGACGTTCCGCTGACAGCCATTGGCGAGCTGACGGAGCCGGGAGTGCGGACTGGTCTGGAGACTGCGCGGGGGTACGATCATTTCGTCTCACCAAGGTCCTGATGGCTCTCCGAGCCGCTCCCTAGATCTTCCGGCGGAACGCACCGCGCGCACAACGATCATCCAAGCCAACCTAGGGAGCAGCTCGGAGAGCCATCCCTACCTTGGTGAGACGAACACCTGCGGCGTAGAAGCTACCCTGCTTCTATTGGAACTGCGCCAGTTGCTCCTGCGCCTTCTGCACCAAGTCCGGTTCCAGCTTCAGGTCGATGATCTTCTGGTAATCCGCCTTCGCCTTGTCGAGGTCGTTCTTCTCGATGTAGATGTTCGCCCGGTTGACGTAGGCGTACCCGTCATTTGGATTGAGCTGGATCGCCTTGTCGTAATCCGCCAGCGCCTCATCGGGCTTCTTGAGATCCTTGTAGGCCGCCCCGCGCTGCTTGTAAGCGGCGGCATCATCGGGCTTCATCTTGAGCAGCGTGTTGCAATCCGCCAAGGCCTTGTCGTAGTCCTCCTTCTTGAGGTACGCGGCGGCGCGCTGCCGGTAACCCCGCGCGTCCTGCGGCTTCAGTTCGATGGCCTTGCTGAAATCCGCGATGGCCGCGTCCGTGGTGCCCTTGGTGACATAGGCTGAACCGCGGAGCATGTACAACGATGCGTCGTCGGGTTTGGCCTTGATCGAGTCCGCGTATTGCGTGACGAGCTTGTCGATGTTGCCCGTCTTGGTGTAGGCATGCGCGCGCTGCTGGAGCGCGAACTCGTTGTCCGGGTCCTTGTCGAGGGAGGCGTCGAAGTCCGCGATCGCTTTGGCGTAATCGTCCTTTGACGCGTACAGGAAGCCGCGCCGGTTGTGCGCGACCACGTTGTCCGGCTGCCGTTTGATCACCTCGCCCCAATCGGCGATGGCCTCGTCATTTTTCTTGGTGGCTTCGTAAGCGAGAGCGCGGTCGCGGTAGTTGCCCACGTCGTCGGGCTTAGCCTTGATCGCCGAGGAATAATCCGCGACCGCCTCGTCGTACTGCTTGAGCAGCAGATGCAGGTCCGCACGCTGGTTGAGCGCGGCCGAGTCGTCGGCTTTGCCGTTGAGCACCTCGTCGAGGTCTTCGACCGCCTTGTCGTATTTCTTCAACCGCATGTAGGCGTACGCCCGCTGGCGGTGGCCATCCACGTCCTGCGGCTTGGCTTCGAGGAAGACGTCGAGGTCGGGAATGGCGTTCTTGAAGTCGCCGGTCTCCACGCGCGCGATCCCGCGGCCTTGGTGGCTCGGGATATCCTTCGGGTTGAGTTTGAGAGCCTCGCTATAGCTCTCGATAGCCTTCGGAAAATCTTTCTTTTTACCAAAAACGATGCCGCGGTTGCGGAAGTTGCCGGCGTCCTTGGGATCGAGCTTGATCGCGTCGTCAAAGTCCTTGATGGCGTCGTCGAGCTTGCCGGCCTTGTAGTCGGCGATGCCTTTTTTGGTCAGGCCGGCGGCGTCCTGCGCCCAGACCGGTGGTGCAAGCAACACGCTGCAGAAGCTAACGGCGGCGAAAGGGTAAAAAATGCGTTTCATTCAGTCGGCTTGGAATAACGAAAATGCCCTGTGATCCCCGGTCTGCCAAGCGGCAGACACGACGCAACGAAATCGGCTTCCTCACGGCCGTTGGCCGGACGGCAGGATTTAAAATCTTCGCGCCTTGGTTCGTGACGTTTGTTCACGAAATTGCTAAGATCAAAAATCATCCTGCATGGAACAATACAGGTTGTGGGAAACGAATTCTTCTGTCTACATATAGTACCGCTATGCAAGTTCTGACGCTCAAAGAACTCAAGGCGCTCGTCGGCGAAGGCGAGGCCAAAGAAGTGGTCGCGCATGTGCAGGTCGATGTCGTGACCTCCAAAACCACGAAGGACGGCAAGCCCTACTACGAGGTCAAGTTCATCGACGCCGCCGACCACGTCCTGCTGCGGGCGTGGAGCGACACGCCGATCCACACCCAGTGTGCCTCGCTGGAGAAGGGGCATTGCGTGGAGCTAAGCGGGGAGTTCGCGCACCACGCGACGTTTGGCTTGGAGGCGCGGCGCTGGGCGGTGCGGCCGCTGTCGCACGTGGAGAAAACCGAGTTCATGGCCGGGCCGCGCGAGAAGCGCCAGCAGCAGGAGGCGGACTTTCAGTTCATCGCCGAGACCGTGCAGAGCCTCAACGACCCGCGGCTGCGGATCTTGTGCGAGATGTTTCTGGTGGAAAACGGCGACCGCTTCCGGCGCACGGCGGCGGCGCGGACCTTTCACCACGCGCGGCGGGGCGGCCTGGTCGAGCACACGTCACAGATGATGCGCTCCGCGTGCGCGCTGGCTGGGGTTTACCCGAAGCTCAACCGCGACCTGCTCGTCGCCGGGGTGCTCTTCCACGATTCGGGCAAGCTGTGGGAGAATCACGTCTCGGAGGATGCGTTCAGCATCGAGCACTGCGAGCGCGGTGAACTGCTCGGGCACATCAACATGGGCATCGAGATCGTCAACAGCCTGTGGCGGCAACTGAAGGCCAACGATGCGTTCGCGGCGTGGAAAAAGATCGAGCCGACCAGCGAATGTGTGCGGCTGCACCTCTTGCACCTCATCGCCAGCCACCACGGCGAACTGGCGTTCGGCTCACCCGTGGTGCCAAAAACGCCCGAGGCGTGCGCGCTGCACTACATCGACAACCTCGACGCCAAGATGGAGATGGTGTTCAGCGCGTACGGCAGCGCGCAGCAGGTTGCGCCGAACATCTACGACCGTACGCGCCCGCTGCCGGGCTACCTGATCGAGCCGCTGAGGACATTCCCCGCGGACACCGACCCCACGGGCGGCTGGATGGCTCCCGAGCCCGCGCAGTAACGGGCCGGGGGACGATTCCAGTCCTGCCATGCCTGAAGAGAAAACCCCTGCTGCCAAGTTCATCGAAGACTCCGTCAACCATCCCGAGTGGCTGAAGACCATCGAAGCCGGCCAGCCGGACGCGGTGGTCAAGCTCGCCAACGAGAACGGTTGCCAGTGTTCGCTCGACGATCTGAAGACTGCCGCGAAGGCCCTCGTCGGCACGGAGGCGGACCAAGGTGAGCCCAGCAAACAGGAAGTGGACGAGGCTGCGTCGGGGATGAGTGACTTCCAGAACGATACTGGCTACGGAGACGACACGGGTTACGCCGCGTTGTTCGGCGTGGCGGGAATGATCTTGAAGATGTGAGGTGCGGGACTGCGTCGGTGATTCAAGGGGGAGGGAAGCCTCTCCCTGGAAATGACAGAAGAAGGGAAAGACGTCGCGCTTTAACCCTTCGCCTTCTTCGCCGCCTTGGCGATCTCGGCGAAATCACGCGGATCGAGGCTCGCTCCGCCGACCAACGCACCGTCGATGTCTGGCTGTGAGAGCAGCTCGGCAGCGTTCGACGGCTTGACGCTGCCGCCGTACTGGATGCGCACCCGCTCGGCCACATGCGCGTCGGCGATCTGCGCCAACTCTGAGCGGATCAGCGCGTGCGCTTCCTGCGCCTGCTGCGGGGTGGCGTTGCGGCCGGTGCCGATGGCCCACACGGGTTCGTAGGCGACCACTGTCTCCTGGATGTGCTTGTGATCCAGTCCGGCCAGCCCTTCGCGCAGTTGGCGCATCAACACGGCTTCCACCTGGCCGCCGTCGCGCTCGGACAAGGTCTCACCGATGCAGAAGATCGGCTTGAGCGTCGCGTCGTGCGCGGCGTGCAGCTTGGCGTTGATCGTCTGGTCCGTCTCGCCGAAAAGCTGCCGCCGCTCGCTGTGGCCGATCACCACGTAGCGCACGAA
>CAXTMD010000426.1:0-981 GCA_964245035.1 uncultured Chthoniobacterales bacterium
CCCCGTAGTAGTGCTGCGTCGTCACGGGCGGCTGGTAGCCGAGTTCGCCGGGGTCGCCGGAGCGGCGCTGCTGCACGAGCGCGTCGGCGATGTTCTGCGCCCAACGCTCGCGGTAAGAACTGCTCATGATCGTCGCCGCCTCGTCCGGGTTGGTCAGGAACCCGCCCTCGCAGAGCACGGCGGGCGTCGTCGGGTTGCGTAGCACGTAGAATGGATCGCGGCGCACGTGCCGGTCCTCGGTGTTGAGCGTGGAGAGCTGGGCGGCATGTAGGCGGCTGGCCAACCCGAAGCTGTCCGAGCGATAGTAGTAGGTCTCGTAGCCGCGGGCGTCGAGGCGCTGGCCGCTGTTGTAGTGCACGCTGACGAACACGGCGTTGGAGTAAGACGAACCGATGGCGACCCGGTCGCGCAGGGTGACGAACACGTCGGAAGTGCGCGTCATCACGGTGCGGAAGCCCCGCGCCCGGCAAGCCCGCTGGAGCCGCAGCGCCGTGTCGAGCGTGTAGATGCTCTCGGAGATGCGCTGACCGGGGCCGCCGCCGCGGTCGTACCCACCGTGTCCGGCGTCGATGATGACGGTGTCAAAACCTTGCGGGCCGTAAGCTTGCGAGATTTCAGGAATCCCCAAGGTGGTCAGCGCGAACACGAACAGCAAAACCCACCGGCGGCGGGACGAGGCAACGGGGTGCGACATTCGGCAGGAGACTAGCTGAGAAGGGGCAGGCGTACAACGGAATCGGACGTTTGTGCGTGGCGAGATGCAGGGAACTTGCCTGAGCGCGGCGGAAGGCAGCCGGTCGCATCGATACTTTTCTGTTATCCTGAGGCGAGTTCTGCGAGCCGGAGGACCTCGCCGGAAGGTACAGGCTTTCTGCCCGAGAAACGTCGGAGCGGAGGACTGGCCAGTCAGGCCTAAGGCGAAGGGCAAACGAGTACCCTGTGGCGGGGTGCGGGGGGGGGGGGGCCGCCCGCCCGGGGGGG
>CAXTMD010000426.1:991-4049 GCA_964245035.1 uncultured Chthoniobacterales bacterium
GTACCCTGTGGCGGGGTCCTTCGGCTCGTTGCACTCGCCTCAGGAGGACAGAAGGGATTTGACGACGCCCACCCCGTGCGTCCCGCGGTTCCACGCCCTACTGTGCGTCACGCTTCTTGGTCCCGAGCAAACTGGCCGGGCGATCCGAGAGCTTCGGCTCGCGCGTCGGTGCGGTGGCTACACTGCTCGCGGCCTGCGGCGTCTGGAGCCGTCCGCCGCGGAGTTCCACGTCCCCGTCGGGCAGCTTCTCCAACCGGGGCCGGTTCGAGCCCACCTTGTCGTAGGCCTGCTGGTTGAGGCGTTCGCCCTCCACGCTGATCTGCGTGTAGAGAAAGGCGCTCGGCAACGCCTCCTGGAGGACGTGCAGCGTGTTCTGCCGGTCGAGCATCGCCTGCGGCAGCGCGCTGGCCGCCAGGATGCGCCCGAGCGCCTGCGTGGTGTACATGTTCGTGCCGTTGTTGCCGTCGGTGATCCGCGCGTAGAGCATGAGCCGGTCCGGCCGCTGGAAGGTCAGCAGCGAGACCTGCCGGGTGTCGGTGCTGCCCGGCACCCCCACGTCCTGCCGCCACATCAACTGCCCCTCGGCGATGTCGAACGTCACGTAGTTCGAGGCGAAGAACTTGTCGGAATCGGCCAGATAGACGTTGGCCCGCATGCGGTGCGTGCCCTGCTCGCGCACGGGAAAGAGCGGGTTCAGGTCGATCTTGCGCCGCAGCGTCTGGCCGGCAGGCAGCACCAACGGGTGGAGTTTGTACTCCGGATCGTAGGGCTGGAGGATCTGGCCGTCGAGCGTGGTGATGTCCACGTTGAGCCACTGCTTGCTGCCCGTGTCCTCGAAATTCAGGTCACGGCCCGCCTGGTTGGTCAGCGTGATGGTGGCAACCAGCGGCTCGTAGAGCATGTACGTGCGCCGCGCGAGCGAGATCTCGATCTGGACCTGCGCCGCGGCCCGCCCGGCACCCAACGCGACGGCGCAGGCCAGCCACAGGCAGAGCCAGCGGGCAGCACGACGGGAAAGGAGGGGGGGCATGTTCATGGTCGCTACTGGCTGGCGGCAGGAGGCGTGTCGGACACGGTGCGGAAGCCGACGCGGTCGTTGAACTGGAGGTCGGCCAGTTCCTTGATGCGGTGGGTCACCGAGAAATCCTGGGAACTGAAACTGCCGCCGCACACCACGGGAAAGTCCGCCCGGCCGCGGTGCTCGACCGTCGCGGTCCACTCGGCGACGTTGCCGGCCATGTCCATCACCCCGTAGACGCTGCGGTCGCCGGTCATGGCGTCCACGGGCGACCAGCGGTTGTAGCCGTCGGTCATGCCCTTCGCGCCGGGGTCGCGGTCGTTGTAGTCGGCGCTGGTGTTCACCTTCTGGATCTGCGTGGCGTCATCGCCCCAGGGGAACTGCCGGCCGTCGGTGCCGCGCGCGGCCTTTTCCCATTCGATCTCGGTGGGCAGGCGGTGGCCCTTCCACTTCGCATAGGCGTAGGCGTCAAACCAATCGATCTGGACGGCCGGGCAGTTCAGGTCGAGCGGGGCGCGGTTGAGCGTGCCGCCGTTCTTGGCGGCGGCGTAGACGTTGGCCCACTTGTCGTTTTCGTGGCGGTGGCCCTTGGGGATGTTCGGCGCTTCGTACTCGGTGGTCGGGTGAGCCTTGAGCGCGTCGAGGAACTGCTGGTACTGCCCGATGGTGACCTCGTACTCATCCATCCAAAAGGCGCCGGTCGTCGCCTTCGTCTTGTCGGGTCCGTAGAGGAACCCACCGGCCGGGACCGCGATCATACGGTCGAAGCGGCGGGCGGGCGCGGCGCGGAAAAACTTCCAGTAGACGACAACCCCCACCAGCCAGAGCACCGCGAACATGCCGACGGTCGTCCACATCAACGCGCGTTTCTGGCGGCGCTTGGCCTCGTTGACCGCCGCGATGGCCGCGGCGTCCTGCGCGCTGAGCTTGAAGGCGTCCTCGGGGACGATCTTCGGCTCCAGCGCCTTGACGGCCTGAAGCAGCGCGGCCCAACTCGGGAAGCCGATCTCCCCGACCAGGAGCATCCGCCCGAGCAGCCCGCGCAGGCCCGGCGTCTCGGCCCCGGCGGCCGGCAGGCAGTCGCCGACGATGCGCGACAGCGCACGGATGTCCTTCTGGGCCGGTGGGGTGGTCTCCTCGGGCAGGGCGGCGAGGTTGTTCAACCGAACGCGGTTGTCGCGGCCCAGGTACACGTCCTCCGCCGTGAGCGGCGGGTGCGGGATCTTCTGCAGGCTGAGAAAGCTCAGGGCCTCGGCCGCGACCTTGACGCACTGCAGCGCGGTGGGGTCGTCAACCGTGCGGCCCTGCGCGTGGAGATACGCCAGGTTCGCACCATCGACGAACTCGCGCGTGTAGTAGTAAATGCCTTCGCTCTGCCCGGCCTCGTACACCGACAGGATGGACGGGTGCTGGACGTTGGCCCGCGCGCTAGCCTGGGCGAGAAACGTCTGCACGGCCCCGTCGTCCGCCTGGAACTCGGGCAGCAGAATCTTGAGGGCAACCACCCGGCCCATGGAGGTCTGCACCGCCTCGAACACCTCGGAGCGTTCCCCCTGGCCGATCTTGCGGTGCAATTCGTACGGCCCGATGCGCTTGCCCGCGAGGCCGGGGTCGGCGGCGTCCGCATGCGCGGCACTCGTCTCGGCGTGGAGGCGTTCGTCGCGGCGGCGCACACCTTCCATGATGAGATGCTCCCAGCCGCCCATGATGGTCTGCGACTCGGGCTGCACGCCGTCCTCGAACGAAAACTGTCCCGACGACCAACCGATGATCTGGTAGGCGGCTTCCTCTGCCACCAAGTTGCCCGAAACCGCCTGGATGATCTGGCCCGTGCGCAGGTACAGGATGCCGCGCTCCCCGCGCCGGGCGATGTGCAGGCGGCCCGTGCGCTTGCTCACGCAGCACATTTGGATGATGTCCACGAGGTCGAACTGGTCGAGCCGCCCGGTGAACCCCTGCTTGCCGACGAGGTGCCGCAGCTTGGAAGACTGCGAACGCTGGTCGGCCGGCAGTTCGTCGGTCAGCGACGCGCTTTTGGTG
>CAXTMD010000427.1:0-1487 GCA_964245035.1 uncultured Chthoniobacterales bacterium
GTGCACGTTGGCGGCACCCTGGAGGAGGTCGCGGAGAGCGAACGCGACCAGGCGCGCGGCCGGGTGTCGGAGCGGCCCTTCGTGCTGGTCGCGCAGCAGAGCCTCTTCGACCCCACGCGCGCCCCGGCGGGCAAGCACACGCTCTGGGCGTACTGCCACGTGCCGCAGGGCTGCACGGAGGACCGCACGGCCGCCATCGAGGCGCAGATCGAACGCTTCGCGCCCGGCTTCGGCGCGCGGGTGTTGGCCCGACACAGCAGCGGTCCGCGGCAGCTCGAAGCGGAGAACGCCAGCCTCGTGGGCGGCGATATCAGCGGCGGCGGCAACGACCTGTGGCACCTGCTCGCCCGGCCGACGTTTAGCGCGACGCCTTACCGGATGCCCGGCGGCCGGGGGCTCTACCTGTGCTCGTCGTCCACCCCGCCCGGCGGCGGCGTGCACGGCATGTGCGGCCACCTCGCCGCGCGCGCGGCGTTGGGGCGCGAGTTGCGGTGACTCACCCCATCACGGCCGTCCGCGGCGGGTTCTCCTTGGCCAGGAGGAAAAGCTGCACGGCTTCCTGCGGGGAACCGACCGGCGGCAGCTTGAGCACGGTGAACGACCGCGCGACTCCCCCCTCGCCGTAGCGCCACGCGTAGCAGGCAGCAGCCCTGGGATGGCCGACCAGCGTGAACTCCTCCACGAGCCCCGTCCAGACGACCTGCCCGTCGCGGACCTTGCGCACGGCGAAGGTGTCCACGTGCCGCGACTCGCAGCGGTGCGCGGCGCGGATCGCCTCCTGCAACGGCCAGAAGAACTCCGGTTCGCAGAAGCGTTGCAGGGAGTCGATGAACCACTCGAGGTGCGCGATCTTCTGCCTGGTCTCGGCGATCAGCCGTTCGGCCCGCGTGGTCAGACGACGGGTCTCCTCCAGGGAGTTCTGAAGCTGTTGGGCGGTGAGATGTCTTGGCTTGCTCATACAACAGGAAGCCGGCTGTTCCTCCTTTTTACCCGACGTGGCGGTCGGTGTCGAGCGTTCTTGCAGCGCCGCGCGACGTTCCGCCAAGACCGTTCCGGCGCTCCCCTGCGAATCGTCTTTTCCACCCGCCATCTCCCATGCCCAGCTACCTTGCCTACCGCGACGACATCGAGACGCCCGCCGACGACGAAGCGGAAAACTTCGCGTTGTGTAAATAGACAAAAGAGCAGAGGCAACACACTGCAGAGTTTTAGACGTCCTTGCACCTAAATCTCCTACGGAGGACAGTCTTTCGATGATCAAGAGTTGGTGCTCCAACAACAGACCTCTATCGCTAGGTTTCAAATTTCCATCGCTCAGGACAATTCTCAGATTGATGTCTGGTTCTTCCTCGGAGTGGAGTGCTGCTTTGGTATAAGCCGCCAACAGTCGGCCGAGGTGACGCCAGGTACCATTGTCGCAGAATATTTCGGATAATGGCCGGTACGCTGCAGCTTCGGCCGCAGCGCCTATAATTCCTAGGTGACAC
>CAXTMD010000427.1:1497-3997 GCA_964245035.1 uncultured Chthoniobacterales bacterium
TCGCCAAGATCGTGCAGGTGATGACCGACGGACAGAACGTCACCCGCAAAAAGTACGGCACGGCAGTGCGGATTTCCCACGCCAAGGCGCACGGCCTCCTCAAGGGCGAACTGCGCGTGCCCGCTGGGCTGCCAAGCGAGCTGGCGCAGGGCTTGTTCGCCCGGCCGGGCACGTACCCGGTCGTCGTGCGGCTGGCCACCGCGCCCGGCGAGTTGCTGGACGACTCCAAGATCTCCACCGACCGCGGCATGTCGCTGAAGGTGTTCAACGTCGAGGGACCGAAGCTGCCGCCGTTCGAGGACACCACCAACCAGGACTTTGTCTTCGACACGACCAAGCAGTTTTTTTGCAGCGGCGTGAAGGCGTTCCTCCAGCAGTTCAAGCCGAACGCCGAGATCGCCACCCATCTGTCGGACACGACCAAGGGCCTCGTCTCGGACGCCGCGCGCGCCGCCAACGCCGCGCTCAACACGGTGGGCATGAACTCCGAAAAACTCGGGTTTTTCGGCCATCCCAAGGTGCATCCGCTCGCCGAGGAGTATTACTCGCAGACGCCTTTCCGCTACGGGGACCACGTGGCCAAGTTCGGCGTCGTGCCGGTGACCCCCGGACTGCCGGAACTGGAGGCGCTGCCCTTCGATCCGCAGACGCCCGACGCGTTGCGCGAGGCGACGGTGGAGTTTTTCCGGAAGACGCCGGCGGAGTTCGACTTCGTCGTCCAGCTTTGCACCGACCCGGAGACCATGCCCATCGAGGACGCGCAGAAGCCGTGGCCCGAGAACGAGTCGCCGTACCGGCCGGTGGCGCGCCTCGTGATCCCGGCGCAAAACGCTTTCGACCCGGCGCGTGCGGACGTGGTGGACGGGAACTTCTCGTTCTCCCCGGCGCACACGCTCGTCGCGCACCGGCCGTTGGGCGGCATCAACCGCGCGCGGTTGGTGGCGTACACGGCGATGGCGGCGCTGCGGCGTCAGGAGACCGGGCGTCCGACGGCGGAGCCGGCGAGCATCGACGCGGTGCCGGCCTGAGCCGGCGTGACGCCGCAGGCGTTCGTCCTTCAAGGTAGGGATACCTCTCCGAGGCAATCCCTAATCTGGCTTGGATGACCGTACCCGTCTGCTGATAACCCCCCGGCCAGAGAAATCTAGGGATTGCCTCGGAGAGGCATCCCTACCTTGAAGGACGAAGCCGCTGTCGCGGCCGGTTTTTGCGTTGCTGGCAAGGAGGTTGCTTGGCTACGCTGCCGCATGCCCACGCCAGACGCCCCAACTCCGCCCCGCGCCCGGCAGGCCGCGCTGGCGTTCATCTTCGTCACGGTGATGCTCGACGTGCTGGCGCTGGGCATCATCGTGCCCGTGCTCACGCCGCTGGTGCTCGGCATGGTCGGCGGCAACGCCGAAACGGCCGCGTGGTACATCGGCGTCTTCGGCACGGCGTGGGCCGCCATGCAGTTCTTCGCCGGCCCCGTGCTCGGCGCGCTCAGCGACCGCTTCGGGCGGCGGCCGGTGATCCTGTTGTCCAACTTCGGGTTGGGTTTGGACTACGTCGTCATGGCGCTTGCGCCGAACTTGGGCTGGCTGTTCTTGGGCCGGATCGTGTCGGGCTTCACCGCCGGGAGCATCCCGACCGCCGGCGCGTACATCGCCGACGTGACCCCGCCGGAAAAACGCGCGGGCGGCTTCGGCCTGATCGGCGCAGCCTTCGGCCTGGGCTTCATCATCGGTCCGGCGTTCGGCGGCTTCCTGGGGCAGCACCACCCGCGCCTGCCCTTCTGGGTGTCGGCGGGCCTGAGCCTGGCCAACGCCGGCTACGGACTGTTCGTGCTGCCCGAGTCCCACGGGCGCGCACGCCGCACGCCGTTTTCCTGGGGGCGCGCCAACCCGGTGGCGGCGCTCGGGTTTTTGCGTTCGCACCGCGAACTGCTGGGCCTGACCGGCGTGCTGTTCGCGTTCTACCTCGCGCACGAGATCTTTCCGAGCGTGTACATGCTCTACGCGTTCAGCCAGTTCGGGATGGACCAGCACACGGTCGGCTTTTTGCTGAGCACCGCCGGGGTCTGCTCGGCGCTGACGCAGACCGTCCTGGCGAAACAGGTCATCGCGCGCGCCGGCGAACGCGGGGCAATCCTGGCGGGTTCGCTCTGCGGCCTGGCGGGGTTCACGGTGTACGGCCTGGCGACGCGCCCGTGGATGTTCTGGCTGGCGGTGCCGCTGTGTTCGCTGTGGGGGCTGGCGAGTCCGCCGACGCAGGCGATCATGTCGCGGCGGGTGCAGCCGACCGAGCAGGGCCGGCTCCAGGGGGCGCTCGGCTCGCTGCGGGGGTTTACGGGCATGATCGGTCCGGGGCTGTTCACGACGACGTTCGGGCTGTTCATCGCCCAGGGGTGGGTAGGCCGACACGGGTTGAGCGTGCCGGGAGCGCCGTTTTTGCTGGCGGCCGCGCGGGTGCTCGCGGGGCTGGCGGCCGCGCCCACGCCCGCGGCGCTGGCACGGGTGGCGGA
>CAXTMD010000428.1:0-2032 GCA_964245035.1 uncultured Chthoniobacterales bacterium
AAGAAGGAACTGGCGGGACTGCGCGGCGAGGGGGACGAACGACTGGTGGCCGGTCTCAAAGCCTACCGGGTCTGGCGCGAGGCCGAGAAAGCAGCCGCAGCGACATCGGATTCGAGCAAGAAAAAGCGGGCTGGTGTCGCCTCGCCGTCCCGATAGGGCGCTGGTTCCTGTTTCAGCACATTTCCCCACCGCCAGCCTTGTGGGGGCTGGCGGCGGCTGGTGAGCGGCGGCGCGGGGTGGAGAACGACTCCTACACCCCCCCCGTCTTAGGCAGCGTGCCTAACCTTCGTCCCATGCCTGGATGAGGAGCCACTCGTCCGGGCGGCAGGCGTCCATGGCCGCCGGGTCTTTGGTGGTCTCGCCGAGCCACTTCTCGGTCAGGAAGTCGCCCGGATCATGCAGCCAGACGTGCCGGACCTCTGGTGGGTCGCCGCGGAGGGTGGGAACGATGTGGGCGGCGGTGGCGGTGTATTCTCTCGGATAGCCGTTGCCGCCCAGATCGACGACCTTGCCCTGCTCGACCAGCACGCGAAGCCAGCGCAATCCGTTGATGCCGGCCTGCCAGACGGCCAAGCGGGTTCCATGCGGCGCGCCGAACACGGCCGGTTCCGCGCCGTCGTTCTGTTGTCGGTAGACGCTGATGTGCCAGCCGAGTGGCATGAAAAGACGTTACTCGGATTGCCGCGGGCCGCCAGGCTCCGGCCACCTTTCGGCCGGCTGGCTGGGCTTAGTCGGCGTACTGCACGAGAGACTTTCGGAAGGAGCCGTAGTCCGCCTGGTAGCGGCGATACGTCGCCATGTCCTTGCACCGGATGCCGAAGACGCGCGTCGTGTGGGTCAGGCGGTTGGATTGCTCGTGCACGAAGCGCACGTAGGAGCCATCGAGCGCCGTGATGCCCAGCCAGGTGTCCTCGACCGCGTCCTTCCCGTCCCGGCGGGCGGCGGTCTTGTCGTCGGAGACGGTGACCTGCTTGGAGGTGAGGCGTTCGCGGTGGGCGTCGATGTCGAGCGCGGCCGCGTGGCCGCTCCACTGCGGCGAGAAGACAGAGAACTCCACCTGACGGGTCGGGGCGAGAAAAGAAACCGCGTCCACGCCTTCGCTGCTCGTGCTTTGCTGATCCGGGACCGGGGTGAACGCTCGCGGATAGAAAACGTCGAACCAGGCCCCGGAGTACCGTTTCCAGCCCGCCGGCGGCTTTGGCTTGGCGGCTGCGGTCGCACACAAGGCGAGCAGGAAGATGATCGCAGCGGCACGCTTCATCGGTGTGATGATCTAGTTTCTCTCCAGTCAGGTTCCGGTTGCCTTCTTGCTAGCCCCGCTCAGCCAAAGAGTTCGGCGTGGGTGTCGGTGAACGCCAGTCCGTCGAAGGATGTGACCACCACGGCGTGCCCGGCGAACATCCCGCCGTCGTCGTAGAACACCGTGCAGCAGTCAGCGCCCGACGCTTCCAGACACGTCATTCGCAGGCGCGCCTCGAACTCCGCCGGCGTCAGCTCGGGATCGTGCGTTTCTGCGGTGGAACCATCTGCGGCCACGCGGGCGTAGTGCCGCCAGTCTTGGTTGTAACTGGCGAGCAAACTCTTGGCAGCGACCGCTCGCGCCTGCGCGTCGAGGTCGGCCAGGGCCGCCACCGCCTTTTGGGCCAGCACCAGGCACTGCTCGGCGGGGACATCGTCGGGCGTGACCCGCAGGGAGATCCCGTCGCCCGCATCCGGCAGCGTGCCTACGAGCGATCCTGGGGCTTTCGGGTCAGCGTGGAGTGGTGGCAGCATCGCGGTGGTGGGGGCTTGGCGGCTTCACGGATTTGAGGGATGACCGGCGGGAGCGCGGCGGGACTTCAGCCGTCGGCAGGCCGTCGCTTCAGAGGACATGCACGTCGGCGAGGTAGACGGCGTAGCCCGCCGCGGTTTTCTCGAACACGAACTGCGCGGTGAAATCCGAGCGTTGACCGTTCATGGCCAGGCCGTGATCGACCGCGAAGCCCGAGCCGTCGTCGTACGCGTAGGCCTCCACCCGCAGGTCCGGGAAGGC
>CAXTMD010000428.1:2132-3992 GCA_964245035.1 uncultured Chthoniobacterales bacterium
CGGCAAAGCGCACCCACTCCCGCGCGAACGCGAGGATCTGCGCTTCGGTGGCCGCGAGAGGACGTGTCATGGAGGCGGGCTTTGACCTCGCCAAGCCCGGCGACACCATTGATCACCGGACCGCCTGTGTCCACCGGAGCGCGCGGCCAGGCGGCACGCCGGCGCTCAAATCTTGAGGACTTCCTGAACCCACTCGTCCCAGTTCCCTGCGCCCAGATCATCCTCCAAGGCTCCAGGGTGCGCGGCCACCCACCAGGCCTTGATTGCGAGGTACTCTTGCGGCGTCACCGTAAAGGGCTGCCATCTGCCCATCCGCTCGTCCTGGTCGCACGGATCGTTGCCTGCCATCAAAAATGCATCGAGAAACTCGCAAGGCGGAAAGACTCGCGAGGCCGCGATGACTCCAAAGATGCCAAAGGGAACCACCTCGTTGGCGGCCAAAATTTGCTTGGCTGAACGTACGGGTGCTTGCATCGCTCTCCTCCTCGTCCGACGCCTCCCAAGCTCGGCAACGTCGAAGGCTCGTCAAGCCGGGGACATTTACCGGAGCGCGGGTTAGATCGTAGAGGTGCCCGAAGACTGTCCCCCGGCAAAGAGAACCTCTCAACCGTGCCCGAAGATGATGGCCATGTCGTAGGCACTGCGGCCAGCCTTGTTTTTGTGGTGCCGATCTGCGCCGGCCTGCAGCAAGAGAGCCACGCATTCCTGCTGGCCACGCGCGTGCATGAGAGCGGTCCAAAGCGGGTTGTTGCCGTGCACGTCCGCTGCACTCGGGTTGGCGTGATGGCCCAGTAATAGGCTGACCATGGTCGCGTGCCTTTCCTGTGCGGCGAAGTGCAGTGGGGTGTAGCCGTTGTCATCGGCGAAGCTGGGTTCAGCACCGGCCTCAAGCAGACGCGTTGCCACCGCCGAGTCGCCGCGCGAAGCGGCATAGTGCAATGGCTGTCGGCCATACTCATCCACACCGGGTCGAGGCTTTCGCTTGGGAACTTTGCCGGACATGATGGCGATGGAAGTTTCCGGGCCTAATGGCTCCTGGCTCAGCGACGCCGTAGGCATGCGCAGGAGCGCGTGGGTCAGGCTCCGGGCGGGCGACGCCTGCAAAGCCAAAGCCAAAGTTGGCGGCAAGCATACCCGAGGAAAGACGCCACCGCAGGGTAGAACCAGCCCACCATCAGAACGACCAAGACGAAAAGAAGCTCGGTGCGATCCTCGCTCAACAACCGGGCCGCCAGCGCCCGGTCGTAGCACCAGGCCACCAGCGGCACAACGTCGCATACCAGCAACGTGTAGAGCAGCAGCCAGCCCCAGGCGCTCAGGATCGCCCGGCCGACCTGCCGGCCGCGGCAAACGACTACGAACGGGTAGACGAGCCCGAGCAGAACAAGCCCCGCCATCCAAGGGAGGAAAAGCGGTGGCGGCATGGAGGAGCTTGACGGCAGCAAGCTCAGCGACAGGCCGGGGCGGGGCAAGCGTGGAACTCACTCATGAAATCAGTCGCCCCGGCCTGTTCGCTGCCGCGCCGGGTCAGGCGCATCGTTATCCATGGATCCCCGCATCATTGATTCCTGCGTCGAGTGAACCGGACACCATGATGGAATGTCCCCCAAAGAGGTCGCCGTCTGCATACCAAAATTCAAACGCCCCTTCGGAACTGACCGTGACTGACTCGAGTGAGACCCGTTCGAGGAACTCCTCCTCGCTGAGTTCGGCTTCGTCCTCGTCAAGCCAGTCGCCGTTCTTGAGGTCGAGAAGCTCCTTGAGCATGTAATCGCGGATTTCTGCGTCCCACCGTTTCTGTTCGCTCCAAAGCGTTCGAGCGTGTGCGAGACTGTCCTGCGGAAAGGTCTCCTCACCTGA
>CAXTMD010000429.1:0-3959 GCA_964245035.1 uncultured Chthoniobacterales bacterium
CGTTCAGCGGGTTCTTGAGGTCGTGCGCCGCCATGTTCATGAAGCGGCTTTTCTCGGCGCTGAGGTGTTCGAGCCGGTCTCGGGCGTCGCGCAACTCGCCCTCCACCCGGCGGCGTTCGACCAGTTCGCGCGCCAGCGAGCGGTTGTGCCAGAACACGAACGCCAGCGCCGCCAGCGCCACGGCGGCGGCCGGGACGAGCGTGCGCAGGAGCTGCCGGCCGCGGAAGCCACCCGGCGTGTAGTCCGGCGGGATCCAGCGCCGGAAGACCGCGGTACGCTCAGCCGGCCCAACCGCGGCGAGGGCTTTGTCGAGCGCGCTGGCCAGGAGGGGCAGTTCGCGCCGCGTGCCGATGCAGCTGTGCGGGTGGTAGTCGGTGAAGCCGACGATCTTGAGGTCGGCCAGCGTGTGGTCACGCAGGTACTGGTTGGCCGCGGCCAAGTTGAGCACGGCCACGTCGGCGTGACCAGCGGACACCCGTTCCAGGGATTCCTGGAAGAGCGGCGTCTGCTGGACGGTGAGACCGGGATAGTCCTTGAGGAGTTGCAGCGTCGTGGCGTACCCGCGCGGCGCGGCGACTCGGAGCGTGCGGATCGTGTCCAGGCTCATGAAAAACGACGCGTTCTGCCGGGCGATGATCGCCACAGGGAACTGGAAGTACGACTGAGAGAAGATCAGGTGCTCGCGGCGCTCCGGCGACTCGGAGAGGGAGGCCGCCACGTCCGCGCCGCCTGCGTAGAGAATCTGAAGTGCGTCCTCCCAGGAGGTGGCGGACACGTCCTCGAAGGTGATCCCCAAGCGTGCGCCGATCAGCCGCAGGATGTCCAAGTCGGCTCCCTCGTAGCGGCCCTGGGCGTTCAAGGCGGAGAACGGGGCCCAGGCCGGGTCAGCCACCAGCCGGACCCGCGGGTGGTCGTGCAGCCACGCCGCTTCTTCCGGGGTCAGCAGGGGACCGGGGGTTTCCTGCGCACGGACGCCGCCGGCCAGCAGTCCGAAAACCAGCCACCACGCGGCGACCCAGGCCAGCGAGGCGAGTGGGGAAGCCAGCGGCATGGCGGTTGAAAGCGGCGAAGGTTTCCTGCCGCTCGCCTTCATTGTTCCAAGGAAAACATTGTCGTGCAACGACTTTCGGGTGAGAACGTCAGGCCGCAGCCGTTCGTCTCATGGTAGGGTTGCCTCTCCGAGGCAATCCCATCGTTTCCGGCAGAGCGCACCGTGCGGACGCCGGTCGCCCAAGCCAAAACAGGATTGCCTCGGAGAGGCAACCCTACCATGAGACGAACGGCCGCAACGGCCTGCTCAGTTGGCGAACGCCTCGGCCACGAGTTGTTTCTGCTCGCGGTCGTGCAGCGTCTTCGCTCCGACGGCCGGGCTGGCGCTGGCGTTGCGGCCCGCGTACTGGAAGCGTTTGCGCGGCGGCAGAAGTTCGTCCAGCAGCGGCGCGATGTAGCTCCATGCCCCCATGTTCTGCGACTCCTCCTGGCACCACACCCACTTCTCCACGTGCGTGTACGGCGCAAACACCTCGCGCAGCCGCTCGGCGTGCAGCGGGTAGAGCTGCTCGACGCGCACCAGCGCCACGTCGTCGGCCTTGGCGGCGTCGCGGGCCTTGAGCAGGTCGTAGTACACCTTGCCCGTGCACAGGATCACGCGGCGCGTGCCCTGGGCTCCAGCGGGTGCGGGCGTGTGGATGATCTCCTGGAAACCGGCCCCCGTGAAATCGTCGTTGCGCGACACCGCCAGTTCCGAGCGCAGGAGACTTTTGGGCGTCATGATCACCAGCGGCTTGTGGAAAGGCTTGCCGTTCACCGTCCGCAACGCCTGCCGGCGCAGGACGTGGAAATACTGCGCGGGAGTCGTCAGGTTGCACACCTGGATGTTGTCCTCCGCACACGCTTGCAAGAAGCGCTCCACGCGTCCGCTGGAGTGCTCCGGCCCCTGCCCCTCGTAGCCGTGCGGCAACAGCAGCACGATGCCGCTGGGCCGCTGCCACTTGGACTCCGATGACACGATGAATTGGTCGATGATCGTCTGCGCTCCGTTCATGAAGTCGCCGAACTGCGCTTCCCACAGACACAGCATCGCGGGGTAATCCATCGAGTAACCGTAGTCGAAGCCGAGCACGGCCGCCTCGCTCAAAGGCGAGTTGTACACGCAGAAGCGCGCCTGACCCTCGGCGAGGTTGTTGAGCGGGATGTAGCGCTCGCGCGTCTTATCGTCGTAAAGCACGCTCAGGCGCTGTGAGAACGTCCCGCGCCGGCTGTCCTGTCCACTCAGGCGTACGGGCCGGCCTTCCAGCAGCAGCGAGCCGAAAGCGAGGGTCTCGGCGAACGACCAATCGTAAGGCCCGCCCGCCTCGAAGACCTTCAAGCGCCGGTCGAGCAGGTTACGCTTGAGCTTGTCGAGGATGTGGATGCTGTCGGGCACGTGCGTGACCGCGCGGGCGACTTTTTCCAGGACCTCGGGCGTGATCGCCGTGTTCGTCGGGGTAAAGGAATACGGCGGCTGAAAGATCGCGTTGGAGCCGGCAAACTTCTTCTTGGAACCAGGCTTCTCGCCGCTGCCATCGGCACCTTTCGCCTCGGCGAACGCCCTTTCGCAGGCGGTCTCGTAGTCTTTGAGCAGCGCCCCGGCGTCTTCCTTGCTCACGCGGCCCTCGGCGGCGAGTTTGTCGCGGTAGAGCGTGGCGACGCTGGGCTGCCGGGCGATCTGCGCATAGAGGTTGGGCTGGGTGTAGTTGGGTTCGTCACCCTCGTTGTGCCCGTACCGCCGGTAGCAGTACATGTCGATGATCACGTCGCGCCCGAACTCCTGCCGGAACTCCGCCGCCAGCCCACCCACGAAGCACACTGCCTCCGGGTCGTCGCCGTTGACGTGGAAAACCGGCGCGTCCACCATCTTGGCCACGTCCGTGCAGTACAGGGACGAACGCGCGTCGGCGGGCAGTGTCGTGAAACCAATCTGGTTGTTGATGATGATGTGCACCGTCCCGCCCGTGCGATAGCCGGGGAGCTGGCTCATGTTGAGCGTTTCGGCCACGATGCCCTGCCCGGCGAACGCCGCGTCGCCGTGGATGAGCAGCGGCAGCACGGCCTTGCGCTTGCCGGTGTCCTCCAGGATGCGCTGGCGGGCGCGCGCCTTGCCCTCGACCACGGGGTCGACGAACTCCAAGTGGCTCGGGTTGGACGCCAGCCGCACCTCGACGTTGGTCACGCCGTAGCCCTCGCCCACCTCGCGGGTGGATTCATAGCCGAGGTGGTACTTCACGTCGCCGTCGCCCTGGATCAACTCGGGGGTGTAGTTTTCGGAGAACTCGGTGAAGATCATCCCGACGGGCTTTTTCAGGAAGTTGGCCAGGACGTTGAGCCGGCCGCGGTGAGCCATCCCCATCACCAACTCCTGCACGCCCAGGCCGACGGCGCGCTGGAGAACCGTTTCCAAGAGTGGCAGCAGCGTCTCGCCGCCTTCGAGCGAGAAGCGCTTCTGGCCGACGTAGCGCGTGTGCAAAAACCGCTCGAACGCCTCGGCCGCGAGCAGGTAGCCGAGCAGCTTGCGCTGCTGGGCAGGCTCGGGCGCGGGGGTCTCGGGCCAGGCTTCCATGCGATCGCGCACCCAGTTGCGGACCTTCGTGGAGGCGATGTGCATGAACTCGACGCCGATCTTGCCCGTGTAGACGCGCTGCAAGGCACCGATCATCTCACTCAGCCGCATGCTTTTGCCGCCCATGAAGTAGCGCGACGAGACGGTCTGTTCGAGGTCGCCGGGACCGAAGCCGAACGCCTCCAGCGCCAAGAGCGGCTGCTCGGCCTTGGCGTTGTCGAGCGGATCGAGCTTGGCGAGCGTGTGGCCGAGCGCGCGGTAGGTCTGCACCAGTTCGTCCACGCGGGTCTGCCGGTCGAGGTCTGCGGCGCTCGCCCGGGAGTCGGCAGCGGGTGCGGCCGCGTGGCGCCAGATGATCCTG
>CAXTMD010000430.1:0-3948 GCA_964245035.1 uncultured Chthoniobacterales bacterium
TACTACCCACCCGAACCTCTCACACGTTCTGGACCAAAGCCGCGGCCTCGATCAGCCCGGCTTACCCTTGGTGGCGTCGGGATGGTGGTTGATTCCTACTAGGCGGGCAAAACCAGGCGCTGGCTGGGAAGGTCCTCGCTGTCCTCGTCCTCCTCGCCGTCCGGGTCCTCGTCCAGGGCCTGCAACGCGAGGGTGAACATCTGACTCATCACGGCAGGCGTGAGCCACGCCGGGGGAGGGGGAGGAAAATTGAAGTCGATCAATGGATGCACGGGCGGCAAGCCCAAGTGGTCGCGCTCGACGGCTATGCGGTTGGCAGGGAACTCCCAGGGCATCGCGCCGAGCAGCCGCGCGTCCTCGGTGGGCACCCCCAGCTCCAACAGCGTCTCCACCATCAGCGGCGCGCTCTCGTCGTGCTCCTGGTAGATGAGCTTTAGAACCCGGAGCCAGTGGATGAGGGTACAGGGCATGTTGTGTTAAACTTGACGCAGATTGGCCGAACAGGTTGCGGCAGGATGGCGCGTTGAATCCAACGCAACCACCCCGTCGTGAAAGGTAAGCCTCGCAACATTGTCGGCCCGCAAGTCCGGCGGTTGCGTTCCCGGCTTGGCCTTTCGCAAAATGAGTTCGCCACCCGCTGCCAAGTGAAGGGATGGGACACCACGCGCGACGTGGTGTGCAGCATCGAGCTTCAACGGCGCTGGGTGGCTGATTTTGAAGTGGTGTACCTCGCTCGGCATCTGCAAGTTTCCGTCGATGATCTCTGGCCTGCTTCGATTCGTCGGAAGATGCTACTAACCCGTACCTAGCCCGAAAATCAAGCCAGCGATGAGGAATATTTTGCTCCGTGTGTATTTAGAACATAATGTGCGGATTTAGAACACGCCACAAGGCGAGGTCCCTACTCTCTGGATGCACGGCCGCTGCCGTGTGTCGTAGTGAAAAGGACTCAACGCGCAAAGAGAAAGAACTTGGTGGGCGGGCGCGTGCGCTCCGCTCGCCTGCGCTTGGAGCCGACCGTGACTCAGGACGATCTTTCCGGCCGCCTCGCGCGGCAAGGCGTGACGATTGATCGCTCGGCCATCAGTAAAATCGAGAGTTTCGAGCGGTACGTGATGGACTATGAAGCGGCGGCGCTGGCAAAGGCGTTGCGGGTGACGGTGGCTTGGCTCTACGGGGAGAAAGACCATCCACGCGCCGCAGGCGCGTCAAAGCGGAAATCCGAGGTGCGGCGTTCGGGCTAGGTAGCCGTGGCTGGTGCGGATGGATGCTGGCTCGCTTCTTCGTGCAGCAGTTGGGCGAACGTCTCCGCGTGGGCGTTTGGCGCCGCCGGGATGCCCAGCGCCACTACCGTCCGGGCTAGCGCCGGAGCAAACGGGCGGCCTACTAGTGCCGCGGGCAGCGTGTCCAGGATGCTGTCGTTGAGGACTGTCAGCCCCCGGCTCGCTTCCAGGGTGGCAAAGAGCGTGGCCACCCCATCGGCGCTCTGGGCCGCCAGGCGCGGTTTCACACCAACGGGTTCAAGGAGCAGACGCAGACGGTGCACGTACTCCGGGAAGGGTCGAGCGGCCATACCTGCGTCGCGCTTGGCGCAGATCGAGTATGGGGTACGCTTGCGCGAAGCTCGGAATGTGATGGTGAGGCGACTCGTTCCTGCCGAGCGGAAGCGTCTCCATCCCAGTTCACCTCATAAGGCCTCACATGCTCACATGATCTGACGCCGGTTGCAGGTTGCTTCAAGAGACGTGCCTCACGTGTTCTCTGCTGCCCTCAATTTTCGACACAATCGGATGAGATGGCCGGATAAAGCCTGTGGCACGGCAGCTTCCCCATGGAAGCATCGGCATTGGGGGGGCAAACCCGTGGTGGATCTACTAACAGGTGGTTTCGGTAATCCACGGTCATGGCAGCCTCCATCACCAACTGCCTGGGTGCCATGCTGCGAGGCGGCAACTTCTCACCACAAGCCATCACCATACTGCCCAAAGCTTCAGATCTCTGGAGCAGAGCGCGGCGTGCCGCCGCAGGCCGCTTGCGCGGACCGCCGCCAAGTGGCGGTGGAACAGCCGGGCGGCTAGCTTCGTGCCAGCAGGTTTTTTGAAAAACTGTCCTTTTCCCGACCAGGAACCACTTTGTCGAGCGTTTTCTATTTACTAGTGGTTTGGGAGAGGATGTACGGCACACCAAACAGCTTCTGGAAACGCGCCACGAACTCGGCGGCATCCTCACCGCATGCATGGCACCACGCCATCGTTTCCAAGATGTCCAGCCTCCGTTCGCCCAGCTCGCTCCGGCCCACCCACTGGTGCGGCAGGCGCAGCTTGGCCGCCAAGGAGCGTTGCGTCAGCCCGGCGCGCACGCGCATGGCGATCAGTTCCGCGCGCACAAGCGAGTAGTCGGCGGAGTGGAGGGTGGCGACGCTGCCGCGCATGGAGGAAGACCAAGCGCCAACCAACCCCACTTCAAATTGCCACCATATATGTGGCATTGACTGTGCGCCGGTTTTTCCCTAGCTTCCAAAACTATGCTGGCCATCGAATCTGCTCGTCACTGCACCGACCCAGTAGTCGGGGCAAATGGCGTCGTGCCGAATGAACACGCGGGTTCCGCTGTTCCCATCAAAGGGGCAAACAGCAAGGCAAGCGATATACCAGGCGCGCTGGCAAGCAGCCATACTTCAATGTCTCGAAGTACCTGCCATCCGAGTTCCTCCTCGGCAGGCGAGCCACGGTGGCTAGCCAAACCGATCAATTGGCATCATGGATCGAGTCCGGCGTTTCGTACACGCCAACCGATGCTGGGTTTATCAGGCCTTGGGCTTTTTGCTCGTCCGTCGCGGCTTGTGCGGGGCGGAAGCAGCCGTTCGAGGCACTCTCGTCTTGGGCAGCTCGGCAGCCAAGAACTCCGTCGCCGTCAGCCCGAACACCGCCGCCATGCGGTCGATGCTGCTCGCGCGCACGTCCTTGGCGCACCACTCCACGCGCTGGTACCACTTCAGGTCCGTCTCAAGCACGGCGGCGACCTGCTCCTGGGTGAGTCCGTGGCGGGCGCGCAGTTCGCGCAGGCGAGCGGCGATGAACTCGACAAGGACCATCCCCGAGCTTTGTGGATCGGTTTCGCATTAACAGTGTCTCATCGGACCCTATTTGTTCTTGTTTTTAGGTGTCTCATCGGACACACTAGACGTACCACTCGCCACATGACCACGCTCTTCCCCACCGTTCAGGCTGTCCGGAACGAACGCACGAGTTCCGCCACCTTTCCCGCGGGCGGGAACAGCGAGACAAAAGGTACGTCGAGTGCGTCGGCAAGCAGCAGCACTTCCAAGTCACTGACCGCCCGCCAGCCGCCTTCCACCTTCGCCAGCGACTCGCGGGAAATGTCGAACCCCGCCAACTGGCAGCGCAGCACCAGCTTGGCTTGGGAGAGCCGCTGCTGGCGGCGGATGCGCCGCACCTGCGGCCCGACGACGTTGCGCGCCGCGTCCGCACCATCCGGGGAACCGGCACGAGCCTTCGCCATGAAGGCGCACGCTACAAACTTCTGGCCAAGAGAACTGTTCCTTGGTAGGAACAATACGACGCCATCTTGGCCTCTTTTATGAACCATTCTCTGTCCGCCATTCTCGCTGCTGCGCTCCTCCTAGTGAACGCAGGCTGCAAGCCGTCCGCGCCTGCTGGCACCGCCCAGGCCACACCGCCAGCCGACCGCTCCGCCGCGCGCCAGCCGACCGCCGACGACTTGCGGGCGTTCCTGGCTTCCATGCTGCCAGCGACCATCCGGGTGTCCGACGTGCAGATGGATGCCCCCACGCGCCTGCCCAACACCTCGCCGGCCGACAACGCTTGGCTGCTCAGCACCAAGATCATCCTGACACCCACCGAGGACCTCTACTCCCTGCCTTCCGCCGAGGACACGCGGCCCGCCGACAACCTGGCGGCCGAACTC
>CAXTMD010000431.1:0-3946 GCA_964245035.1 uncultured Chthoniobacterales bacterium
GCGGCGCCGAGCCACGGGGGCAAAGGACGGGGGGGCCGGGTGAGGCGACGGCGGAGGGGTCCGGGGGGGCTCGGTCCTTCGGCTCGTTGCAACCCCCCCCTAGGATGACAGAAGATTTTAGGAGCGTGGCACCCAGAGAGTTGCCCTAGACCCTACCCTCTGCCATCCCCCCACCCTCCGCCAAAAGGTTGCGCGTCCGCCGCTTTGCGGCTTTGTTCCGGGGCTTACCATGTCTGCCTCCCTGAGCCTGTCCCCGGACGAACGCATCGCCGGCGTTCTGATCCCGATCTTCGCCCTGCGTTCCGAACACGACTCCGGCATCGGGGACATCGGCACGCTGCGCCGGTTCATCGACTGGGCGGCGGAGGCGGGCTTCGCGCTCGTGCAGTTGCTGCCGATCAACGAGACCGGCGGCGACAACAGCCCGTACAACGCCATCAGTTCGATGGCGCTCGATCCGACCACTTTGGAGTTGACCCCCGGGACCCTGCCCGGCTTGCAAGCGGCCGACCTGCCGGCCGCGGGGCCGGTGCCGTCCGGCGACGGCCCGGTCCAGTACGACCGGGTCAAGCCGTTCAAACTTGCGTTGTTGCGCCGCGCTTTCGAGAGGTTCGGCGGGTCGGCCGAGTTCGAGACGTTCCGCCGGCGGCAGGCGGGTTGGCTGGAGGACTACACGCTGTTCCGCGCGTTGATGGATCGCAACGGCGGGTCCGAATGCTGGGACCGCTGGTCAGCAGAACAACAAACCGCCGCCACGGCGAGGCCATGGGCACAATCCCTCGCGGGCGCCGAGCGGGAGGCCTTTGAAAAAAGCCGGACGTTTTTCGCCTATGTGCAATGGATTGCGTACAGCCAATGGGAGGCGTTGAAGGCGTACGCGGGCGAGCGCGGCGTCGCGCTGATGGGCGACATCCCGCTTGGGGTCAGTTACTACAGCGCCGATTATTTTGCCCACCCGGAGCTCTTCGAGCAGGGATGGTCGGGCGGCGCGCCGCCGGAGCCCTATTTCAAGGACGATGCGTTTGCCAGCAAGTGGGGCCAGAACTGGGGCATCCCCGTGTACAACTGGGCGGCGATGCGCCGCGACAACTACGCTTGGTGGCGGCAGCGCGTCGGCGGCGTGCACGATCTGTTCCACGTTTTCCGCATCGACCACATCCTCGGGTTCTACCGCATCTACAGCTTCCCCTGGCGGCCTGAGCGCAACGCGGAGTTTTTGCCCCTCTCCTTGGACGAGGCGCGGGCGCGTACCGACGGCCGGCTGCCGCATTTCCTGCCCCGGGGCGATGACAGTTGGGAGGACCGCGAGGCGAACCGCGCCAGCGGCGAGGAACTCTTGCGTATGGTGCTCGAAGCGGCCGGCGAGACCCGGCTGATCGGTGAGGACCTCGGCGTGGTGCCCGAGTACGTGCGGCCCAACCTCACGTCGCTGGGGATCGCCGGGTTCAAAATTCCCATCTGGGAACCCGACCCGCGCACGGGCGGAGTCTTGCCCGGCCACGAGTACGCGCGCGTGTCCCTGGCCACCTACGGCACGCACGACCACGAACCGCTGCTCGCCTTTTGGAACCGTGCCCAGCAGTCCCCGCCGCACGAACGCGGCGAACTCGCCAAACTCGCCCACTACGCCAGCCTCTCGGCCGAGGACCTGCACGGCGAGTTCAGCGAACGCGTGCACGGTCAGCTGCTTGACGCGCTCTTTCGCTCCAACAGCTGGATCGCCGTCTGCATGATCACCGACCTGCTCGCGCGCGAGGAGCGCTTCAACGTGCCCGGCACCTCCGCGAACTCCAACTGGAGCCAGCGCATGCACGTCACCCTGGAAACGCTCACCCAGGACCCCGCGCACCGCGCCCACACCGCCGCGTTCCGCGCGAGCCTGGAGCGGGCCGGACGGGTGACCCCGCCGCGCTGATTCCTCCCGTCCGGGGAACGCGAACTGCTTGTCCTCTGCGGATCGTGAGGACGGACATCGAATCTTGTGCCACTGTAACGGCGACCCTTCCCCGGTCCGACGGGGCCGAACCCACCTCCCCGCCGCCCGTGACCGACCGCCTCACGCAGCTCGTCGCCCAGCTCGGCGACGTGATCGTCGGCAAGGAGGAAACGATCCGGCTGGCCGTCGTCTGCCTGCTCGCCCGCGGTCACCTGCTCATCGAGGACGTGCCCGGCGTCGGCAAGACGACGCTCTCGCAGGCGATGGCGCGTTCACTGGGGCTGCCGTTCAAGCGCATCCAGTTCACGAGCGACCTGCTGCCGGCGGACATCATCGGCAACTCGATCTACGACCGGGAGCACAGCCGGTTCGTGTTCCATCCCGGCCCGATCTTCGCGCCGATCGTGCTCATCGACGAGGTCAACCGCGCCACGCCCAAGACCCAGAGCGCGCTGCTCGAGGCGATGGAGGAATACCAGGTCTCTACCGACGGCGTGACCCGCGCGCTGCCGCAGCCGTTTTTCGTGATCGCCACGCAGAACCCCCGGCAGCAGATCGGCGTCTTCCCGCTGCCCGAGAGTCAGCTCGACCGTTTCCTGATGCGTTTGGAACTCGGTTTTCCCAACCGCGCCAGCGAGCGCGAGATGCTCACCGGCCAGAGCCGTCGCGACCTGTTGGCGATCCTGCCGGAGGTCCTGAGCGGCGAAGACCTCAAGGATGTCCAGGAACAGGTCCAGGGGGTGCACGTCTCGGCGGCCGTGTTGGACTACCTGCAAGACCTGCTCGAGGCCAGTCGCCGGCAGCACGCCACCGGATTGTCGCCGCGCGCCGGGTTGGCGTGGCTGCACGCGGCGCAGGCTTCCGCGCTCATGCAGGGGCGTACGATGGTGCTGCCTGAGGATGTCCAGTCCGTCGGCCTGCCCGTGATGGCCCACCGCCTGGAAGCCGGCGTCGTGCCCGGCCAACCGGGCGGGCGCGACCTCGCGCGGCACCTGCTCGAAACCGTGGGGGTGCCGTGACGCCCGGCCGCATCTACATCCTGCCGACCCGCTCCTGGGCCGTGCTGCTGGCGGTGCTGGCGGCGATGTGGTACGCCGCTATCAGCCAGCGCAACAGCCCGGCCTATCTCCTCATGTTTTTCCTGGCCAGCCTAGTGATGGTCAGCGCCGTGCACGCGCACTTCAATTTGGCCGATCTGCGGCTGCGGGTCGGCCGCGTCGAGCCGGTGTTCGAGGGCGAAAAGGTCCGGCTGCACGTCGAGGCGCTCAACGGTTCCGGCCGTCCGCGCGTGGCCCTGTCGCTCGCGCCGCGCGGGCACGTTTTCAAGGAGGCAGCGCACGTACGCCTCGGTCCGCTCCCCGCGCACGGTTCGGCGGGCGCGGAGCTGTTTTTGCTCGGCGGCAAACGCGGGCGGCACGGGGTGGGCCGCCTGGTGTTCACGACCGTGTACCCGCTGGGCTTCTGGCGGTCGTGGCGCTACGAGGTGGCGGACGCTTCCTACGTGGTCTACCCGCGGCCGGAGGGTTCCCTGCCCCTGCCCGAAGGCCCGGCGCTGACGGCAGACGTGCCCATCGGTGCCGGGGCGGGCGGCGACGACTACGCCGGCGTGCGGCCCTACCAAACCGGCGAGAGCCAGCGGCACATCGACTGGCGGGCGGTCGCCCGCGGCCAACCGCTGATGGTCAAGAAGTTCACCGGCGCGGGCAGCCGGCGGGTGTGGTTCGACTACGCCAACACCCTCGGTCTCGCCGACGAGGAAGCCCGCCTGCGCCAGTTGAGCCGCTGGATCGTCGATGCCGACCGCGACGGGCTGGCGTATGGTTTGCGCCTGCCGGGCTTCGAAGCGGAGCCAGCGCGGGGCAACACCCATTTTCACCGCTGCCTGACGGCGCTGGCGCTGCACGGGGCCTGAACCAGGACAAAAACCATGCCCACGCTGACCCGAGCCGAGAACGTCCGTCGCGGTCGGCATCGACGATCCAGCGGCTCAACTGGCGCAGGCGGGCTTCC
>CAXTMD010000432.1:0-2236 GCA_964245035.1 uncultured Chthoniobacterales bacterium
GGCATGGGCCTCAACATCATGCGCTACCGCGCACGCACGCTCGGCGGCGTGCTGGAAATTTACTCCAACACCCCCAGCGGCACGGTGGTTTCGTGCGTGGTGCGTTGCGACACAACGGCTTCCGCCGTCGCCGGGTTGAACGCCACCGCCCCGTCCGGGGTCGAACTCGCCTATGCTCACCGCCACTGACAAACTGCGCGTCGTCGTCGTGGACGACCATCCCATGTTCCGTGACCGCCTGGCGCAGATCATCAACCACGAACTCGACATGACGGTTTGCGGCGAGGCCGAGGACGCGCAGCAGGGTCTGGCGACCATCGAGGGCACGTCGCCGGACTTGGCGATCATCGACATCACGCTCAACGGCAACAGCGGGCTGGAACTCATCAAGAGCATCCGGGCGCTCGGCCTGAAGATCCCGCTGCTCGTGCTCTCCATGCACGACGAGTCGCTGTACGCCGAGCGGTCGCTGCGGGCGGGGGCCAACGGCTACATCACCAAGCGCCAGCCGGCGGCCGAGGTCGTGTCGGCGATCCGACGCATCCTGGCGGGCGAGGTGTACCTGTCCGAGAAGATGACGGCCGGCTTCCTGCGCAGCCTGACGACCGGCGGCGCGGCCGGCAGCGCGGGCTTGAGCAAAGAGTATTCGCAGCCCATCAACCGGTTAACGGACCGCGAACTGGAGGTGCTCGAACTCATTGGTCTCGGCCGCACGACGCGCGAGATCGCCGCCACCTTGCAGTTGGGCGTGGCGACGGTGGACACCTACCGGGCGCGCATCAAGGAGAAGATGAACTTCCGCAACGCGGTCGAATTGCAACATTTCGCCATCCGCTGGGTGCGCGAACGCGAGGCTATTTCCCGAGTTCGGCCACCTTCCCGCCTGCCGAACCAGCCATCTCCAAGCGTGACACTCGCTGGAGGAACTCCTTCGCGGCCGGCGAGGTCATACGGAAGCGCCATTCTACCTGCGTGTCGTGGATTTTCGCCACCGTCGGCGGCTCGATGAACAGGTTCGGCCCCGCGCTGTGGAGCTGGAGCACGGCGTCGGGGTTGGCTTGGAGCTGGCGCATCACCTGCAGGGCGTCTTTAGCGTTCGCGGTGTTGAGGATGCATACTGCCGACACAGGTTCGCGCATCTCCAGCGTCAGCCCGAACGCAGCACAATGTTCCAGCAGTTCGGGACTCAGAACCGGGTCGGTCAGGGAGGTGAGTTCACGCGGCTTGTAGGTGACCAGCCGGAACGCGCTGCCCGCGTCCAGCCGTTGGAACTCGCTCAGAAACTGCGCGTCGCTCTTGAGGTCTTCCCGCAGCCCGAGGCGCACCCGGATGAGCGCCTCCACCGACTCGCGCGGGCCGAGCGCGAGCGTGCCGGGGCCGATCTGCGCGACGGAGGTGCCGTCGGCCTTGTCGTAGATCGTCAGGCCGTTGACGTTGCGCGGTTTGAAACCCGGGTCGCGAGCGATGCGCTCGCGCAACAGACCGTCCGCGCTGACGGAGTTGCGCAGTTCCACGAGCACGCCGTCGACGGTCGGGCCGTGCGCGTCGGCGGGGGCCAGCGCACGGGTCAGGCGCGCGACCTGCCGGCGCACGTCGATCTGCGGCACGGCGTCCACCGAGTGCAGCAGGCCCGTCCAGACGGACTGCCACGCGTCCGGGTCATGGGATTCGAGCGCGCGGGTGAAGTCCGCGTCGGTGAACTCGCGCACGTCCACGGCCACGACGGCGACGGTGTCAGCCGGCAGCCAATCGCGTTTGGTTGGTCCCTTGAAGATCAGCAGGAACACGATGGCCGCGATGATGGCCACCGTCACCGCCACAAACCAGAACACGCGCAGGTCCTGCCGGTCGGCGGCGCGGGATTCCTCGGACCAGGACGCTTCGAGGCCGGAGAGGCGTTCGAGGATCTGCCGCTGGCGGCGGCTGGCGGCGAAGGGTTCGTCCGCGCCGGGCGCAGCCTCCTCGCGGGCGGCCAGGCGGCGGCCGATGGTCAGGTAGGCGTCCTCCTTGTTGTCCTCGGTGTCGGTGATCTGCCGGCGGATGGCGGCGATCTCCTTGTGCAGTCCGGCGATGCCAAGCACGGCGGCCCGGTCGCGCGCGGCGAGGTCGGTCCGGGCCGCCTGCGCGCGGGTGTCGAGCGCGGCGAGCGCCGCCTTGCCTTTCTTGATGGCCCCTTCGTCGGCGGCCATCGGTTAGACGGCCTCCGTGCGCCCGGCGGCGAGGGCGGCGGCTTCCT
>CAXTMD010000432.1:2246-3932 GCA_964245035.1 uncultured Chthoniobacterales bacterium
CGAGAGCCTGGGCCTGGGCGCGCCGCGCGGCCTCGCGGTCGGTTTCCTGCGTGCGGACCTGCGTGTCGAGTTCGGCGATGCGCAGGTGGGCGGCCTCGACTTCCTCGTTGTGCCGGGCAAGGTCCGCGAACGCCGCGCGTACGTCCTCGGTTTCGTCGCCGATCAGCTCGCGCCAGGACTGCCGGCCGAGCGCCGTGTCGGCGCGGTCGAGCGCCTTGCGCACGTTGGCCAGCGCCACCCGGTTCTTGGAGCGGCGCAGCCAGCGGGTGATTTCCTTGACGCCGGTGCTGAGGAAATTCATGGCGGACGGACGGTGAAAGGGCGAAAAGGCGTCGAGAAGGGGGAGAGGTGGGCGCGGGAGAAAAGAAGGACGACGGTGGAACCAGGGGAAACCGCGCAACGTTGCACATTTCCGGCCCGCGCGCCAAGGCGCAGTTTGCGGGGCGGACCACGGCGGCGCAGCCCGGGCCTGCCGACGGGGCTTCAGCGGCCGGGTGCGGTTCGTGGGAGCGCGTGGTTGGATGCGACGGCCCAGCGGTGCAGACGATGCAGGCAGAAGTCGAGCAACAGCGCGATGCACAAGCCGCCCGCCGCCCCACCCAAGGCACCTCCAACCGCCACCGCCCAGGTGGCCCGATCAACGGACGAAAGGAAAGACCTTGCCAGCCAAGCGCCGACCATCCCGGCCGGCATCCCCGCCAGCACGCCACACTGCAAGATGAAGGCACGCAGAGCCAGGGCGGGCCGGCCGCTGCGCACGCCCACGAACACCGAGGAGGAAAGGACGCCCACACTCAGCAGCAGGCCGCCGAGTGCACAGGCGACCAGGCCGACGGCCACCCCAACACCGATGAGCACCAGCGCCACCACCAGGAAGATCAAGGCGACCAGGAGCATGGTAAGAACCTAACGCTTCCAAGCTCGGCGACAAGCCGCGGCGGCAAGGCATGGGAAGCGAGGAAGGCCCACTGCCAGCCACTGTTCACTGGAGCGCGTGGTTGCCCATCGGACGACACGCTAAACGCCATCACGCTCAACGAAATAAGTCAAAGTGGGCGGATCGGCTTGTTCCACGTTTGTACCTCGTAAGTGGCGCGTGACAATCAACGTCCAGTCGTGGCAGATGAGATCAAGGATCTTTGCCCGGGGCGATTGATCGCTTGGGGCAGGACGCAACGATTGTAAAAACGCCAACACTTCGTCCGAAGGTTGCGATTCGAGGATGCGGCCAACGGGTTCCGGCACGGTGACAGCCTTGCGTGACGCGTAGTAATACCCCTTGTCATGATGAGGAGCTTGCACGAAGCCAGCGCGTAGAATCGTTTGCCATTGGGGAGGCTCAGACGGGGGATCGCCAAGGCTGACGACCGCTGAGAGGGCCAGACAAATAGCTGCCATGCCAAACAAGCGAAGTGGTTTCATATGGATCCGGTGAGTGGACTGGCCTGACGCAACCAAGCTGGGCGAACGCAGGCTGGCGAGGCAAGACGAAGCCAGCAGACAAGACTTTCCTCTCCAGCCTGCGTTCGCTCAAGCCCGTGGTCAACACGGTACAACTCACGCACGACAAGCGCGAGGCGATCCAGCTGCTATGCGGAGGCAACACGGAACTTTACGTAGCAATGTTGCATGGTTCTGGTGGCCTGAAGAAACCAAGCTCAGCGACAGGAGTTGGTGAGGACAGAC
>CAXTMD010000433.1:0-2573 GCA_964245035.1 uncultured Chthoniobacterales bacterium
GCAAAACCGCCTCGCGCCGCTGCTGGCCTGCTGCTATCTGTGCCTCATGCTGACCGCACAGGCCGACGAGGATTGGCGCACGAAAGCCGAAGCCACCGATTACCGCGAAACGCCGCGCTACGACGAGACGATGGCCTACTGCCAGCGGCTCGCGGCGGCCTCGCCGTTCGTCCACGTCGAGCCGATGGGCGTCAGTCCCGAGGGGCGCGAGATCGTCGCGCTGGTGGTCTCGTTGGACCGGGCGTTCACGCCGGCCGCCGCGCGCGCCACGGGCAAGGAGATCGTGCTCGTCAACGCCTGCATCCATCCCGGCGAGAGCGAGGGCAAGGACGCGGGGCTGGCGCTCATTCGCGACCTCGTCATCAAGGAAGAATACAAGACGAACGGCCTGCTCGACCATGCCATCCTGATCTTCGTGCCGATCCACAGCGTGGACGGCCACGAGCGGTTCACCCCCTACAACCGCATCAACCAGAACGGTCCCGCCGCGATGGGCTGGCGCACAACCGCGCAGAACTACAACCTCAACCGCGACTGGCTCAAGGCCGACGCGCCCGAAATGCGCGCCATGCTCGGCCTGTTCACGCGCTGGCTGCCGGACCTGTTCATCGACCTGCACAACACCGACGGCGCGGATTACCAATTCGATATCACCTACACGCTCGAACGCCACGGCAACGTGCCGGCCGGCATCCACGCCTGGCAGGACGCGGCGTTCGACGGCCGGATTTTTCCCGCGCTCGAAAAGGAGGGCCACAAGATCGCGCCATACATCGTGCTCAAAACGCCCGACCAACCCAAGGATGGCATCGAGGGCGGTGTGGCGTCGCCCCGGTTGTCCACCGGGTACGTCTCCCTGTGGAACCGGCCCGCGCTGCTCGTGGAGACCCACATGCTCAAGGATTACCGCACGCGCGTGGTGGCCCCCTACGATCTGCTGAGGGAAACCCTGGCGTACTTCAAGGATGCCCCGGGCAACCTGCGCCGCGCGACGGAACAGGCCGACCGCGACACCGTGGCCGCCGGCCAGGCGGCGTACGACCCCGCACGGCGGGTGCCGGTGGATTTTCAGCTCGGGCCAGGCAGCGTGCCGTTCGAGTTCCGCGGGGTCGAGTACAAACAGGAACTCAGCGGCGTGTCGGGCGGACTGTGGACGCAGTACGACCCCGCGCGGCCGGTGACGTTCACCGTGCCATACTACAACGACGTGCAGACCAAACGGGAGGTTTGCCCGCCGGTGGGTTACGTCGTGCCCGTGGCGTGGACGGTCGTGCTCGAACGGTTGCGCGCGCACGGCCTCACGTTCACGACGCTGACCCAGCCGCTGACGTGCGAGGTGGAAACCTACCGGCTTGCCGGCGCGGAGTGGCAGGGGAGGCCGTTCGAGAACCATCACCTGCTCAAGGAAGTGAAAGCCACGCCGATGCGGCGCACGGAGACGTTCCCGGCCGGGTCGGCAGTGGTGTACCTCGACCAGCCCGGCGCGCGGGTTGCGGAGCACCTGCTGGAGCCGGACGCGCCGGATTCGCTGCTGCGGTGGGGGTATCTGGACGCGATCTTCGAGCCCAAGGAATACGCGGAGGAGCGTGTCATGGAGGCGATGGCGCGCGAGATGATGGCGCGTGACCCGAAGCTGACCCAGGAGTTCGAGAAAAAGGTGGAGAGCGACCCGACTTTTGCGGCCAGCGCGCGGCAGCGGCTGGCGTGGTTCTATGAGCGTACGCCGTATTTTGACGACCGCCTGAACGTCTACCCGGTCGGTCGACTGCTTCAGCGCATCAATGCGCAGTAAGCCGTCCGTCCAATTGTAGGGCAGGCATCACTCCGGTCTTATCTTGGGACTCGCCGCCGGCGCGGCGGCGTTCGCCGGAAGATCGACCGTCAACCGGTCGAACTTGTCCCAACCACGGGCCGTGAAGTGCCACCACTCGGTGGTCAATCCCTGGAAGCCCGACCCAAACATGGCTCGCTGGAGCAAACGCAGATTGTGGTGCACGGCGTCGCTCTTGCCGTGGTACAGGCCGCTGGCGTCCGCCGTGAACACGTCGAAGTCGCTCGGCATCTCCACGTCGTCGCCGAAGCGATCCACCAGCGTCACGTCCACCGCCAACCCCCAGGTGTGCAAGGAGCCGCGGCCGTCGTCCGGGTTGGCGACGTAGCCGCGTTTGGCCCAACGTTTCCACAGCGCGTGCTGCGCCTCCGGCGTGCGGTAGGCATCCCAGACCTTCAAGCCGTAGTTCCAGCCGCGGAGATACTGCTGGGCCGCCTTGAGACGCAGCCCAATCTCAGGTCGAATCAGACACGGCATCCCTTCCGGATAGAGCGCCTCGCCCACGCAATTGCGGTCGGTCGCGTAGCGCATCTCGATCACAATGGTGGGATCGATCTTGGCGACTTCCACCAACTGTCCGGTGGCGACGAGCGTGTGCCAATCAGGATCGGAAGCGAGTGCGGAGCGCGGAGTGCGGAGCGCGGAGTACAGAGCGCAGAACAGGATCATCCAGAGCGCGGGATGAACAGACGACTTCCTTCGGACAATCGTCTTCCGCCGCTCCGCACTCCGCGCTCTGGAT
>CAXTMD010000433.1:2612-3922 GCA_964245035.1 uncultured Chthoniobacterales bacterium
GGCGTCCGGCCCCGCGCCGGGAACCCCCCGCAGGGTGCACGACCGGTTGGTCCCCGCCAGCCGCTCGACCGCCGCGAACGCCTGCCCGCCCGCCAGCCGCGCCGGCCACAGAAGGGTCGTGGGCACGGTCAGCGCACGGAAGCGCGCGTCGAGATCAAAGCTCATCTTGCCCTGGAACAACCGGTAGATCGCGTAGTCCGCCTGGTCTTGCTGCGCGCAGATCGCGTGCATGTCCACGCTTTCCTGCGTGACCGCTCCGGGATCGACGAACGCCCCGGGCGCCTCGAACCGCGCGCGGATCGTCGCCCGGCGCGCCAGCTTGTTGCGGTAGACGTAGCGCTTGAGGTTGGGCACCCGGCTGGTGAGGTTGAGCCAGAGCGGCACGTTCGCCTGGCCCGAAGGCATCCACAGCAGGAGCCGCGCGGCGAGGTCCGGGTGTTCCGCCGCCATCAGCGCCGCGAACCCGGCTCCCAACCCGCGCGCGATGACCACCGGCCGCTGGGAATCGTCGCCGCACACGCCGCCGAGGAACTCCGCCAGGCTCTGCGCGTAGTCGTGCGCCGTCAGCTTGGCCCGGGGGCGCTCGGATTCACCGAATCCGAGCAGATCGACGGCGACGACGCGGTGACCGTCCGCAAACGCCGGATAAATCTTTGACCACTGGTAGGCCGAGGCGCCGACGCCGACGTTGTGGATGAACACCAGCGTCGGCCCCGCGCCCGTGCCGCCTTCGTGGTAGAACATCTGCCCGTGGTTCGTCTGGAAGGCGCGGGTTGCGAAACGCTGCGGCGAGATCGTTTCCGGGATGCGCTCCTTCGTCGGCGGCCGCACGAACCAGCGCAGCGCCAGCACCGTGCTGACGGCCGCCAGCGCGCCGAGGCCCGCGCCGAGGCCGACCCCCCACAGCCCGGCTTCCTCCGACGCGGAGAGGCGCGCGAAGTGCGCCGTGCCGACCTCCGGGTGTGCGATGATTTCTTTCATGCCGGACTTCGCGGACGCTTCATTGCAACCGGGTGCGGCCCGTGCCGCGCTCGATCCGGCCGATGCGGAAGGCGCCTTTGCCCAGCGCGGCGAGCGTGGCCGCAGCGTCCTTTTCGGCCACCACGAGCGCCATGCCGACACCCATGTTGAAGACTTGGAACATCTCCTCTCTCGGCACCGCACCACCCTCTTGCAAGATCTGGCAGAGGCGCGGCGTCTTCCACCGGGCAGTGTCGATGACAGCGTCGCACGTGTCGGGCAGCACGCGCGGCAAGTTGTCGATCAGCCCGCCACCGGTGATGTGCGCCGCGCCCTTCAACACGCCCTCG
>CAXTMD010000434.1:0-3898 GCA_964245035.1 uncultured Chthoniobacterales bacterium
GCGCGTGAGGGCGTGCTCTCCGCGCCGACGGCGAAGACGCGCTCGCGCAACTCTGCCGGGTCGAGCGGCGCGACGGTCTCGAACGTGCAGAAGTCGTTGGCGAGCAGGTGGGCCAACCCACGTTTGACCTTGAAGGCGGTGTCCTCGCCCTCGAACGCCGCGAGCACGCCGTCGAGTTGCTGCTTCCTTTGGCCAACGGCCTCGGCAAAAAGGGCGATCAACTCGCCGGCGAGCGTGCGACTGTCGTCGTCGAGCGCGAGCCGGTGCGGCGTCAGCGCACCGTGTCGGCGACGCAGGATGAGTAGATCGGAGGGAAGCATGCGGCCAAGAGCGGAACATCGCCCCGGAAAATTTTCTGCCAAGCGGCCGGGAATCCTCGCCCGCGGATTTTACGGCTTTTCATCCGCTTGCACAACAAGGTATAACCCGACGCTTTCCTAGCGGGAGCCCCGATCTGTGCCATGAACAAGGTTCTTTTTCTCCTCGTCCTTCCTGTCGTCGCGTTCGTCTCCGGTTGCGCCAACCTCCAGCCCTTGCCCACGCCGTCGGGCAAACCGGAGGTCACCATCAACACGTCCGACGTTGGCCGGGTCAAGGGCGCACTCGTCGCGCGGTTCACCGCCGACGGCTACGCGTATGCGCAGGACACTCCGTACGCCTTCGTGTTCACCAAGCCGATGCCGCCCGTCGAAGCCGCGCTCTACAAGTCTGCCGTTGGTAATGCCTTTTATGCCAACCCGCAGATCGACGTGGTGTTGTCGCTCACGCCGCTTCCGGCGGCCACCCGGGTGCTCGCGCACTTGGACATCAGCATGCACAGCGTGTTTGGAAAGACGAACCGGAACGACATCGACCGGAGCAAGCGGGCTCACGACACCCAGCAGGTGCTCGAAGAGGTCAAAGCCAACGTGGAAGCCGCCGGCCCGAGGAAAAAACGATCCTGAGCGGCGGACGCATCAACGACTGGCGGCCCGCCGCCGGCGTGAGACGTTCTCCTCGCCGGTGCCCTCGGCCACGATCTCGTAGAGCACGGCACGCTTGCCCTCCATTGGACGCAGGACGCGGCCGAGGCGCTGGATGTATTCACGCTTGGCTCCCGTGCCCGAGAGCACGATGGCGACACCGGCTTCCGGCACGTCCACGCCCTCGTTGAGCACGCGCGAACTGACGATCACCGGATAACGGCCGGCCCGAAAGTGGGCCAGGGTCGCGTGGCGTTCCTTCACCGGCGTCTGGTGGGTGATGGCCGGCAGCAGGTATTCCTCGGCGACGCGGTAGACCATCGTCGTGTCGTCCGTGAAAATGAGCGTGCGGCGGCCAGCGTGCTTGGCGAGGAGTTCGTCGAGCACGCGGAACTTTTCCTCCGAGTGGAACGCGATCCGGCGCGCCTCGCGGTGGGCGATCATTGCCGCGCGGCCTTCCGGCGAACCGGCGCTCGCGCGCACGAAGTTGCGCCAGCCTTGCAGGGAGCCGAGGCCGATGCGGCGGGATTCCAGGAACGCGTTGCGCCGCGCGATGGCGGCGTCGTGGCGGCGGCGCTCGTCGGCGGTGAGCGACACGCGCAGGTGGATTTCGTCGAAGGGCGCGAGCGCGCCGCCGGCCAGTTCGTCGGGCGTGCGCTGGTAGACGGTGGGACCGACGAGGGTCAGCAGGTCGCGGTCGCGGCCGTCGGAGCGCTCGGGGGTGGCGGTCAGCCCAAGGCGGTACGGCGCGATGGAATACTGCGCGATGACCCGCGTGAACGCCGCCGGCAGGTGGTGAACCTCGTCGAAGACCAGCAACGCGAAGCGGTTGCCTAGCCGCTCGGCCTCGGTCGCCGCCGAGACGTACGTGGACACGAGCAGCGGTGCGTCGTGGTCGCGCGAGCCGCCCCCGAGCAAACCCACCTCCACGCCGGGGAACGCCGCACGCAGCCCGGCGTACCACTGGTGCAGGAGGTCGAGCGTCGGCACGACGATCAAGGCGCTGCGGCCGACCGCTTGCAGGGCGAGTTGCGCGACGAAGGTCTTCCCGGAGCCGGTCGGCAGCACGACCACGCCACGCTTTTCGGCTGCTTCCCACGCCGCGAGCGCCTCGGCTTGGTGCGGGTGCGGCGTGGGGGCGGTGGGCGCGAGTTTGAAGGGCAGTTCGGTGAACGCGCGGGCGCGATCCTCGACGGCGGTGCCCTCGGCGGCGAGCGCGTCAATCAGCGGCCGGTAGCGGTCGGCCGGGATGCGGAAACGCTCCACGCGGTCGTCCCACTCGGCGTGGTCCACCCACGCCTTGCCGCGCGGCGGCGGGTGGAGGATCAGCGTGCCGCGGTCGTAGGTGAGCGTCGGCGGGCGGGGCATGGCCTTACAAAGAGCTTTCTCGCATCATTCTCACGGGAAACTCCGGGCAGATTTTGGAACGAACGATTCGGCCGGTCACATCAAAGAACGTCAGCTTGCCTGCATGGTCGCAAATCCAACTCTCCTGTGCGCCACGCTCGAAGTAGAGCAGGTTCTTGGCGAGGAACTCCGCCCGTGTGTTCTTCGGCACGAGCACCTCAATGCAAATCTCAGGAGCAAGCGGGTGGACCAACCCTCGCCTTGGCAACTGCTTGCGGCGTTGCCCGGAGAGCCACACCACATCGATCCCTTTGACGCCTTTGGACGTTTGCAGCGCATAGGCTGCCTGTGCATGGCCCTCCGGCAGCAGACGCCAAAGCGAAAACATGATTTGGCTCTGCAGATCGGAGTGCCGGGCCGTTGGCACCGGCCCAACAATCACGTTGCCCCATTCGTTGCTCTCGACGCGTCCGGGTAGCTGGGAAAACACCGGGTCGGTGCAAATTTCCCGCCAAGTCATACCCATACCTCTGCGAGTCTAGTAGGTCGCCACCCTCACGCCAAGTCCGCGTCGTCGTCCGCGCCGCCCTTGTTGCGCTTGAGCCCACGCAGCTTGCCGTGGATGAACGGGTCGATCTCGCCGTCCATCACGGCCTGCACGTCGCCGGTCTCTACACCCGTGCGCAGGTCCTTGACCATCTGGTAGGGCTGGAACACGTAGGAGCGAATCTGGCTGCCCCAGGCCACGTCGCCCTTCTCGCCGTACTGGCGGTCGATGTCAGCTTTCTTCTTGTCGATCTCGATCTGTTGGAGCTTGGCCTTGAGCAGTTTGAGCGCGGTGAGGCGGTTCTTCATCTGGCTGCGCTCGGCTTGACAGGCCACGATGATCCCGGACGGGATGTGCGTGATGCGCACCGCCGTCTCCACCTTGTTGACGTTCTGGCCGCCCTTGCCGCCGGAGCGGAAAGTATCGAGCTTCAGGTCGGCCTCGTTGATGTCGATGGGCGCGTCGTCGGGTAACTCGGGCACCACGTCCACGCTGGCAAAGCTCGTGTGTCGGCGCTTGTTCGCGTCGAAGGGCGAGATCCGCACAAGCCGGTGCACGCCGCGCTCGGTTTGCAGGTAGCCGAAGGCGTACGAACCTTCGACCTTGATCGTGGCGCTCTTGATCCCGGCCTCGTCGCCCTCCTGGATGTCCATGATCTGCTTGCCGAAGCCGTGGTGCTCGCCCCAACGCTCGTACATGCGCAGGAGCATCTCCGCCCAGTCGCACGACTCCGTGCCGCCCGCGCCGCTGTGCACGGTCACGAACGCGTTCGACTTGTCGTTTTCGCCGGAGAGGAGCTGCTGGAGTTCAAAGTCCTCCAACGCCGCCAGGGCACGCGTTTTCTCGGCGTCGAGTTCGGCGTAGGCCGCCGCTTGCTGGACGGGGTCGGCTTCCTCGTCGGCGAGAAGCTGGAGGGTTTCCAGGTCGGCCATCTGGGTTTCCAGCGCCAGCGCCGGGCTGATCTTGGCGCGGAGCGCGGAAACTTCCTCCACCTGCTTTTGGGCCTGTTCCTTGCGGTCCCAGAACCCCGGCTCGGCCATGA
>CAXTMD010000435.1:0-1558 GCA_964245035.1 uncultured Chthoniobacterales bacterium
GGCTACGACATCACGGACTACCTCGGCGTCGATCCGCTCTACGGCGACCTGGGAGACTTCGCGCTGTTCATGGACGAAGCGCGCAACCGGGGCATCCGCGTCATCATCGACTTGGTGGTCAACCACACGAGCGACCAGCACCCGTGGTTCCAGGCCGCGCGGCGCGAGGGGCCGGGCTCGAAGTTTTGGGACTACTACGTCTGGAACCAGCACCCACCCGAGGACACCCGCAGCGAGGTCGCCTTCCCCGGCAAGCAGGACGGCATTTGGAAGTACGACCACGTGGCGCAGTCGAGTTATTTCCACCGCTTCTACGACTTCCAACCCGACCTGAACCTCAACCACCCCGCGGTGCGCGCGGAGATCAAGAAGGTCATGAACTTCTGGCTTTCGCTCGGGGTGAGCGGCTTCCGGATGGACGCGGTGCCGTTCGTGATCGAGACGGGCGTCGGCGGCGACAACGACCCCGGTCCGCACACGGAACGCTACGAGTTTTTACGCGAGTTCCGCGACTACCTGTCGTGGAAAAAAGGCGACGCGATCCTGCTCGCCGAGGCCAACGTGGAGCCCGGCGACATGCTGCACTACTTCGGCGACGACGGGGACCGGCTGCACCTGATGCTGAACTTCTGGGTGAACCCGCACCTGTTCCTGGCGTTCGCACGCGAGTCGGCGGAGCCCATCGTGCGCAGCCTGCGCGCGCTGCCGGCGTTGCCGCCGGGCGCGGCGTGGGCGTTTTTCCTGCGCAACCACGACGAACTCGACCTGAGCAAACTCTCCGACGACGAGCGCGGGGATTGTTTCAAAGCGTTCGCACCGGAGGAGAACATGCGGCTCTACAACCGCGGGGTCCGCCGCCGGCTCGCGCCGATGCTGGGCAACGACCCGGCGCGGCTGCTGCTGGCGTACAGTCTACTGATCAGCCTGCCGGGCAGCCCGGTGATCTGGTACGGCGAAGAACTCGGCATGGGCGATCTCCTCGCCCTCGAAGAACGCAACAGCGTGCGCACGCCGTTCCAATGGAACCTGCAAGCGAACGCCGATTTCTCCCGCGCGTCGTCCGACAAGTTCCCCCGGCCGCTGGTGCCGGCGGACGGCGGACCGTTCGACTACCATCGCGTGAGCGTGCAGGCCGAGCGGCGCGACCCGGAGTCGTTACTCAACCGCCTGGAACGGCTCATCCGCACGCGCAAGGAATCTCCGCAGATCGGGGCGGGGCACTTCCGGCTGGTCGAGACGGACCAACCCGAAACGGTGTTTGCGCACGCGTGCACGGATGGCGAATGGGCCATCTTGTGTTTGCATAACTTGGGCCGCAAGGAATGCAAGGGGTTGCGCGTGCAGCTTTGGGACGACAGCTACGGGGTGGCGATCCCGATGTTTGAAGACCGCCACGACCAGGACATCGACGGACGGGAACTGCGGGTGGACCTGACGCCCTACGGTTTCTGCTGGCGGCGGTTGCGGCGGCGGTAAGATAGAAATGCCTGGAACCATCCACCTCTACACTGCCTCCCACGTTAGTTGGGCGTTGCTGTACCCGCCTTTCCGCCACCCC
>CAXTMD010000435.1:1658-3860 GCA_964245035.1 uncultured Chthoniobacterales bacterium
CCACCCCTCCGGGGTGACGGAAAGGCGGGAACAAACATAGTTCCGCCAGCGCGCGGAACGGTTTGCCCCGGTGGGACAATGCCGGCGCGCGGCCTGTTACGCCAGACCGGCGACTTTCACCTGCTCGATGAAAACGTGGAAAAACTCCTTCTGCCGAGCCACGCCGCGCCGCAACACAGGCTTGAGGTTATTCAGGTCGTTGACGTTGAAGCACAGGTCCACGCTGTAGATGAACGCCATCATCTCGTCGTTGGTCATCACGCTGGTGCCGATCAGCACGATGAATTGGTTCCGCCGCTGGCCCGGCGGCAGGTTGATCGCCTCATAGAGCACCGCGTTATTGCCAAGGTAGCAGCCGCCGAAATGCTCGTCGATGACCACCACGTCGTACACGTGTGTCTTGAGCTTGAGCGTGATATCTTCCGCGAACAGTCCGACATGGATCTTGTAGTCGATGCTGCTGAGTTGTTCGACGATTTGCTGCTGGTACTCGGGCTGGTCGATGCAGACGAGCGCCGTCAGGTCGCCCGGCTCGAAGATGTCAAACCTCGTCTCGTACTCCTGGGTTTGGAAGGATGCGCTCATGTTGGAAACGATGTTAGTAGCGGGAAGAAGAGGCGACATCCATCCGCAGGCCGCTGGTCTTGTTCTTCTCCTCGCCGCGGCTCTTCTTGATGAGGTCGATGGCGCGGGTGACCTTGCCCTTGTTGGAAGAGAAGGCCAGCGCCGTCTCCTCGTCGAGGTCGCCTGCCTCGAAGGATCTCGTGATGGACTGGTCGAAGCTGAACCACCCGAAAGGTTCGCTGGCCTCAATGATGCTCGTGAACGTGCGGCCTTCGTCCTCGCCGAGCGCGATGGCTTCCTTCGTGCGCAGGCTGTTGCCCATCGCTTCCATGATGAGTTGCCGGCCGCCGCCGACCTTCGGCGCGAGCCGCTGGCTGACCACGTAGCGCAGGGTGTCGGCAAGGCGCTGGCGGATGAGTTTTTCCTCCGCCTGCTCGAACAAGCCGAGGATGCGCAGGATCGACTGGCCGGCGTCGATGGTGTGCAGGGTGCTCAGTACAAGGTGGCCTGTCTCGGCCGCGGTCATGGCGATCTCGACCGTCTCGCGGTCGCGCATTTCGCCGACGAGAATCACCTTCGGGGCCTGGCGTAGGGCGGCGCGCAAGCCGTTGGGGTACGAGTTGAAATCGGTGCCGAGTTCGCGCTGGTTGAACGTGCTCTGGTAGTGGGGGTGCACGAACTCGACCGGGTCTTCGAGCGTGACGATGTGGAAGGCCTGCGTGCGGTTGATCTCGTTGAGGACGGCGGCGAGCGTCGTCGTCTTGCCCGAGCCGGTCGCGCCGGTGACCAGCACCAGACCGGTGCGCTCGCGGCAGATTTGCTCGAAGACACCGGGCAACCCGAGGCTGTCCAGGGTCGGAATAACGCTGTTGAGCTTGCGCATCACCACGGAGATGCGGCCCTGCTGGCGGAAGATGTTCACGCGGAAGCGCGCCTGCGTGCCGAGTTGGTAGCCGCAATCACACGACCCATTTTCGAGCAGGTGGCCGATGAGCCGGCGGTTGTTGCCGAGGATGTTGAGCGCGATGTTCTCGGTCTGGTAGGCGGTCAGCGAGTCGATGGGTGGATCGACCGCGATGGGCTTGAGCTGGCCGAAGGCTTCGACCTGGAGCGGCCGACCGACGGAGAAGTTCAGGTCGGAAATGCCGTCGTAGCTCTGGAGCATAGCTCCGAGGATGGCGTCGAGTTCAACGGAACGCATAGGATGAGGGAAGGGGAAAAGAGGGCGGTTTAATCCTCAAAGTCATCGGGCGGTTCCTTGAGGAACGGGCGGAACTTCTTTTTGTCGTTCGCCTTTTCGTACGCTTCTTCCGGCGAAATGCGCAGGTTGCGCAAGTGGTCCATGATCGCGTCGTCGAGCGGTTGGTTGCCCTTCTTCTTGCCGACCTGGATCATGCCGGGGATCTGGTGGGTCTTGCCCTCGCGCACGAGGTTAGAAATCGCCGTGTCGAAGACCAGCACTTCCAGGGCCGCCACGCGGCCGGGTTTGTCGATGCGGCGGAAAAGGTTTTGCGCCACGACGCCCTTGAGCGACTCGGCCAAGGTGGCGCGCACCTGGTTCTGCTGGCTGGTCGGGAACACGTCGATGACGCGGTCCACCGTCTTGGCCGCGCTGGAGGTGTGCAGCGTGCCGAAAAC
>CAXTMD010000436.1:0-3850 GCA_964245035.1 uncultured Chthoniobacterales bacterium
GCGACGCTCATCGGCATCGAGGTGGACCGGCCCGCGCCGTACGGTGGGAGCCTGCGGTTTTTCGTGCCGGTGGAGATGATGTGAGGACAGATGCCGCGTTCGATATTTATCGAGACCACCATCCCGAGCTACTACGTCGCCCGGCCCTCGCGCGACGTTTTGCTGTTCGCCAAGCAAGAACGCACTCGTGAGTGGTGGGATATGCGACGGCAGCAGTTCGACCTGTTCACCTCACAGCTTGTTCTCGAAGAGGCTGGCGACGGCGAAGCCGCCAAGGCCGCAGAGCGACTTCAACTTCTTGCCGACATCCGGCTCGTGGATCTCACTGAGCCGGTCGTCCTCCTCGCCAAGAAACTTATCTCTACTGGCATACTGCCAAATGTCGCTGGCAGCGACGCCTTTCACCTCGCCGCCGCAGGGGCCCACCGCATGGATTTCCTTTTGACTTGGAACTGCAAACACATTGCCAACCCGTTCATCGCAGACCGGCTGCGTGCTTGCTTTTCAGACGCCGGGGTTCATCTTCCTGTGATCTGCACACCTGAGCAGTTCTTCCCCGATGAACACAAACATCTCGAAGGTTGAAACCCAGCAGGCTCCTGACCCGATCATGGCCGAAGTTCGCCGCGCGAAAATAAAGCTGGTGGAGCGCTACAACTACGATTTGGACGCGATGGTCCGTGACGCCCGGATGCGCCAAGCTCAGTCCGGACACGAGGTTGTGGATCGTTCGACCACCCCTCAGTAAATCTCCACCGGCGAGCGCTTGCCGTCCTCCGGCGCGCGGTGACCGGCGGCTTCCTCGCCCATCACCTCCACGCGCAGGTCCCACACCTGGGCGTCAACCTCGCGGAAGGTCTCCTCACTGAACACCGGCTCGGGCGGCGACAGCCGTGCCTTCGCCACCGCCACGGCGGCCAGGGCGCGTTCGAGGTCGCCGCTGGGGACATTTTCCGCGAAACGGCGCGCCTCTTCCAACTGCTCAACGCGGACGCTGTGGCAAATCATCGCCAAGTCCGCCCCGGCGGCAAGCGCGAGACCCAGCGCCTGTTCCAGGCCGTAGGTGTTGAGGATCGCGCCCATGTCGAGGTCATCGGTCATCACGAGGCCGCGGAAGTCGAGTTCGTCGCGCAACAGCCCGTTGATCACCTTGCCCGACAGCGACGCGGGCCGCGCGCCTTCGAGGTCGAGGCACGGGTAGTGCGCGTGGCAGACCATCACGCTGTCGAGCACGTTGACCATCTCGCGGAAAGGCCCGAGTTCGACGGCGTCGAGTTCTTCGCGGGTGCGTTCGATGACGGGCAAGAGGTGGTGCGCATCCTCGCGGGCGCAGGTGTAGCCGGGGAAATGCTTGCCGCACGACAGGACCCCACCCGAGCGAAGTTCGGAGTTGAACGCGCCCGCCAGCCGCACGACCTGCTCGACGGTCTCGCCGTAGCAGCGCCCGCGCAGGGAGTTGTCCACGGTTTCGTCGCCGCCCAGGCTCAGATCGAGCACGGGACAGAGGTCAAGGTTGCACCCGAACAGCCGCAGCAGCCGTGCCGTCAACGCCCCGTGGCGGCGTACCAGGGCGGGATCGTTGCGGCGGCGGAGTTGGGTCGCGCCGGGTGGTTCGTTGCCGATGGCTTTCAGACGCGACACCCGGCCGCCTTCCTGATCCACGGTGATGAACGGCTCCACCCGGCTCAGGTCGCGCAGGTCGTCGGTGAGTTTGCGCAGACCGGCCGGAGTTTTGATGTTGCGGGTGAACAGGATGTAACCACCCGGCTGGACGCGCCGGAGCATCGCGGCGGTGGTGGCATCAAGTTCGGGGCCGGGCAAGCCGACGAGAAGAACCTGACCGGGATCGGAAACAACGTCGGTCATGAGGAAGGCGAAAGGTAGAAGGCGGAAGGCAGAAGGCAAAATGCAAAATGCAAAATCAAAAGTCTGAGGCCGAAAGCCGGCCAAGGAGAAGCGGGCTTGATTTTCTGAAAGGGATTCGTGGAAAGTAGCGACTTCTATGCGGTTTTCCCTTATGCGACGGCTTCTGCGTTTCTACCTCTGCCTGCTGAACTTCTGCATTCTGCCTTTTGCCTTTTGCACTTCCGCCCCCGCCCAAGTGCGGCTCGGCATCGACGTGCTGCGTGACGGAGGCTACGCGGAAATCCAGGGCAAGCGTATCGGCCTCGTCACCAACCAGACCGGCACCGACGCCGCGCGCGAACTCGACCGCGCGCTCCTGCGCCGCGCCCCGGGCGTGCAGCTCGTGGCGCTGTTCACCCCCGAGCACGGCCTCGAAGGCACCGAACTCGCCGGCAAGTACGTCGCCTCGCGCAAGGACCCGCTCACCGGCCTGACCGCCTACTCGCTCTACGGCGCGACGCGCAAGCCGACGGTCATCATGCTCCGGGGCATCGACGCGCTCGTCTTCGATCTCCAGGACATCGGCGCGCGCTCGTACACATACCTGTCCACCATGGGCAAGTGCATGCAGGCTTGCGCAGAAAACAAGGTCGAGTTCATCGTGCTCGACCGTCCCAATCCGCTCGGCGGCGAGCGCGTGGAGGGACCGAGCGTCAAGCCGGAGGGGGTCAACTTCGAGGCCCCCTACCCGATCCCCTACGTCTATGGCATGACCGCGGGCGAGCTGGCCCGGATGATCGACGCCAAGCACTGGGTCGGTCCCTCGTGCAAGCTGACGGTCGTGCCGATGAAAGGCTGGAAACGCTCGATGCTCTGGGCCGACACCGGCCTAGCGTGGGTGCGCAGCTCGCCCAACATCCCGCGGGCCGATTCGCCCCTGTACTACGTCGCCACCGGCCTGGTCGGCGACCTCACCGGCCCGGAGCTGGGCATCGGCACGGACGTGCCCTTCCAGCGGATGTCGGCCCCGTACCTCGACGCGGACGGGTTCACCAACTCTCTGCGCGGCGCGGGGCTGCCGGGGATGACGTTTTCGCCGTACCGCGGCAACGGCAACGAGGGCGCGAACGTCCGACTGGACGACCACGCGGCCGGCAACCTGACGGCGCTCAACGTCTACATGCTGGCGGCCATGTACAAGGCGAGCGGCAGCCGGCTGTTTTCCAGGCTGCCGGGCGGGGTCAACGCCGACCTGCGCGCGACCTACGGCAGCGCGTCCTTGCAGCGCATGACCGAGGCCGGCGTGCCCCCGGCCAGGATCGTGGAGGATTGGTCGGCGGACGTGGACAACTTCCGCCGCGAGCGGCAGCCGTTCTTGTTGTATTAGAGTTGCAGGCGCAGCCTGCACCGCAACGTGGCCCCCGGCCACCGCGCCCCTCACCGCGCGGCCGTCGGCGCGCCGGGCCCGCTGCCTTTGCCGGCGAGCACCTCGAAGATGTGCTTCGTGCCCACGGGCTTGCCGTTCTCGATGCTGTCCGCCAGCGTCCGGGCACTGCCGTCGATGAGCACCAGGCGCGGAACACCTTGCTTGCTCAGCGCGGCGAGGTCCGGTTCCTGGGCCAATTTCTCCCAGGCCAGCGCGGGCCAGGGCATCGCCGCGTCCTGCATCCCCCTCTCCATCTCGGACGCCGAACGGTCCACCGACAACAACACGATCTCGAACTCCGGGTGCGCGGGGACGAACTTCTGGTAGAACTCCTCCAGTTGCGCGGTCGTCGGGCGCGACGCCCGGTTGGCGGCGGCGGTGATGTAGAACAAAAAGAGTTTTTTGTTCGCCAGGGCCGTTTCGCTGTACGGCACCAAGTGGGCGTCCGCGCGAACCACCAGTTTGTCGCGCAAGCCATTGGCTAGTTCCTTGGATTCCTCCTCGTGGCGGGTGGCCAACTTGGCCTGCATCGCTTGGCGGCCCGCCTCCGCGCGCCGGTTCTGGTCGGCTTCCCAACTC
>CAXTMD010000437.1:0-3846 GCA_964245035.1 uncultured Chthoniobacterales bacterium
TCATGGCCGACTTGACCTTTTTGCGCAGGCGCGCGCTGGCTTCGAGGAAGCCGGCGAGCCGGTCGAGGATCTCGGCGAGCAGACCGCCCGTCTCGCCGGCCTTGACCATCGAGATGTAGAGGCGGTTGAAGATGAGCGGGTGCTTGGCGAGCGAGGCGTTGAAGCTTTCGCCGCCCTGCACGCGGCTGGTGATGTCGCCGATGATGGAGCGCAGGTTGGCCTGCTTGCGGGGGTCGGCGGTCTCGTAGAGCGCGGTCAGCGCGCCGACGAGCGGGATGCCGGCGTCGATCATGGTGGCGAGCTGGCGGGTGAAGAGGACGAGGTCGGTCTCCTTGACGCTGGTGGCCTTCTTGGTGGCCTTGGCCGCGCCTTTCTGGCTGATGGTCAGCACCATCAGACCGCGCGACATGAGGCTGGTGATCGCGTTGTCCTCGTTGATCGCGTCCTGGACGCCGGCGGTGATCTTGCCGTGGTTGTCGCGGGCTTGGTAGGCGTAGGTGTACATGGCGGCTGGGAAAAAGCGGTCCCATTGCCTTAGCAACTCTCTTGCCACGCGGCACGCTTTGCGGCCCCCCGGCGCAACGCCGCCCCCTTAGGTTAGCGCCCGCTACAACAGGTCTTCCGCCGTCACGCTCGTCTTCTCGCGGCTGCCGAGCAGGCGGGCCTGGTCGATGATGGCTTGGCGGCGCGTGTTGAAGCGGTAGCCGTAGCAGTTCGGGCAGGTCGACACCCGTCGGGACACGATTGAGTCGCAGCCCTCGCAGATTTTGTAGCGCCCGGGCCGTGCAACGATCTCCGCTGCCAGCCGGGCGCGTTCGGGGTCGGGAGCGGACGGCGGGGTGGACGTTTTTTCCATGGAGGCGGCGTGCTACTATCGGCCGGGAACCCCTTGCATTTCAAGCGGCGCGCCGGAGTTTACGCCGGTGCGCGCCGCCTCCGAATACACCGAACTCGCCAGCCCCGTGCCCGGCGGCTGGGCGCTGGCGCTCTGGCAGGCGTACGACCCGGCGAACAAGGTCGATCTGCACGCGACGGCGGTGGCGGTGGCCGGGCGCGGCCTGTATTTCGTGGACCCGATCCCGTTGGGTCCGGCGGCGCTCGCCGAACTGCTCGCCCAAACGGCCGGCACTCCGCCCGCCGGCGTGCTCGTGACCAACGGCAACCATGCCCGCGCCGCCGGGGAGTTTGCGCGGCGGTTCGGAGTCCCGTTGTGCGCGACCGCGGCCGCGGCGCAGGAAGCAGGACTGGAGGCGGACCTGATCGTCCCGGAGGCGGGCGGGACCGTCTTCGGCGGGGCGTTCGAGGCGGTGCTCCTGCCTGGCGCGGCGGCGGGGGAGACGGCGTTTTGCCGGGTGGACGGCGGCGGGCTCGTGCTGGTCGGCGATGCGCTCATCCACATGGGTTCGCATGGCTTTGCGATCCTGCCGGAAAAATACTGTGAAAACCCCAAAGAACTCCGCCGCGCGCTGACCCGGTTGGCGGAGCGGACTTTCTCAGCGATGACATTCGCCCACGGCGATCCGATCACGGACGGGGCGGACGCACGGCTGCGCGCCCTGCTGACCTGATCCAAATTGTCCAACCCGATGACGGCTCTCGCCTCCTCCCTCGCTCCGGTCAGCCGCGCGCTGACTTTCATCCGCTTTTCGCACACGGTCTTCGCGCTGCCGTTCGCGCTGGGCTCGATGCTCGCCGCCTCGCACGACCGGCCGGGCTGGCGCGTGCTGGGATTGATCCTGCTGTGCATGGTCTTCGCACGGACCGCGGCGATGGTCTTCAACCGGCTCGCCGATTGGGAGATCGACCAGAAAAATCCGCGCACGGCCGGGCGGCACCGGCTCGTCGCGCGGCCGGTGGCTCTCGCGCTGTTGCTCGTGAGCGCGGGCGCGTTCGTGGTGACCACGTTTTTTATCAATCCTCTCTGCTTCGCGCTGTCGCCGGTGGCGCTGGGGATCGTCTTTTTCTACTCGCTGACCAAACGCTTCACCGACTACACCCAGCTCTTCCTCGGGTTGGCGCTGGCGGTGTCGCCGGTGGGAGCCTGGCTGGCGGTGCAGGGACGGTTCGCGTGGCCGCCGCTCGTGCTGGCGGCGGCGGTGGGGTTGTGGGTGGCTGGCTTCGATCTGATCTACGCGACGATGGATTACGAGTTCGACCGCGCCACCGGGCTGCGTTCGCTGGTGGTGCGCCATGGCGTCGCCGGGAGCCTGCGGCTCGCGCAGGCGCTGCATGCGGGGGCGTTCGTGGGGTTGGCCGCGTTTGGGATCACGGCGGGTCTGGGGACGGTTTACTTTGCCGGTTTGGGGTTGGTGCTCGCGGCGTTCTACTACGAACACCGCAGCGTCGCCGGTCCCACGCCGCCGGACGTGCGCGCGGTCAACGCCGCGTTTTTCAACGCCAACGCGTTCGTCGGATTGGTGTTCGTGCTGGCGGTGTTCGGCGACGAGTGGCTGCGGCGCTGACCCCTCTTTTACGGAACCGCCCGGCGCGGCCGGTCCGAATCAAAGGGCATATGTTGACCAATCCCCGTCTCCATCCGGGGTTCCTCCGCGCCGCCGCAGGAATCGCCGTCACCGCCGCCTCCACGTTCCTCGTTGCACCCGCGCAGGCAGAGCCCAACGCGAAGATGGCCGAGGTCCTCAAGGCTTACGGCGCGATCTCGCCCGTGCCCATCGAGGACACCACCCCGGTCGTCGCCAAGGCCGCGCCGACGATCGCCTCGGCGGTCAAGATCGTGATGGCCAAGGACGGCAAGAACGCCCCGACCTTCCACGGCACGACGCAAGACTTTAAAATCGACGTGGGTGAAGACCACAAAGTGAATGCCCGCGCGTACATCCCCGAGGGCGATGGTCCGTTCCCGACGGTTCTTTACATCCACGGTGGCGGTTGGGTGATCGCCAGCCTCGAAGCTTACGACGCCTCCCCTCGCGAGCTGGCCGAGCTGACCAAGGCGGTCGTGATCTCCACGGATTACCGGCAGGCCCCGGCGAACCAGTTCCCGACCGCGCACGACGATGCGTTCAGCGCCTACAAGTGGGTGCTCGCCAACGCCGGCCAGTACAAGGGCGACCCGAAGAAGGTCGCGGTAGTCGGCGAGAGCGCCGGCGGCAACATGGCGGCGGACATCTGCATCGAGGCCAAGCAGCAGCACTTGCAAGAGCCCGTCTACCAGGTGCTCGTCTATCCGGTCGCCGGGTATGATTTTAACACCAAGTCCTACCAGGACAACGCGACGACCAAGCCGCTGAGCGCCGAGGGCATGAAGTGGTTCTTCAAATATTACCTACCCAAGCCTGAGGACGGGAACGATCCGCGCATCAACCTGCTCGCGCAAAAGGATGTGTCGGGCGTCGCTCCGGCGACGATCATCGCCGCGGAGATCGACCCGCTGCTGACCGAGGGCAAGGCGTACGCCGACAAGCTCCAGGCGGCTGGCGTGAAGGTGCAGTACAAGGTGTACGACGGGGTGACCCACGAGTTTTTCGGCATGGGGGCAATCCTCGATGAGGCCAAGCAGGCCGAGGAGTTCGCGGCCGAGGGCTTGAAGTCGGCGTTCGCCAAATAACGCCGCCCGCCCTACAAATCCCAAGCCCTAAATCTATACATATCGAATCATCCTGATGCGTTGATTCGTTCATTGAACGCGGCTGGTTCTGCGTTATCTTCCATCCATGCCGAACGCCGCCTCGCTCCACCCGCTCGAACAACTCCTGCGTGAACGCATCGTCATCCTCGACGGCGCGATGGGCACCAACATCCAGCGCTACAAGCTCGACGAGGCGGCATACCGTGGCGAACGCTTCGCGGACCACTCCATCGACCTCAAAGGCAACAACGATCTCC